>JAFTRN010000003.1 GCA_017462265.1 Coprobacter sp. | reverse complement strand
CCCGCATTGCGCTCGCCTTCGGCTCGCTTATACGGGGCTGTAAAAATCGATTACCTAACGGCAATCTTTTTATAACACAAACTCAAGCCCCTCTTTTTATTTTATCGCATAAATTATCTTAAATCATAGTTTTCCGAAGATTTTTAAAATATTTATCGGACACCAATAATAAATTTTCATGAACGATTAGACAATTCAAAAACAAAAAAAGACGATGCAACAATCGTCGCACCGTCTTGTGATCGAGCTGGGATTCGAACCCAGGACCCACAGCTTAGAAGGCTGTTGCTCTATCCAGCTGAGCTACCCGACCGGCCACTTTTCCGAAACTTGCTCGACGGCAGAGTTTCCAAAAGCGATGCAAAGGTAGTGTTTTCTGTCGTATTCTCAAAACACATCGCTATTTTTTCGATTTTCTCGTTCAAAAAAAAATTGTAACCGCAATTTCTTTTGAGCTCTCCAAAGTTCTATAAAATCACGATCTCAACAAATCAATTCAAAAAAAGTCGGGAGAAATTTTGAATATTGGTCTTTTTATCCGTTGATATACTCTTTTTGTCGCATTTATCTTAAATGAAACAAATGTATCAACGAAAAGATTTTGATATAAGTATTTTTTATTCAAAAAAACTGTATCTTTGCAATTGCAAATTGTTTTGCGGGAGATACGCAAGAAAAACATTGAAAAGAACTTCATAAAGACATGGAAAAAACAAACGTAAAACCGGCAGACGGTAAATTGGGTGTGTTGTGCGTAGGCCTTGGCGCCGTAACCACAACCTTTATGACTGGTGTTTTAATGGTACGCAAAGGTTTGTCGAAACCCGTAGGTTCGATGACCCAATACGATAAAATCCGCGTAGGTCGCGGAGCCGATAAAAAATACCTCCACTACGACGAAATCGTACCGATGGCAAAATTGGACGATATCGTATTTGGTGCATGGGACGTTTATCCCGCAAATGCTTATGACGCTGCTATCAACGCCGAAGTATTGAAAGAAAAAGATATCAACCCCGTAAAAGACGAGTTGGAAAAAATCGTACCGATGAAAGCCGCGTTCGATTACAACTATGCCAAACGTCTCGACGGAACCAATGTAAAAGATTGCACTACTCGCTGGGATATGGTAGAGCAATTACGTGAAGACATTCGCAAATTCAAAGCCGAAAACAACTGTAGCCGCATCGTAGTATTGTGGGCAGCTTCTACCGAAATATATGTTCCCGTATGCGATGAGGTACACGGCACTCTTGCCGCCCTCGAAGCCGCTATGAAGGCCGACGACAAAGAGCACATCGCTCCCTCTATGTGCTACGCCTATGCAGCATTGGCCGAAGGCGCTCCTTTCATTATGGGTGCTCCCAACACTACCGTAGATATTCCTGCTATGTGGGAAATGGCCGAAAAAACTCAAATGCCTATCGCCGGTAAAGACTTCAAAACCGGTCAAACACTCGTAAAATCGGGCTTCGCACCCATCATCGGCACCCGTTGTCTCGGTCTCGCCGGTTGGTTCTCGACCAACATTCTCGGAAACCGTGACGGATTGGTTCTCGACGAACCCGCCAACTTCCACACCAAAGAGGTTAGTAAGCTCTCTACTCTCGAATCGATTCTCGTTCCCGAAAATCAACCCGACCTCTACACCGACTACTACCACAAGGTACGTATCAATTACTATCCTCCTCGCAACGACAACAAAGAGGGCTGGGACAACATCGATATCTTCGGTTGGATGGGCTATCCCATGCAGATAAAAATCGATTTCCTCTGCCGCGACTCTATCCTCGCCGCTCCCCTCTGCCTCGACCTCGTATTGTTGAGCGACCTGGCTGCTCGTGCCGGTCGTTGGGGTACTCAACGCTTCCTCAGCTTCTTCCTCAAGAGCCCGATGCACGACTACACTCAAAACGAAGTACCCATCAACCACCTCTTCCAACAATATGTAATGTTGAAAAACGCTATCCGCGAAATGGGTGGTTACGAAGCCGACGAAGAAATCGATTAATTCGTATTAAAAACCATATCCGATATAGGGGTTGTCGCCATGCGATAGCCCCTATATTCATTATATATATGTTATCCGCCCGAGATTCATTACGGTTTTGAAATCAATTATTAGCCGACAATATTAGAAAAATTTGCACCAATAATTTCAACACAAACGTAAGTTTGCACGTCAATCAAATTATCATTTTGTCATTACATAAGACCAACTATCCTCCAAATAAAGAGCCACAAAAACCGAAACAGGCAAAAGCAAGTCTTAAAAATATCAAATTGCTAAAAAATTCTTGCTCACACATTTGTTTTATTCCATATATTTTGTATTTTTGTTGTAGTAAAACACGAACCTTAAATCTTGAAGTTATGAATATTCAAGCTATCATGAACAACCTTTCTGCCAAACACCCCGGTGAACCGGAATATTTGCAGGCAGTACACGAAGTTTTACTCTCTATCGAAGATGTTTACAATCAACACCCCGAGTTTGAGAAAGCAAAGCTTATCGAGCGTATGGTCGAGCCCGACCGCATTTTCACCTTCAAAGTACCCTGGGTGGACGACAAAGGTGATGTACAAGTAAATCTCGGCTATCGCGTGCAATTCAACAATGCCATAGGTCCGTACAAAGGCGGTATTCGATTCCACGCCTCGGTAAACCTTTCGATACTGAAATTCCTCGGATTCGAGCAGACCTTCAAAAACGCGCTCACCACGCTGCCTATGGGCGGTGGAAAAGGCGGTTCCGATTTCAGCCCGCGCGGTAAATCCGATGCCGAAATCATGCGATTCTGCCAAGCGTTCATGCTGGAACTATGGCGTCATTTAGGGCCCGATACCGACGTACCGGCCGGCGACATAGGTGTCGGTGGCCGAGAAGTAGGCTATATGTATGGTATGTATAAAAAACTGGCGCGTGAACACACCGGCACCTTCACAGGAAAAGGTCTCGAATTCGGCGGTTCGCTCATACGTCCCGAAGCCACCGGATTTGGCGGCCTCTATTTCGTGCAACAAATGTTGGCCACCCGAGGTCTCGAGCTGAAAGGCAAGACCGTAGCCATCAGCGGATTTGGCAATGTAGCTTGGGGCGCTGCCACCAAAGCGACCGAACTCGGCGCCAAGGTTGTTACCATTTCGGGCCCCGACGGATATGTGTACGACCCCGACGGTATCAGCGGTGAAAAAATAGACTATATGCTCGAACTACGCGCCTCGGGCAACGATATAGTAGAACCATATGCCGAAAAATATGGCGTGCAATTCTTCCCCGACCGTCGTCCGTGGGAGCAAAAAGTGGATATCGCTCTCCCCTGCGCCACCCAGAACGAACTCGACGAAGACGATGCCCGCCGACTGATCGACAACGGCGTGATATGCGTAGGCGAAATTTCGAACATGGGTTGTCGCCCCGAAGCCATAGACCTGTTCATCAAGAACCGTGTCATGTACGGACCGGGCAAGGCCGTAAATGCCGGCGGTGTGGCCACGTCGGGACTGGAAATGACGCAGAACGCCATGCACATCAGTTGGAGCGCCGAGGAGGTAGATCAACGCTTGCACGGCATCATGCGCGACATACACACCCAATGCGTGAAATATGGCACGGAATCCGACGGCTACATCAATTATATGAAAGGTGCGAATATCGCCGGATTCATGAAAGTAGCCAAGGCCATGCTTGCTCAGGGCATCGTGTAGTCGCACAACCAACAATCTCAGACAATCTTTCATACCTAATATCTTAACTTCAGAGAGTGTCGATAAGTGATTATCGGCACTCTTGCCATTTATACCACAATTGCTATCTCCACATTCCAATACATAGGCTATAAGCATAATTAAACAACTTTTGTGTACGATTATGCACAAATATTTTGATTTTGTGCAAAGAAAAATCGTTATATTTGTAGTCTGAATATTTCGGGCATGCCCGAAAATAAAACCAAATAACCTATGAGTCTAAAAATTGTGGTACTTGCCAAGCAGGTACCTGATACCCGAAATGTGGGAAAAGATGCCATGAAAGCCGACGGAACGGTAAACCGTGCCGCACTCCCCGCCATCTTCAATCCCGAAGACTTGAACGCATTGGAACAAGCGCTTCAACTCAAAGAGAAATATCCCGGAACTACCATCAAACTGCTCACCATGGGTCCTCCCCGTGCAGCCGACATTATACGCGAAGGTCTCTTCCGCGGTGCCGATGGCGGTTACTTGCTCACCGACCGGGCTTTTGCCGGTGCCGATACACTTGCCACCTCTTATGCTCTCTCGTGCGCTGTGCGTAAAATCGGTGATTTCGACCTCGTAATCGGTGGACGTCAAGCCATCGACGGCGATACCGCCCAAGTAGGTCCGCAAGTAGCCGAGAAACTGGGAATACCTCAAGTTACATACGCCGAGCAGATAATCAGTGCCGAAAACGGCAAGGTAGTGGTGAAACGTCGTCTCGAACGCGGTGTAGAAACCGTTGAGGCTCCCTACCCCGCCGTAATCACGGTAAATGGTAGCGCCGACGATTGCCGTCCCCGCAACACCAAGGCCATACAGAAATATAAATATGCCAAAACCCCGAGCGAACGCCAAGGCGACGAAAGCGCATACCTCTGCACACTGTGTGAGGAGCGCCCCTATCTGAACCTTACGGAGTGGGGTGTAGCCGATGTAGATGCCGACCTCTCGCAAGTAGGTCTCGCCGGCTCACCTACCAAGGTGAAACAAATCGAAAACGTCGTGTTCCAAGCCAAAGAGAGCAAAACACTCACCGCATCGGATAGCGATATCGAAGAACTGATAAAAGAACTGATTGTAAACCATACCATCGGATAATAACCCGTCGCGGCCCGCATAGGTCGCCACACAAAACGAAAAGATATGAATAATTTATTTGTATATTGCGAAATAGAAGACGGAGTTATTGCCGACGTCAGTCTCGAACTGCTCACCAAAGGTCGTTCGTTGGCCAATCAACTCCAATGCAAACTCGAAGCCCTCGTCATCGGTCACGAACTCGACGGCGTGGCAGCCCAAGTATTCCCCTATGGTGTCGATACGCTCTATTTGGCCGACGACGCCCGTCTCTACCCCTATACCTCTCAACCCCACGCTGCGATATTGATCAACCTCTTCAAAGAACAAAAACCGCAAGTATGCCTCATGGGCGCTACCAGCATCGGTCGCGACCTCGGTCCCCGCGTATCGTCGGCACTGCATAGCGGTCTTACCGCCGACTGCACCTCGCTCGAGATAGGCTCGTTCGAAGACAAGAAAGAGGGCAAGACCTACGACAATCTGCTCTACCAGATACGTCCCGCTTTCGGCGGCAACATCGTAGCAACAATCGTAAACCCCGAGTGTCGCCCGCAAATGGCTACCGTACGTGAAGGCGTGATGAAAAAAGAGGTGGCAGATGCCGCTCACAAAGGCGAAATCGTGCGTCTCGACGTATCGAAATATGTATCTGATACCGACTTCGTAGTATCGGTCATCGAGCGCCAGATGGAGAAATCGAAAATCAACATCAAATCGTCGCCCATCATCGTGGCCGGCGGTTATGGTGTAGGCTCGAAAGAGAATTTCAAACTGCTCTTCGACTTGGCCGACGCCATCGGTGGCGAAGTAGGCGCGTCACGTGCCGCCGTCGATGCCGGCTACACCGAGCATGAACGCCAAATAGGCCAAACCGGTGTGACCGTTCACCCCAAACTCTATATCGCTTGCGGTATCTCGGGACAGATACAGCACATCGCCGGTATGCAAGACAGCTCTATTATCATCTCTGTCAATAGCGATCCCAACGCCCCTATCAATACCATAGCCGACTATGTAATCACCGGCACCGTAGAAGAGGTATTGCCCAAAATGATAAAGTATTATAAGAAAAACAGTAAATAACCGAGGAATATGGCCAATTTTTATACAGACAACAGTGATTTGAGACATCACTTGACCCACCCGCTCATGCAGCGGATTGTGGCTCTGAAAGAACGCGACTATGCCGACGCCCGGAAGTACGACTACGCCCCGTTCGATTTTGAAGACGCTATGGACAGCTACGAAAAGGTGTTGGAAATAGCCGGTGAAATCAGCGGTGAAATCGTCGCGCCCAACGCCGAGAGCGTCGATCACGAAGGCCCCCGTGTCGTAGATGGACATGTAGAATACGCCTCAGGTACCGTAAAAAACCTCGATGCCCTTGTAAAAGCCGGTCTTATGGGTATATCGCTCCCCCGTCGTTACAATGGACTCAACTTCTCGCTCGTGCCCTACATCATGGCAGCCGATATGGTGAGCCGTGCCGACGCCGGATTTGTAAACATCTGGGGCCTGCAAGACTGCGCCGAGACTATCTACGAATTTGCCAGTGAAGACCAGAAACAACGCTATCTGCCTCGTGTATGCGCCGGTGAAACCATGGCTATGGACCTCACCGAGCCCGATGCCGGTTCGGACCTCCAATCGGTCATGCTCAAAGCCACATACAGCGAAGCCGATGGTTGTTGGTACCTCAACGGCGTAAAACGTTTCATCACCAACGGTGACGGACATATCGCCCTCGTACTCGCTCGCTCGGAAGAGGGTACGAAAGATGGTCGCGGATTGTCGATGTTTATCTACGACCGCAACGATGGCGGTGTGACCGTGCGTCGTATCGAGAACAAAATGGGTATCAAAGGCTCTCCTACCTGCGAACTGGTGTTCCGTAACGCCAAAGCCGAACTTTGCGGCGATCGCAAGATGGGACTTATCAAATATGTAATGGCCCTCATGAATGGCGCCCGCCTGGGTATCGCCGCTCAATCGGTAGGTGTGTCTGAAGCCGCTTACCGCGAAGCCCTCGCATACGCTCGCGAACGTCGTCAATTCGGCAAAGCCATCATCGAATTCCCGGCCGTATCGGAAATAATTACCATGATGAAGGCCAAACTCGACGCCTCTCGTTCGCTCCTCTACGAGACAACTCGTTTTGTAGATATGTACAAAACCCTCGAAGATATATCGAAAGAGCGCAAGCTCGAAAAAGAGGAACGCGACGAGATGAAACGCTACCAACGCCAAGCCGATGCTTTCACACCGCTGGCCAAAGGTATGAGCAGTGAATTCTGTAACCAGAATGCCTACGATTGTGTGCAAGTACACGGAGGCTCGGGATTCATGAAAGACTACGCGTGCGAACGCATCTATCGCGACGCCCGCATCACCTCTATCTACGAAGGTACCACACAGTTGCAAGTCGTTGCCGCCATACGCCACGTCACCACCGGTACTTACCTCAATATGATACACTTCTATGAGGAACAGCCCGTATCGGGCGACCTGCAAAACTTGCGTACCCGACTGAAAGCCCTCACCGCCCTCTACGAACAAGCCGTAGAGAAGGTTACCGCGAGCAAGGACAACGAGTATATCGACTTCCAAGCCCGTCGTATGGTAGAGATGGCCGGTCACATCATCATGAGCCACTTGTTGATACTCGACACCGAGCGCAACGAGTCGTTCCGCACATCGGCCGAGGTCTATACTCGCTATGCCGAAGCCGAGGTTCGTCGCAACGCCGCATTCATCGAGTCGTTCGACATCAACGACATGGCTTACTACCGCAAAAACTAAGAAACCGTTCAGATTTCTATTTAAGAAATTCAACCGGTTTCAAACCTTACACATTCCCTCATTTTTTTATTCCCCTCGATGTCGTGTGCCGTGAGGCACGCGACATCTCTTTTATCACACGATTTTGTTTTTATCAAATCCAATATTTTTCATAAATTTTCTTACTAAACCTTTCCATTATATCTATTATTTAATATCTTTGCATCATATAAATACATATATTATGAAACGAATCATTCTTATCATCACCATCTTTATTGGTATTACAAACATTGCATTTGCACAGGGGTATCGTGGTTTTGTCGAAACCGGAGCTATTATCAATTTCCGGTTGGGCGGAATAAAAATGGATATCGGAGGAGAAACTTTCGATTTAGGGTCTGAAAAATTTACAGACAAAGGCGGATTCAGTATTCACACATCACACGGCCATCAATTTTCACCCCACATATTTTTCGGCGGCGGTATCGGTATCGATTATATGGCTGCCGGCCGATGCGTAAAACTCCCCATATTTGCCGATTTCAGAAGCTATTTCTTGGACAAAAGCACCACACCATTCTTGGGCGTAAAATTAGGCTACGCATTAGGTGGTAAATATTCGGAAAAAATAAATCCCGGCTTCTATTTCAACCCCACATTCGGTGTAAGTTTTCAAGTTGGCAAACGCGTTTATATGAATACCGCACTCGGCTACAACCTCATACAAGAGCTCAGCGCCGGCTATTACTACGACGAATATGGTTACGAATACGATGTAAACGTCAAATGTGTGGCACATGGTTTAAGTCTCCGTTTGGGTGTTGAATTCTGATACTATCAAACACATACCACATCACCTCCTCTAATCCATTGTAGGAGGTGATTTTTTATCATCTCATTTTCTCAATGCATTATATTTTTCTATATAGGATAAATCATAGAGAAAGAGTTTTTTACCATATCAAGTTTTTTTGTACTTTTGCAACTCGTAAATAAGTCGGAGCCCTTCGGTCCAAGACAAGGCATCTACGACAAGTATATTCTTTACTTTAGTATAACTATAAAAACGATATATAATGGCATTACAATGCGGTATCGTCGGCCTACCCAACGTCGGCAAATCAACACTTTTCAACTGTCTGTCGAACGCCAAAGCGCAATCGGCCAATTTCCCTTTCTGCACCATAGAGCCCAATGTGGGCGTAATCACCGTACCCGATGAGCGACTGAACAAACTCGCCGAGCTGGTACACCCCCAACGCATCGTTCCCACCACCGTGGAAATCGTAGATATCGCAGGACTCGTGAAGGGTGCCAGCCAAGGCGAAGGCCTCGGCAACAAGTTTCTCGCCAATATACGCGAAACCGATGCCATACTGCACGTATTGCGCTGTTTCGACGACGACAACATTACCCACGTCGATGGCAGCGTAGATCCCGTAAGAGACAAAGAAATCATCGACTATGAGTTGCAAATAAAAGACCTTGAAACCATCGACAGTCGCATAAGCAAAGTGCAGAAACAGGCCCAAACCGGTGGCGATAAAAACGCAAAACTCACTTACGAAGTATTGAGCCGATACAAAGAGGCTCTCGAACAGGGTAAAGCCGCTCGCACTGTGACGTTCGAGACCAAAGACGAGCAAAAGGTGGCTCACGACCTGTTCTTGCTCACCAACAAGCCGGTAATGTATGTATGCAACGTAGATGAAGCGAGCGCCGTAAACGGAAACGCCTATGTAGATAAAGTGCGTGAGGCCGTGAAAGACGAGAATGCCGAGATATTGATTGTTGCCGCCAAAATAGAGTCGGAAATCGCCGAGTTCGACACCTACGAGGAGCGTCAAATGTTCCTCAACGAAATAGGACTTTCGGAGTCGGGTGTGTCGCGTCTCATTCGTGCCGCCTACAAACTGCTCAACCTCGAGACCTACTTTACTGCCGGCGAACCCGAAGTGCGCGCCTGGACCTACCACAAGGGGTGGAAAGCGCCACAATGTGCCGGTGTGATACATACCGACTTTGAGCGAGGATTTATCCGCGCCAACGTCATCAAATACGACGATTATATCGCGCTGGGCTCGGAATCGGCCTGCAAAGAAGTGGGTAAAATCAATATCGAAGGCAAAGAATATGTCGTGCAAGACGGCGATATCATGCACTTCCTGTTCAACGTATAAGAAGCCTCTTTGAGTTGCTATCACAGTTTCTCAAAACAAGAGAAAAACCATCTCGTATCGTAAAGCCTATTAATAGTACATTCTATGAGAGAAATACACTCGGTGTGTGTATATTGCGCATCAAGTTCGCGCATAGCTCCGAAATATTTCGAGGCGGCAAAGGCGCTCGGCAAGCAACTTGCTGAGCGGTGCATCAGATGTATCTACGGAGCCGGCGCACAGGGTCTGATGGGCACACTCGCCGACACGATACTGGCTGATGGGGGGAATATCACCGGGGTGATTCCCCGATTTATGTGCGAAAACGGGTGGTGCCACCCTTCCCTCACCGAGATAGAAATCACCCCCGATATGCATCGTCGCAAAGAGCGTATGGCCGAGCTGTCTGATGCCGTCATAGCCCTACCCGGTGGCTGCGGCACTTTCGAGGAGTTACTCGAAATCATCACATGGAAACAGCTGGGGCTGTATCTGAAACCGATAGTCTTACTCAACATCGACGGCTACTACGACCCGCTGCTGATGATGCTCGAACGCGCCATCGACGAACATTTCATGCGCCCCGAGCACCGTGCCATGTGGTGCGTGGCCTCTACCCCCGAAGAGGCTGTCGAAGCCTTGTTTACCGCCCCCGATTGGAGCGGAAAACTGAGTAAACTTGCCGTGATATGACCTTCCTGCCCGACTCTACCCATCAATCGGTTGCCGACACCGACAGCCTGCACCTCGCAGTTTCGGGCGATACGATAGTGGCGTGTACTGCCGACACATCGGGATATAGCCCCCTCATCACGACCGATAGTTGCCACACCGACAGCATACCCCTATCGACAACTCCCGTCATCGAGTTGCAAGAGGGCCTATATGCGTCACACGTTGCCGAAGAATTACCCTTCAAAGACAACGGGCTGTTTCTGCTTCTGCTCATAGAACTCTCACTCTCATTTTTTTTCATAATACATCGTAAAAAAATATTTTCGTGGCAGAGCGACGGTGATACCTTCTACACTCGCGAGCACAACCACAGCAAGCACTTGATAGGCTACAGCGCACGTGTACGCAACACATTCCTACTCTACACCTTCCTCGTCGAGGGTACGATTGCCGCCATCGCATTCTACACATTCGGTATGTCATTACCTATCAGGGGTGGTTTTGCCACGAACGCGCTACTATTAGCATTACCATTCGCGCTCTATTTCCTATTGCAACAAGGCATCTACTCGCTATTGGCAGGACTGTTCGCGCCCGATATGCGCGGACGCGAATGGTGCGACCAGCACATTATACTCCACCTCATTCTTGGTCTCGGATTGTTTCCTCTCGTGCCTCTATCGGCCTACCTACCACAATCGGGAGCATGGGCCATATACATCACCATAGGCCTATATTTTATCGTCCGCATACTCTTTATTATCAAAGGTGTAAAACTTTTTTTACAAGATTTTAGAGGTTTACTTTACTTTATTTTGTACCTTTGCACCCTCGAAATAGCCCCGTTACTACTCATTGCAGACGCAATAGGGCTTATATAAGTAATTGTACACGAACCAATAAAAATTATACAGTGTTGAAAATCAAGAAAATACTTGTTTCTCAGCCCAAACCGACGTCCGAGAAATCGCCCTACTTCGACATCGCACAGAAATATGGAGTCGAGGTGGTATTCCGTCCTTTTATCAAAGTAGAGGGACTTTCTTCAAAAGAATTCCGCCAACAAAAAATATCGTTATCGGAATTTACCGCCGTAATATTTACGGCTCGCACAGCGATCGACCACTTCTTCGAAATGTGCGAGAGCCTGCGTGTGACAATACCCGAAACGATGAAATATTTTTGCACCACCGAGGCCATAGCCCTCTACTTGCAAAAATACACCGTTTACCGCAAACGTAAGATATTCTTCGGCACGACAGGCAAGCTCGACGACCTCATTCCCTCTCTCAACAAGCATTGCAAAGAAAAATTCTTGTTGCCCGTTTCGGACGTGAGCAATGGCGAGTATCCGATGCTCGACAAGTCGAAAATCACCTACACCAAGGCCGTGATGTATCGCACCGTAAGCAACGATTTCGCCCCCGACGAGCCGTTCGACTATGATATGCTCATCTTCTTCAGCCCGGCCGGCATACAATCGTTGTTGAAAAACTTCCCCAACTTCGAGCAAGGCGACATAAGAATAGGCTGTTTCGGCCCCACGACCGCCAAAGCCGTGATCAATGCCGGTCTGCGTCTCGACATAGAAGCCCCGCGCCCCGAGGCTCCGTCGATGACCTCCGCCCTCGACTTGTACCTGAAAGAGCAAACCAAAACCGCGAAAAAATAGGCTCACGCTTTTTCGCAATCGTCATACCCACACCTTGCCACAAACAACCACTCTCGGTGGTGAGTGACGGCAAGGTGTTCTTTTCTAATGCTGATGACACACGACAACCGACTTACTCACGATGAACGTTTACGCGGAGAGATTCGCGTAAGCCAACTTTTTGCCGAGGGCAAGTCGTTTGTCATATATCCGTTTCGCGTCGTATATCGCATATTCGATAACCGCGCCGACGCGCCTACCGCCATACTGGTGAGCATACCCAAAAAACGATTCAAGCGCGCGGTAAAGCGCAACCGTCTGCGCCGGTGCACCAAAGAGGCATTCCGCCTGAATAAAAGCCGGCTGAACACCCCGTTACAATCGGCCGGGCTCACCCTCGACATGGCCATTATCTATCTCGATAAAGAAATATTGCCCTACCACGTCATAGAGCAGAAAATAAAAGAGTTGCTCGACAAACTGGTGAGCAAAGTGATTCCGACCACCCCCGATACCCAATAGCCCCCTCCTCTAAGCCTCTTGCCATGAAACAGTTCTTGTGCCGGCTCATCTCGGGAATACTGCTACTTCCCATCTACTTCTATCGGGCGTGTATCTCCCCATTAAAACCACCTACCTGCCGATACACCCCCACCTGCTCGCAATATGCCATAGAGGCTATACGTCGGCACGGGCCTGTACTCGGACTGTGGCTGGGCATAAAACGCATAGGGCGATGCCACCCTTGGGGTGGATATGGATACGACCCCGTACCCGATACCACTCGTTACAATATGCACACCCACGCGCTCACACCCGACGACTCGCGACACTACTCCATCTGCAACCCCTATCCCCGATACCCGGTTTCGATCATCAACGACCACCCCGACAGACATTTCTCCGTTGGCATACACCCCTACGAAAGTGGCAAATACACCCACGACGATTGGGCCGAAATCGCCCGATTGGCACATCTGCCCCAGGTTGTCGCCATTGGGGAATGTGGTATAGACACGACACGCAACATCTTACCGAGCCTGCAACAAGAGCTCTTTGAGAAACATATCTCCCTATCAGAGAGCGTGGAAAAACCTCTCATCATACATTGCGTAAAGGCTTTTGACACGCTGATAGCCCTACGCCGACAATATCGCCCCACACAGGCGTGGATAGTACATGGTTTCAGAGGCAAGCCCCGGCAAGCCCTGCAATTAGCACGGGAAGGCCTGCTACTCAGCATTGGCACCCGACACAACCCCGAGATATTCAGCAGTTTCTCGCCGGGTGAGATACTATTTGAGACCGACGAAATGCCCCACGAAATAGACGATCTGTACAGCAAGGCAGCCAAAGCATGGAAAAAACCACGCTACATCGTTGTAGCCCGCACCGCCGACACCCTGCGAAAAATATTCCCCTCCCGCCACTAAGCAAAAAAAATTAAAAGAAGTATTTTTCACATTAGCAAAGGGAATAAACAAGCCTATTGCGCAAAGAGAGTCTAAAAAAAGAGTGAAAAACTTTTTGAAATACAGATAAAAGCCGTACCTTTGCGGTGCTTTTTTAAGTATTCCGTGCGATGGGAAATTAAGAAGCTGAAAATCTTAATTTTGAGTAACACAAAAACAAAACACAATGAAAACATTCCAATTACAAGGAACCCCCAGAACCACACTGGGCCAGAAAGCCGCAAAAGCATTGCGCAAAGAAGAGTTGATTCCCGCCGTATTGAATGGCGGTGAAGTATTCACCCTCCCCTACACCGGCACCTTGAAAGAAGGTGAGAAAATCGTTGAAATCGGAAACAACAAAGGTCTTATCGTAACCGACTTTACCGTATCGTTCAATGCCGTACGTAAACTCGTGTGGACTCCCGAAATCTACGCTGTAGATCTCACTATCGGCGAAAAGAAAGTGATGGCAGTTGTTAAAGACATACAATTCCACCCGGTAGAAGAAAAAATCTTACACATGGACTTCCTCGAAGTAAACGACAAGAAACCCGTCGTAATGGAAGTACCCGTTGCCCTCGAAGGACACTCCGAAGGTGTGAAAGCCGGTGGTAAATTGAGCCTCGAAATGAGAAAGCTCAAAGTAAAAGCCATCTACAGCAATATCCCCGAAAAAATGGTTATCAACGTCGATAACTTGGGATTGGGTAAAACCATGCAAGTTGGCGAATTGCACTTCGATGGTCTTGAAATCATGAATGCCAAGAACGCCGTTGTATGTGCAGTGAAACTGACTCGTGCCGCTCGTGGTGCCGCTGCAAAAAGTGGTAAATAATATCCATAAAGCTGCATGAAATACCTGATTGTAGGATTGGGTAATATCGGTGATGAATACGCCGATACCCGACACAACATAGGTTTCAGAGTATTGGACGCCCTCGCAAAGGCGTCCAATCTCGTTTTTGAGGACAAACGTTACGGATTTGTAACCCAAATGCGCCTCAAAGGACACGTCTTGACCTTACTGAAACCCTCGACCTATATGAATCTGAGCGGAAATGCCGTGCGCTATTGGTTGCAGAAAGAGAATATCCCGGTCGAAAATATGCTGGTCGTGGTCGATGACCTGGCCCTGCCTTTCGGCACATTGCGACTGAAACCCCGCGGCAGCGATGCCGGTCATAACGGTCTCAAGCACATACAACAGATACTCGGTAGCGACAACTACGCCCGGTTGCGTTTCGGCATAGGCAATGACTTCCCACGCGGAGGACAGATCGATTTCGTATTGGGCCTATTTCCTCCCGAGGAGGAGGAACAACTTCCTGCCAAACTCGAACGTGCCGGTGAAATAGTCAAAGAATTCTGCCTGGCCGGCATCAACATTGCCATGAACCGATTCAACAACAAATAGCCATGCCAAAAGGGGAAGTAAGAATAGACAAATTCCTGTGGGCCACCCGCATCTTCAAAACTCGCACCATTGCCACCGAAGCCTGTAAAAAAGGACGTATATCCATCGGTGGCACAAGCGTAAAGCCCTCGCGTGCCATACAAGAGGGAGAAATAATAGAGGTGCGCAAACCGCCCATCACCTATTCATTCAGAGTACTGGCTCTCGCCGAAAATCGTATGGGAGCAAAACTCGTACCGCAATATCTCGAAAACATAACCCCACCCGAGCAATACGAGTTGATAGAAATGATACGCCTCAGCGGTTTTGTAAATCGGGAAAAGGGTACCGGGCGTCCCACCAAACGCGACGGCCGCATGTTGAAACAATTTACCGATGAAAGCTATTTCGGCGCAATACCCGACGACAATTTCGATTTTGATTTCGATTTAGACATAGACGACCTCAACCCCTAATTGAGGCCGTTTTTTTATAAAATTATACAAAAAATCTTTCTCAATAGATTAATAATATATACCTTTGCGCAAATTCTAAAATTTTTACCCACATGAAAAAAATCATTTTTTACAGCAGCATTTTAACATTGATGGTATCAATGAGCAGTTGCGCACATCGATTGGTTGACTTTACAGTCATATCAACTAAAAATGTTCCTATTACAGACAATTTTGCAAACTTGAAAAAAGCAACCACACGGGTTAAAGGCGAAGATCGATCCCATACCCTTCTATATTTTCCATTAGGGTCCCCCAACATGAAAGAAGCAATCGACCGAGCCATAGAACAATATCCAGGTGCCGTCGGTCTCGTAGATGGTGTTGTAAAAAGTAAAAATTGGTGGGCTATTTTGTATGGACAATCGGCTTATATCGTCGAAGGGACACCTATTTATCTCGACAAAGGAAGTGAATCCCAAAGCGACTATAGCCCGGCCCCACAGATAAACAATCAACAAAATAACACTTTATTATTTTTCCACGAAGTAAAGAAAAATGAAACCCTACAATCTATCGCGACTCTATACAATGTAAAAATTGGCGACATCATTAAATGGAACAAACTCAGTTCAAACGCCATCGAGGAAGGGGCTAAATTACAGATTTTTATTAATCTATAAAAATTTATTGGTGTCCGATAAAGATTTTAAAAATCTTCGGAAATCTATGATTTAAGATAATTTATGCGATAAAATAAAAAGAGGGGCTTGAGTTTGTGTTGTAAAAAGATTGCCGTTAGGTAATCGATTATTGTATATCACAATATCTGCCCGAATGGGCCGAATTTGAGTAGCCGAGGGCTTAGCGATAGCGTGCCCTCGGTTACGATTGTAATTTCGATGAGCGGGAAGCGCTCAATCTGAATTTGTGGTGCACCTCGGTGATATTGCCCT
>JAFTRN010000053.1 GCA_017462265.1 Coprobacter sp. | reverse complement strand
GGCTGTAATACTCGATAAGCGAGAGCAGAACCATACTTGTATGGATTATGCCGAGCGTAAGAGTATTCTGTAAGGAAAAATGTCTTATGCCGATGGCATAATGAAATCTTAAAAACACTAAGTCGTATTTTTATCGGACACTAATAATTTCATACAGCGGACGCTTGGTCTAAACGGTCCTACGTTTTAGCGCGTCGGTTTTCGCCAACGGCTCGTGCGTTCCTATTCTATATTTGAACGATAAAATCCTTAGAAATTGATTTTGAACAGGCGGGCTACTGCACGATAGAGCAGGCCGAGTATAAAGATACTCAACGTCAGCGCGAGGATATACACCCATTCCATCACATCGAGCGGTACCACACTGAACATCTTTCCGCCGAAGGTCACTATCAACCACTGTCCGGCAAGGATTCCGGCCAATACGCCTCGGAATGTTGCACTTCCACCCACAAATATCTTCTTGGAATGGAAAGCGGCTGCATTGAACATATTCCAGAACTGGAACAGCACAAATACCGTGAAGAATGCCGTAAGCTCAAAGGACGATAAAGATAACGCCTCTGCCGATTGTGGCGCGTCGAGGGTAAACACCTGTGCCATGGTGGTCACGTCGTAATGGTTGAAATAGTAAAGCAACGACAACAACGCGCACACGAAAAATCCGCCGATAAGGGCTATTCTCACACCCATGGGGCGGGTGATGATGAAGTCGGTCTGCTTACGGGGCTTGTCCTGCATCACTCGCTCATTGGGAGGCAGTGAGGCCAACGCCATGGCGGCAAAGGTATCCATGATAAGGTTCACCCACAACATCTGTGTCACAGTAAGCGGCGACTGTGTGCCGAAGAATGTACCGATAAACACGATGAGACAAGCCACAACGTTTATCGTCATCTGGAACAGCAAGAAGCGTTGTATATTCTGGTAGAGTGAGCGACCCCACATCACGGCACGAGTGATACTATGGAACGAGTTGTCGAGAATGGTGATGCTGCTGGCCTCCTTGGCCACCGTGGTACCATCGCCCATCGACAGGCCCACTTGTGCGGCATTGAGGGCCGGTGCGTCGTTGGTTCCGTCACCGGTGACGGCTACGACCTGCCCCATACGTTGCAGGGTACGCACGAGGCGTTCTTTGTCCATGGGGCGGGCACGTGATATGATTTTTATATCGGGGAGGCGTTGCAACAGCTCTTCGTCGCTCATAGCGGCAAACTCCACACCGGTGGTAATATTCTTTTCTCCATCGCCCGGCAACCACAAACCTATCTGACGACCTATCTCTCGCGCTGTTCCCGGGGTATCGCCGGTCACTATCTTCACGGCCACACCGGCATCGAGGCACGACTGTATGGCTGCCGGCACATCGGCCCGCACGGGGTCGGATATGGCCACGATACCGATAAAGGTGAGATCGACATTATATAGACGGCCCTCGTGGAAGTGCGGGGTATCATCGTCGAGTACCTGATAAGCAAATCCGAGGGTACGCATAGCTTGCGACTGATAGGCAAGAAGTTGCTCATCGACAGCCGACTTATAGGCGTCGGCATTGACTACTCCGGTATCGGTTATCACACGTGAACTTTCGCCCAATACAATCTCGGGAGCACCTTTTACATACAATATCTTCTTACCAAGCACGGGCGATTGCACGATTGTAGCCATATATTTTCGCTCGGTCGAGAAGGTCAATTGGTCTATAATCCGAGCATTCTCACGCAAGGCGAGATAATCCTCTCCACACGATTGCAGCCACAAGAGCAGAGCACCCTCGGTAGGATTTCCTATGGCCCTGAGCTTGCCGTTTTCGCCAGCTTCAAGGTAAGCCGTCGTATTCACGGCGATACCTTCGCGTATGAGGTCGCTGAGCTCCTCACCGGGTTTCAGCTGTTGGTCGGGCAAGGCCCAGAAGTTGGTCTTGTGTATGCGCATCTGGTTCTGAGTGAGCGTACCGGTTTTGTCGGTACATATCACCGTGACGGCCCCCATCGTCTCACAAGCGTGCATTTTACGCACGAGGTTGTTGGTAGCGAGCATACGTTTCATACTCAATGCCAATGATAGTACGATACTCATAGGCAATCCCTCGGGCACCGACACCACCACCAATGTGATGGCTATCATCATGGTCTGTATAAGGTAAGCGATGGTATCTTCTACCCCGGGCGACTGATTTTGCACAAAAAACAGTATGATACGAACCACGATGAGCAGGGCGGCTATCAAGTAACCAAGGCAGGTAATGAGCTTGCCCAGGCCGTCGAGTTGCTGGTTGAGCGGTGTCTGCGTATCGTTCTCGATCTGCGAACCCTCATACACCTTGCCATACTCGGTCTTATCGCCTACGGCTTTCACACGGCATATACCATGACCATCGACCACGGTGGTACCGCGCAATACCTCGTTCGAAGGATAGGTGGCCTCGTGGTCGAAGTCGGCCTCGACCGTGGTTTTCGACACGACCGGCTCACCGGTGAGTGTCGATTCGTTGATTTGCAACGACACGCTTTCGAGTAGTACGGCATCGGCCGGCACCTCCTCGCCCAATTCGAGTATCACCACATCATCGACCACCACCTCTTTTTTCGAGATTTCACGTATCACGCCATCGCGTATCACCTTCACGGGCAGGTCGTCGTTTACCTGGTTGAGTATATCAAATTTCTTATTGGCACTCAATTCGAAAAAGAAGCCTACTACCGTAGCCAGCATCACGGCAACAAATATTCCCACCGGTTCGAAAAAGGCGGTAGCATCATGTCCCAAGCCCACGGTCTCGTATATCGCCACGGCGAGCGACAAAAGGAAAGCTATCAACAATATGCGAATAATAGGATCTTTGAATTTTTCAAGAAAGAGCGACCACACCGATTTTTTCTCGGGGGGTGTCAGCACGTTCGATCCGTTCTTGAGGCGGCTTTCTTCTACTTGTGCGTCGGTAAGACCAATATAGGGTTGTCTATGTTCCATAATCTATTGTAATAAACTGCAAAGTTATATCATTTTTCCCAAATTAACGATTCCGAAATGTGAAATCCTGTAAAAACCCGTTTTTTCTGCTAACCATGGACATGACCGCCTTAGGTGCCGAAACGAGTATCGACAAGTTCCGTCAGGCCGGTGCCAAGCCCTTTTATCCGGCAGGCATCATCTGTTTGTGGTTGATTTTTGGCGGATATGCGTTATGCCAATTTCTACCCTGTTTCCACAAAATGGCCATTCCTATGAACCTTTCACCCTATACGATGGTTATATCGATGAAATAAAACTTCATGTTTTTATCTCACAGTTGTTATAGGGTTATAGTTTTTGGTGTCGGCACGGTGATTCATCGTGCCGATTTCTTATTATGTTCGGCATAAGCACAAATAGAGCCAACCCGAAGTCGAGAGACTTTAAGACCGGCTCTATTATACTATAATATACACCGTTAATACACCAACGATATATTATCTATCCAGAAACAGGTACCTACAGCCCCTATATAGGCGCCACGGTCGCCCGACGAGATGCGTAGCATCAAATGTGTGGGAGTAGCATCGGCATCGGCCCAACCCACAACCTGTATAGGCACGTTCTTGCCCTTGCTGTTGGTCGTGTAGCGCGGTCCGTCGGCAAGTTCCAACGCCATCTCATCTTGGTAATAGGGCGTACCGGTAATATCGCCATAATATATAGGTATGCGGTAGCCATTCTGCCAGGTGGGCACCGACTCGCTGAACTTGTGATAGCCCGTACCCACGCGACGCGCATACACATTACCCTCCTCGTCTTCCCAACGTTGTATGAGGTAGAGCGAAATCTCGGCATTGTCTTTGCCATCGATTTCGGACGAGCGCATACCGGTCGCCTTTATTATTTGGTCGGCAAGCGAGAGCTTATAGTCGAGTTGTAATGCTTTGGGACGACCGGTGAACTCTATACCTTGATTGATTTTACTTTGCGGATTCTTGGCACTCTTCACCGGCTCGCACATCGAACCGAGAAATATCGATCCCGTGGCCACTACCGTAATATTCACGATACCGAGCGCCTTGCACTGCTCCTTGCGCACCTCCATACGGGCGCACATATTACCGGGCTCGCGCTCCTCGGGGAATATGGTCACACTCACTTTGTCGATACCGGCCGGACAGGCCCACACGCTCGACGAACCCCAAGGCGAGTCGCTCGACTCCCATACCCAGGGCGACACCTTTGTAAGAGTCTGCTGCGGCCCCAAATGATACACCTCTTTGGTATCACCACCGAGTATTGCAGCCTCTTTTATGATGCGGGTAGTCCATCGTTCCATATCGCCATAAGGTATCAATTCTACCCGTTCCATCGGAGTTCCGGCAACAGCGGCCTCTTCTATTTCTACCGACGTCGTTGTCTCTATATCTTGCGCCGACATATACATCGGTACCAAGAGCAACAATAGCAAGAGTAATTTTCTCATCATATAAGAAGTTTCTTTATTACTTAATTTGAAATTATTGTCGAGATTGAACATACAGACCATTGTTTCCCCCAATGTAGAGACGCTTGGCACAAGCGTCCGCATAAAAAACGTCTATATTTACGCAAACTCGATGCAAAGATAGAAATTACGCAGTAAAACCCGCAGAAGTTTTACAAGTTTTTATACAACATAAGTCCATTCAAACATACCCTCCGACTTTTCAACACATTCACCCGCGATGATGACTACGACAATATATCCATCCTTTCAATACTCAGATAATGAACCCAATTTTACATTTTTACAAAAATTTCTAATAAAATGTTTTTGCAGAACAATTTAGTTTTATATCTTTGCGACACTTAAAATCCATTCTTACTACAATTATGACACAGAACAAATTTGCAAAATTATTTGCATTGGGCGCATTTATCGCATTTATGCTTATCAGTAGTTGGGCGACAGTAGAGTCGTTACATTTATTATTACCCTCATGGCCTATTCCTATCTTTTGGGTAGCGACACTCGGCATCTTTTTCTTGGCCTCATGGGGATCAAAAATGATTATTGATAGTTTCAATAAAAATCTGTTAATCGACAATCGAGGCGCGCACCTCATCGGTGGAATATTGATGCTATTAATATTTTGGATTGGGTTCTCTCTCCCGACCAATACTCACACGTTTTTCTATCGTTCGGTTATCACCGATGTTTTGGCTTCGGACTTAACCAATACAAAAAATGAATTGGAGAAACTCGATGATGACAATATCGCCACCGAAATAGTAACCCGTGATGCTCAAAATTATTACAATGAAGTCATTGCCTTATGGGGTAATTTGAAAGCAGAACTCGAAAGCCCCGAGGAACGAGGTTGGGGACCTAAAGCCGAACAAGCCGCTGTTGCTTTAGAAACAAAACTAAGTACCGTCGGTAATCCCGTAAAACTACAACGTATCAAATTCGGCTCCTCGACATTAGCCGAATCAAGAAAGATTGTAAATACACTTGAACCCATCGTAGAAGAATTAATCGAAGCCAATATCGAAAGCCGTTATATGATAAGGCTATACAATGTGGTACAGCATAAAAACAAAATAGACATCAAGAAAAATTTGTATGCCATCAATAAAATTCAAGACAAAATCAATAATAATCCATCGGCCGCACACAACGAGCCTACCGCCGGCACAAATCTGGTTCTGACCAATTCATATCGTCTCATCAGTAACTACAACGATGCCGTAGCAAACGAATTTGGTGCCGACAAAGGTAACGCAGATAAAATCAAAGCAATGCAAGAAACCGCAGCCGCATACAAAGGAAATGTTACTCGCACAGCCCGTCTGCGCAGTGTTATCGATGTATGGAAAGACTATTTCTCCGGCAAATACGATGGACAAGGATTCCTATTTTGGGTATTACTTGCCGTCTTGGTCGATATTGCAGGATTCTTTTTCTACTACCTTGCATTCAAACGCGACGAATATTAGCACTCGTTTCAATTTTTACATATTAAACCTTAAAACTCAAAAAACATGGCTAAAACAATAAATACGGAGTTGGAAACTTCAAATACCACCTACACACCCTCTATCGACACGATAGAGAAGGTTACTGACACACATGATGAATTTATCGACTATGGCCTGACCACCGAAGAGATCTTAGATGTAAACGCCATCAAAGTCACCATATCCGATCCTTGTCCCATAGTAATATTTTTTGGTGCAAGGACTTCCGGAAAAACGATGACATTGGTTAGGCTGACAAGATATTTACTCTCTCAAGGTTACAAAGTAGAGCCCGACAAAGTATTCCGTGGAGCAAATTCTACGACCTACCAAGCTATGTGCGAAAAATTTAACGATACCATAACAAGCGATAATGCCGCCTCCGGAACATCTGTTATTGGTTTTATGTTGGTTACGGTAAGAGACAAAAATGGTCGGCCCATTTGCCAGTTATTGGAGGCTCCGGGAGAACATTATTTTGATGCAAAAAATAAGACAGCTCAATTCCCGCGATATATCAACGAAATTCTTGCTATGAAAAATCGTCGCACATGGGTTTTCATAGTAGAACGGAATTGGAAAGAATCTTCTATTCGCAACGCCTACGCCAATAAAATAATATCCATGCAGAATATCATACCGGCCTCCGATAAAGTAATATTCACTTGCCACAAAGCCGATTTGAGTACCGGTCTTTTCAACAACGGACGGCCCAATATACGACAATTCCGAAACGATATAAAAAATCAATATCCCGGAATATTCTCCCGATATACAAACAATAATCCCATAACCTCATTATGGGCTCCTTACAGATTTGAATTTACTGTATTCTCAGCCGGCTCGTTCAATGTACTTTCCTCCGGAGGGCAATCTTATACTGCCGGACCGGATTTCTATCCTGCTAATCTATGGGGAAAGATAAAAAAAGCGGTATCGGGTAGTTGGTTTTAACAAATGAGTAGCCGGTTAAAATATTCGCTATGCACAATATCCAGTTTTTCATTTTCGGTACGCCCAACGGATTCGACATCTACCAAGAAACATATAATGCCGAAATTAGCAATTACTATTTGTGTTTCTACGACGAAACCATCAAAGAGCATACCCGACTTGCCATTCACCGGAAATCGAATGGAGAGGTTTCATATACATTTTTGAAATATCATCTGTCCTCCTGTAAAGGCAGAGCCGGTGCTTTTTTGGGATTATCGGTCGTCTTCAAGAATGAATATTATGCCGATGTGTCAAGTCTTTACAACTTGTTGGAATATGCCTATAAGAGTATTACACAAAAAGGCATATTACTGACGACTGATGGCATAAAATTTATTCCCGATACATTTTCAAAAGTAAAAGAGGAAATACTGCGTGTACAATCACTCGTGGTAGGCAACTTGGCGAGCCCGCAATATGCCGATGGATACAAAACTTTTGACGCGACATTTGTATCGGGAAAAGAAAATGCGCTCTTGAAAATACCATTTCAGGTCTATGACGATGCAACAAAAGAAAAAGCACTCAACCTTTTTGTCGAGGAAAAACTCAAAAACTTCTCATGGCTATCTCTATCTCCCGACTACATCAAAGAGAAACCCAAAAAGACACCAAGTACCGGTGGTGGAGGAACGCCTTCTATAGATGAGCTTGAAGAAGTACTTGACCCCGCGACAAAATTGCGATACGCCGTCGAACTTAAGCCCTATACAAATCAACTTCTTAACGCATTTGAAGATTATCTCAATAAGAGAGACAAAAATCTTGCCGAAAACGTTAAACAATTAGACGAGAACATCAAAAAGAATTTGTGGGCATTAAAAGTATATGGACAGAAACAAGACGAATTAAAAGACTTGTTGGATAACTATTCCGAGCTCTCAAAAAAAGTAGATACACTCACAAACCAATTGTATGAGATGTCCCAGGATAGTACAACAATAACGGGTAACAATAATAATGGTAACAACTCTGATCGTGATAGCGGAGGGAATCCCCAACCCAATCCCGATAGAAAACCTATTTGGCCTCGTTATTTGATTACCTTCAGTGGAGTTTTGGTAGCAGCCTGCCTATTCATCTTTTTTTTTGGTCCTCATTTGTTTTCTGGGACTATTAAACCTAATATCGATGACAACGAGTCTGATAAGCGTGACACGACTATTGTATCTGAGAATACGGAAGAAAAGTTGTCCGAGGAATTGGGCCGTTTGGTGGCGAATTTTCACGAGAGGTTACAAAAAGATGACTACACAACTGCGACTGCAAATTATAAAGAGATATGCAAAAAATGCCAAAACTCGTCTTATAAAGATTCTATACAAAGAAGCTTGTACAAAAAAATAAATGCTAAGTTCAAGTCTTTAATAGATGCTCACAAATTCAAAGAGGCAGACGAAATGATAAATGACTGTTTATCTTCCATCTATGAAAGTGTAAAAGATTATAAAGACGATCTAACGGACGCCATTAAGTCCTACGTAGATGAAAACAAAAACAAGCGGTCTATGAAAGAGAATTTGATAACAATCATTAACTGGGCGCAAAGTAAGGGCTATAAATATGTTGGTATTGATACCGATTTAGAATTCATCAAGGCTTTAACAGCACCTTCTACAAGAGAAACGAAATACACTCTTAATATAAAAGAAGAAAATGAACAATATCATAGTAAACTATCGACTAATGACACAATAAAAATTCACTGTGGTATTTTATATACTATCAAGGTTGAGAATTGGGAAAATGGAGCCAAGTTCAGCTATGATAACCCTATTCCCGGGATAGAAATTTACCCTCAAGAGAAAGGGAAAAATGCTATCGTTACAGTTAAAGCCACTGATAAAAATAAAATTGGCACATCTTTACAAATTCACTATAAACAAGAAAGTAAAAAACTTTTCACAATAAACCTAATTGTTGTAAAGAACACATCCCAAACAGGCAGATTCAGAAAAGGATAATAAAAACGCTTCTATGAAAAAGTATATACTACTATGCCTATTGTTATCATCGGCATATATCGTAATCGCACAAAACTCGGATAAATACACTCTTAGTATAAAAGCAGAAAATGAACAATATCATAGTAAGCTATCGGCTAATGACACAATAAAAATTCACCCCGGGGATTTTTATTCTATCAAGGTTGAGAATTGGGAAAATGGAGCCAGATTCAGCTATGATAGTCCTATTCCCGGGATAGAAATTTTCCCTAAAGAGAAAGGAAAAGATGCTATCGTTACAGTTAAAGTCACTGATAAAAATAAAATTGGCACGTCTTTCCAAATTCACTATAAACAAGGAAGTAAGAAACTTTTCACAATAAACCTAATTATTGTAGAGAACACATCCAAAACAAAAAAATTCGAAAAAGTATAATAAAAGCACTTCTATGAAAAAGTATATTCTACTATGCCTATTGTTATCATCGGCATATATCGCAATCGCACAAAACACGGATAAAATCACAGAATATCAACAAGCCATTGCTGAAAGAGACTCTGCCCTATCTGACACCAAATTGAAAAACAGCGAGCAAATTCGCCTCTTAAAGGAAATACGCCTCTACAAAGATTCTATTATACATATATTAAACGCACAAATTGAGACCGATAAAAAAGATCTGGCTATAAAAGAATTTTTCTGTTGTCCCGACACCTCTGTGTTTGGTTCAAAATTTATCGAAAATTTGGATATTACCGATTTTCCTCCACACATGAGAGAATACTATCAATTAGTAAATGATATCAGATCTGCCGCTCATAAATTGATTTCAACAGAAGCCATTGTAAATGAAACAAAATCAAACAATAAAGACCTAACAGAAAGCACTATACAAGACATTCTCAAGCAAAGAACTGAAAAAGAGATTATTTCTTTAGGTGAAGAATTTGACAGATTGGTAGAGCGTAATATCAGAACTTATTTGACGGAGACTCAAGTCAATTACTACAATGAATATTTAGGCAATAAATTCAACGAACTCTGGAATATCATTAACAACTAAAATCCTATGAAAAAAATTCTCAGTTATCTCGTAATCGCTTTTACGATTGTATCAGTTACCGGCTGCAACAGTAATGCCAAATCGGCCGAAGAAGAAAGTCCGTATGCGGGTTTTGTATATGACCCCGAAGAGGACGAAGATTATGTAGTAAAAATTCCCTACATCGACGATGGCAACAATACGGTAAAACTACATGTAACCATCAATGGTATGGGGGTAGATATGATTTATGACACGGGAGCCTCTATCACTACCATCTCATTACAAGAGGCGCAATATCTCGCCAAACACGGAAAACTCGATGAGGCTGACATCTTAGGTGTTGAAAACTTCCAAATAGCCGATGGTAGCAGTTCGCAAGCCCTTATTATCAATCTGAAACAATTGGTTATAGGCAACAAAATAACCATCAGCAACACGCCCGCCTCTGTTATTTTGAATCAAGAAGCGCCCCTGCTCTTAGGTGGGTCGGCTTTCAAACAATTCAGACAAGTCGCTGTCGATCGAGCTGAAAAAGTAATAAAATTCTACAAATACTAAGAAGCTGTTTAAAATTTTCTTGAAAAAATTATTACGGCTTCAAAAAACAAAGTTTCGGCTTCTTTAAGGCTCTTTTGGCTGACTTTTTCATCAAAAAACTTGGAAATAGCCCGCTATTCCCGGCGTAGTTTGACGAAAAAATCATTCCAAAATACCTCTTAAATAATCTCGAAATAAAATTTAAACAGCCTCTAATGAATTTCAGATTATACATATTTGGAGAGTCTTCGGGTTACAAACAATACCCCGAAGACTCCTTGAATTTCAAGTCTTGGTTTAGAGATCAGCAATCAACCTCATTACTGAATATCCAACGTAAGGCCGATTTGGTCTATTATATCTATACTCAAAAAATAGATCGCCGCAAAAACGCGTTTTTAGGATTCTGTCTTGTTTTCAATGGAGTATATATAAAGAATCTGCGTAAAGCGTTTACCATATTCGAAAAAGCATATTCCGATTGCATACTCAGTGGCAAATTATTCAAGATACACAAAAACGGGACGATAGACTTTGCTACCGACAATTTCGGAGCACAAGAAGAGGAGATAGACAGACTTACCGCATTATTTAACGAGGAACTGGATAACAAAAGTCGTTCCCTATTTGCCACACTACCCAAAACCTACAAAATAGGCTTAGGCAATAAACAGCTTTCCATATCAGATAAGGCCGAGACCGTCGGTAATGCGATAAGTACATTCGATTCGGTATCAATCCCCAACAACAACGGCAATGAAGAGTTGGACTATGTAAACCAGATGATACAGCAACTCTATACCGAGAACAAAACTCTGAGAAGCAATTACTCAACACTTAACAAACAAAAAAAGCAATACAAGTGGGTTGCATTCCTATCATTGGCCGTCATAGCCAGTTTAGTTGGGTTATATTCACTTAACAACAATCTGTCTGGTGTCATTTCGAATCAGGGAGAAACCATCTCCAATCTGCAAGACACCATAAAAAGCCAAAAGGGGGCTATAACACTACTGAATACAAGCCTGATTACTAAAGACATAGAAATACAAAACCAAAGTAAAAAGATTGAAAATCTCAATCAAAAAGTTGTATCGTATAGAGATTCTTTGCAGACAAGTAGGAACAACGAACAATCTCTACAATCGGAATTATCCGACTATCGTTATGAAATAAATAAATTTGAAGAAAAATTCTCTTCATTAAAAACATACTTTCCTATTGTCATAACAGATATCGAGATCGGAAATGAAGATGAAAATTATGGGCATACTCTCTTTAGTAGCGATGCTTGGCATTTACACGCTCGAATATCATATATAGGCCTATCCTCAGGAAAAACCATAGATTTTATGATAAAATGGTATAAACCGGACGGAACACTTATACAAGGAAATTTCTCACCTCCCGGATATTCTGATAAATCCTCAATATATGTATATCGTTCTTATAATAACCAAAAATTATGTAATATAGGATATAATAACAAAGGTTATTGGGACAAAGGCTCATATCGAATTGAAATTTGGTATAAAGACGTATGCTTGAAAGCTAAAAAATTCACTATTTACTAATTGTATAATAGCTCTTTAAACCTTTATATTAACAATTTTTTTTTAGCACATCTTCTTTGCGCTATTCTATGTTTATTCAGGAAAATGAGGATTATTTTACATAAAATAACTACCTTTGTGGCGATTTGGGGACATTAGCGATAGCGCGATGCCCGATGAGTGTCTATACAGAGTTCTGTAAATGAGACATTTTTAATCCACAAGAAGCCATTTTCGATTTTATCGGATAGGTTTCACAAAAAACAAAATTCAAATGAAAGCATTCGTATTTCCGGGCCAAGGCGCCCAATTCGTAGGCATGGGTAAAGAGCTTTACGAGACCAATAGTGAGGCAAAAGCCCTGTTTGAAAAAGCAAATGAAATATTGGGATTCCGCATTACCGACCTGATGTTTGCCGGTACCGACGAGGATTTGCGTCAAACCAAGGTGACACAGCCCGCCATCTTCCTCCACTCGGTAATCCTCGCCAAGACTATGGGCGCAGACTTCTGCCCCGATATGGTAGCCGGTCACTCGCTCGGTGAATTTTCGGCCCTCGTAGCTGCCGGAGCCCTCTCATTCGAAGATGGTGTACGTCTGGTATCGGCCCGCGCCCAAGCCATGCAGAAAGCCTGCGAAGCCCGTCCCTCGACCATGGCCGCCGTACTCGCATTGCCCGATGAGACCATCGAAGAGATATGCGCCTCGATAACCGACGGTATCGTAGTGCCTGCCAACTACAACTGTCCGGGCCAAGTGGTAATCTCGGGCGAAGAAAAAGCCATCGATGCCGCTTGTGAGAAATTGCTCGCTGCCGGTGCCAAACGTGCCTTGAAACTGAAAGTCGGCGGCGCGTTCCACTCTCCGCTGATGGAACCTGCTCGTGCCGAACTGGCCGAGGCTATCGCCAACACCACCTTTTTCGAGCCTAAATGCCCCGTATATCAAAACGTGAGCGCACAAGCCGTAACCGACCCCGACACCATCAAAGCCAACCTCATCGCACAACTTACCGCCCCCGTGCGTTGGACACAATCGGTACTCAACATGATCGCCGACGGTGCCGACTCGTTCACCGAGGTAGGTCCCGGCAGTGTACTGCAAGGCCTCGTGAAGAAAATCAACAAAGAGGTAGCCACCGCCGGTGTGCAATAAGAGTACACCACAAAGATATTTTGTAAACCTCATTAATATGAAAAAACATCGACCGTCGGAGATATTCCGGCGGTCTTTTTTTTACCCCCGGCACCGCATTTGCGCTTTCGCCGAAATTGTGTAACTTCGCACCTCAAAATCTCGAAACAACCGCGAATATGAATATACGATTTCTGAGCTTGGCGAGTGGCAGCAGTGGCAACTGCTACTATTTGGGCACCGATACCTACGGCATATTGATCGACGCCGGCATATCATCGCGCCAGATAAGAAAATCACTGGCCTCGTTCGGTATAGAACTGGAGAGTATCGCCGGTATGTGCATCACCCACGACCATGCCGACCACATAAAAGGCGCCGGCTACATAGGCGAGCGATGCGGCATACCCATTTACACCACTCAAACCATACTCAACGGCATGAACAAGTGCTATCGCATGACCGAGAAAATATACTCCGCCGGACGCCCCATACTCAAAGACACCCCCTTCAGAATACGCGATTTCGAGATTACCGCCTTTGAGGTTCCTCACGATGGCACCGACAACGTGGGCTATTTCATAAAATGCGGCGATCGCCGTTTCGTATTCGCCACCGACCTCGGCTATATACCCGACCATGCCGCCGACTATCTGCGACAAGCCCACTACATGATTATCGAAGCCAACTACGACCCTGCGATGTTACAAAACGGCCCTTACCCCTACTATCTAAAAAAACGCATCGTTTCCAAGCAGGGACACATGAACAACTACGAGACCGCCGAATTTCTCGCCACACATTACTCACCCGAACTCGAATACATATTCCTATGCCACTTGAGCCGCGAAAACAACCAGCCCGAACGGGCATACAACACCATAGAGCAACGTCTGTCGCAAGCCGGCATACAGGTGGGGCGCGACGTGCAACTTGTGACGCTCAATCGTCACACCCCCGGTGAGCTCTACACCTTCACCGCCTACGGCGTACAACCCGCCCTATTATAATTTGATATCCGATAATAAAAAATATTAGTGTCCGATAAAAATACGACTTACTGTTTTTAAGATTTCATTATGCCATCGGCATAAGACATTACAGCCCCGTATAAGCCGATTTATCGGCGCAATGCGGGGTAAAATTGACCATGGAATTGCGATGCCGTAGGTATCGGACTATAATGATTATCACGCCTATATATAGGTCCAATACCTAAAGGCATTGATTATTACGAATACCCTATGTTCCCCGCATTGCGCTCGCCTTCGGCTCGCTTATACGGGGCTGT
>JAFTRN010000052.1 GCA_017462265.1 Coprobacter sp. | reverse complement strand
CGCACGGCTACTCAAATATAGCCCTCCGGGCAAGCGTTTATTTCACACTCGGCGGACGCTTGGGCCAAGCGTCCCTACGTTTTAGAACGCTGAGCCAGGCCGATGAGAGATTGTCACGGTATGCTGTATTTTTATCGGACACCGATAAAAAATATGAATATTGAATTATAGTCCTATATAAAAAAACCTTGTCGGTGCGAGCGATTTCACACCGACAAGGTTCCGGGGGATATTTCCGTTTTTTTATACTATGGGTGCGGTTATAATCCGCGCCCATAAGATTTATAGATATTACTTTTTGCAGTTGCCGAGGCAGAGGGGCTTTATCTGTTTGAAGAAATCGTTGCCCTTGTCATCGACCAAGATGAACGCCGGGAAATTCTCGACTTCGATTTTCCAGATGGCCTCCATACCGAGCTCGGGATATTCAAGACATTCCACCTTCTTGATGCTGTTTTGTGCCAGAATAGCGGCAGGACCGCCTATACTGCCGAGGTAGAATCCGCCATGCTTGTGACAGGCGTCGGTCACTTGCTGACTGCGGTTGCCCTTGGCTATCATCACCATAGAGCCGCCGTGACTTTGGAACAGATCGACATACGAGTCCATACGACCGGCCGTGGTGGGTCCAAACGAACCCGATGCCATACCGGCAGGTGTCTTGGCCGGACCGGCGTAGTATATGGGGTGCTCCTTGAGGTATTGCGGCATTTCCTCGCCGGCATCGAGACGTTCTTTGATTTTGGCATGCGCGATATCTCGGCCCACGATGATAGTACCATTGAGCGAGAGGCGTGTAGCTACAGGATATTTCGATAGCGTAGCCAGTACCTCGGCCATGGGTCGATTGAGGTCTATACGCACCACCTCGCCCTCGGAGGCGTTGCGCAGCTCCTCGGGAATGAGCGTTGCAGGTTGGTCATCAAGTTTCTCTATCCATATACCGTCTTTGTCGATTTTAGCCTTTATGTTGCGGTCGGCCGAGCAGCTCACACCCATACCTACGGGGCAGCTTGCACCATGGCGGGGCAGACGCACCACGCGCACGTCGTGGGCAAAGTATTTACCGCCGAATTGTGCGCCGAGGCCTATGCGATGAGCCTCGTCGAGAAGTTGCTTCTCGAGCTCTACATCGCGGAAAGCGCGACCGGTCTCGTCGCCCGTGGTAGGCAGATTGTCGTAGTAGTGGGTCGATGCGAGTTTCACCGTGAGGAGGTTTTTCTCGGCCGATGTACCACCTATCACGAAAGCGATGTGGTAGGGAGGACACGCGGCGGTACCCAACGTCTTCATCTTTTCGACCAAGAACGGCACGAGTGTAGCGGGGTTGAGCAGGGCCTTGGTCTCTTGGTAGAGGTAGGTTTTATTGGCCGAGCCGCCACCCTTCGTCACCATCAAGAAGCGATATTCCATACCCTCGGTGGCCTCCAAGTCTATCTGTGCGGGAAGGTTGCATTTGGTGTTCACCTCGTCGTACATATTGAGGGGGGCATTCTGGCTGTAACGCAGATTTTCCTCGGTGTATGTATCGTAAACGCCACGGGCCAGAGCCTCTTCGTCGCAGAATCCGGTCCATACTTGCTGACCTTTCTCGCCATGAATGATAGCCGTACCGGTATCTTGGCAGAGCGGCAGGCGACCTTTGGCGGCAACCTCGGCATTACGCAAGAATGTAAGCGCTATATATTTATCATTTTCGCTGGCCTCGGGGTCGCTGAGTATTTTTGCCACCTGCTCGTTGTGCGCACGACGCAGCAAGAACGACACGTCGCGGAAAGCCGTGCGCGCCATTAGCGTCAATGCCTCAGGTTGCACTTTGAGCATAGGCTTACCCTCGAACTCACTCACCGACACATAATCCTTGGTAAGGTGGTAATATTCTGTTGTATCTGCGCCCTGTTGGAACATGTGGGCGTACTTAAATTCGGGTTTTGTTGCCATATTATACGTTTTTAGAAGTTTCTATTAAGAGATGCCGAGCCACTTTCGGGTGAAAAGCGCTCACAGCCTCTCACTTATGCAAAGATACATCTTATCCCGCAAATAACAAGCGCCACACATCGGATTATTTCCTTTTTATAATTGTCGATGTTTGTTCCGTGCAGACATTCGAGCCGAGTGTCCCTACGAGATTAGTCAACCCTAAATAGGGCTAACACAGTCCCTACGGCCAATTATTTCTCCTATTGCAGTCTGCCTCAGGGTTTCTGCATAAGGGTTCACCACCTTCTCAATAACAAAGATAGCGTTTTTATCGAATGACGACACATCTTATCTTAAAGAATTTCATTTGTTTCATTTTATAAATACCGGCCTTATATATAATCGGTTATCTCTAAATATCATCTGATTGATCTCTACTTCTTCGCCCACACTGAAACCGACCGCCCTTTCACCTTCGTAGCAGACTTTAAAATATTTATTTTCTTCGGGTGTGGAATACCCCCAACCTTCACTTGTCCAATATTCACTTTTCGGAATAAAAATAGAATTATAATTTGGTCCTACCACAAAATAACCTTCTACGCCTTTATAGGTAGTATAAATCCACTTACAACTATTTAAAAGTTCTCTGAAATGATCCGATGTAGGCAGTCGCCAATAAGATTGCCACTGTATGTAAGCAGCATCATACTTAGTTCCGCTAATATTGCAACCTAAATCACGATAATATGGACCATCCTCGTAATAGAAATATTCGCCGGTCACACGATCCCATACCTCTATGGTATTGTATTTTGCACCATAATCATTAGCACTTCCTCCCGCGCCCCATTCGTAACATTCACCTAACTCCTCCGGTGTCGTCGCACCTAAATTCCATGCCGACCATTTCACACTCAATCCGAGATCTATTGCTTGTCCATCTGTAAGTTTCTTTCCTATTTGCATAACCGATATTCGATTTTGCACATCGCCACACGCCAATACAATTTCTGATATTCGTACATCTTCATTTTCATTATTTCCAACCCTTATCATAATCTTAGTACCATTGTTACCGCTCTTGGGTGACACACTGCACCAGTCGGGTGTATTGCTCACTCGCCATGCGGCGTTACTGCTCACCGTGTAGGTAGCCGACGCTGCCTCAAAAGCAAAATTCACACTATCCGTCTCGAGCAAAGAGACGTTATAGACAATACGTTTCTGCACGATGCGTACCGCTATACGTTCGTCACCGCTTGTCAGCGTCAGTGTGGTCTCCCTATCGGTCTCGCCGCTATGGGCCGAAACCTGCGCCGTCACTATGCTCGCATCGCTCTTATACTCTATCGACACACGGCACCAGTCGGTGGCACCCGATACCTGCCATATACGTCCGCCCGCAATGGGGATT
>JAFTRN010000051.1 GCA_017462265.1 Coprobacter sp. | reverse complement strand
TTCTTCAAACGCTTTAGCGGAATCCTTCAATGCTAAAATCAAACTTTTCAGAGCCAATCTTAGGGGTGTCGTTGATAAGAGGTTTTTCCTCTTTCGCATTGCTAAGCTTTACGCTTACCCACACTAAATAACTACTGAGCCCAAGGTTGCGCTCGGCAGCGTAACCCCTCCTTGCACGAGAAGGGTTCCTAAATGACCGCAAGGCGAATACCGCAACAACGACCTGCGCCCGACAATGTAGGGACACTCGGCCCGAGTGCCCGCCATGAGAGATGAAAAGACAGAAGAGGAAAGTAATAGAAACTTTTTTTCACCAACATCTGAATTTTAAAGATGAAAATTTCTAAATTTGCAAAACATAGAAATATGTTTAGAAGAGTATTTGTCGACAAAGAGAAGAATATAGCTACTTTTATGGACTTCTTGTAGAAATTTTGTCTTTATTTTGCTATAAGGTTGAATATGAGAAATTTATTATGGATAGAGCGTTAAAATTGATTTTACCATTGTTGTGCCTCTTGGTATTTATTTCAGCTGATTATCCTTCGCAAGCCTTGCGGAGTAGTGGTTATGATATAGCAGATATATACGAAAAGGTGGAATTGAGAAGCGGAGCAAAAGCTTTGGATGCGTATGGAAATCTGAGTGATGCCAAGGCCGTATTTGTGCCGACAAAATTGGACCCGGGAAAATATGAGGTGGAGTTAAATAAGATAGGCTCGAATTTTTACCAGATTTACGGGACTTCATATTGCATTGAGACAAAGCATTGCTACGAGTATGCTATGCGAGAAGACGCCATATTGAATATTACGTCGAATTATGGATATACCCGTGGGGAGGTAATATTTTTGGATTAAAGTATAAATACGCTGATATTAAAAATGAAGAGTCTGCATCAAAAATTGCATTTGGTGAATTCAAAATAAACTGAAAGCATTGAATGTGAAAGATGCAATTGTTGATCTTCAAAAACGAAAAAAAGGTTCTATTCGTAGAACCTTTTTTTCGTTGTCGGGGTAGCGGGATTCGAACCCACGACCCCCTGCTCCCAAAGCAGGTGCGCTAACCGGACTGCGCTACACCCCGATTTTCGGCGACAAAAGTAATGCTTTTATTCCAATCGTGCAACCCCTTACGCCGAAGATTCTAAACTTATTTTATTTTTATAGCGTCTTTACTGATGGATTGTTCGCAGTAACAGCATTTTACGACTACTTGTTCTTTGTCAATTACCTCGAAACGGGTAGCCATCGGTTCGTTATTGGTGATGCATTTGGGGTTGGCGCAACGTATTATGTCGTGTAGCTCATCGGGTAGTGATACTTGTTGCTTGTGTATCACCTCGTAATCTTTTATGATATTGATTTTGGCATTTGGCGCCAGTATGGCTATGCGGTTTATTTCCTCTTCTTTGAAGAATGTGTCGGCAATTTTTATGATGCCTTTTTTACCTATCAGTTTGCTGCATAGGTTATTGCCTATGGTTACACTCTTGTCGATCTGGTCGAGGCGCAAGAGCGATACGACTTTGAATAGTTGTTCCGAGGGTATGTGGTCTATCACCGTGCCGTTGGCCAGTGCGGCGACTTGCAATTTTTTATCTGTTGTTTCCATAGTAATTTAATCTTCGATTTTTATACCTAACACTTTGCAGATGATGGCTTGACGGGCGTAGAGACCGTTCTTGGCCTGTTCGAAATAGTAGGCTTTGGGGTTGTCGTCGACATCGTAAGCGATTTCGTTCACGCGGGGCAGGGGGTGCAGTATGCGCAAGTTGTCCTTACTGCCGGCGAGCATGGCGTTGCGTAGGGTGTACACGTTTTTCACCTTTTCATATTCCATGAGGTCTGTAAATCGTTCGCGTTGCACACGCGTCATATACAAAATATCGGCTTGGTTTATGATTTCTTCGGTGAAGTCGTGGTGCTCCACATAGGGAATACCCAGCTTGTCGCAATATATTTTGTATTCCTCGGGCATTTTCAGCTCATCGGGGGCTACGAAGTGAAATGTGGGGTGGAAGTGCGACATAGCCATGAGTAGCGAGTGTACCGTGCGACCATATTTCAAGTCGCCCACCATGGTGATATTCAGATTTTCGAGAGTTCCCTGGGTTTTGTATATGGAGTAGAGATCGAGCATCGTCTGCGAGGGGTGTTGGTTCGAGCCATCGCCGGCGTTGATCAGCGGTTTGGGTGAAACCTCGGCGGCATAGCAGGCCGCACCATCGAGATAGTGGCGCATGATGATGAGATCGACGTAGTTGCTCACCATCATGATGGTATCTTTCAGCGTCTCGCCTTTGGTGGAGCTGGTGGTAGAGGCGTCGGAAAATCCGATGATACGACCTCCGAGGCGGTTTACGGCGGTCTCGAAACTGAGACGCGTGCGAGTCGAAGGCTCGAAAAACAGGGTGGCAATCACTTTACCCTCTAATACGCGCCGATTGGGATTTTTCTCAAAGAGGCGGGCGGTCTCCAATACCTCCAATATCTCCTCTTTCGAGTAATCGGTGATAGATACTAAACTCTCGTTTCTCATACAATTTATGGTTTATGCGTTAATTTTATTTCGGCCATAAAAAAGACCGCTCCGCGCAAATGCGGACGGCCTACAGTCTTACACAACGATAAACAACCCTACCTGTATCGGGTATCAACCCTATACAACGACAGTTGTTTATATGTTCATGGTCATCGTGCATACTCTACCACAAAAATACAAAAAAAATTATATCACCAACCTTTCGGTAAAAAATAATTTGTGAAAAAATTTTCTTGCAGAATGAAGTTAAAAAAATGTCTGTATATGAGAATTTGACCTAATTCTTAAAATTTTCCCATTTTTGTTTCAAGCACCAGGCCATAATCTTGAAGAAATAGGGTATCATTTGTAAGTGTACTTTGAATGAATATGAAAATCTTATTTCTATGGGTATTTTGTTGATTTTCAGAGAGAATATTTTTTTTAATTAAGTGGCAATGAATTCGGACGCTTATACGTAAATCATTGTTTACGTTACAGCTGTGCGTGAATTCTATCATAGCTTTTTTTAATTCAATAATCATTTAATCAAAACATTTTTATGAAAACGATAAATTATCTCATTATCTTCAGCATTGCTTATTGTTATTATGTCGGCATTATGCTATGCATAGAAGTTGTCTCTTTTATTCTTGAGGAGAGTTGGTTTATCTTTTTTTATTTATAACTTTGCGTTCTGTACGTTAGGAAGTTGTTTCGGATATTCCTTGTCAATAGCCGATGTGGCTTCTAAACTACTAAGAAGCTGTTTGACATTTTCTTGAAAAATTTATTACGGCTTCAAAAAACAAGTTTCTACAAATAAAATTTAAACAACGTCTTAATCTATACCACTATGGATATAAAATCGTATATCGAGGCGAATACCGCCCGTTTCAGCGAAGAATTGTTCTCGCTCATACGCATACCCTCTATCAGTTCCGACTCCACGCGCAAGGCCGATATGGTGGCCTGTGCCGAACGTTGGCGCGAATTGCTGTTGGCCGCCGGGGCCGACCGTGCCGATGTGATGCCTACATCGGCCGCCCCCGTGGTGTATGCCGAGAAGATACTCAATCCCGATTACCCTACGGTACTGGTCTATGGTCACTATGATGTGATGCCGGTAGAGCCGCTCGAATTGTGGAAAACCTCACCCTTCGAACCGGTAGTGAAAGACGGAATACTCTATGCCCGCGGAGCCGACGATGACAAAGGTCAGTCGTTCTTGCAACTCAAGGCCTTTGAATATGCCCTCGCCGAAGGGCTGTTGCAATGCAACGTGAAATTTATCATCGAAGGCGGTGAGGAGATTGGTTCTCCCGGTGTAGAGGAGTTCTGCCGTGCCCACACCGACCTGCTCCGTGCCGATGTGATGTTGGTGTCAGACACCAGTATGGTGGGTGCCGATATGCCCTCTATCACCACCGGATTGCGCGGTCTTGCCTATTGGCAAATCGAAGTTACCGGTCCCAATCACGACCTGCACTCGGGTATATTCGGTGGTGCGGTGGCCAACCCCATCAACGTATTGTGCAAAATCATTGCCGACATGACCGATACCGACGGCCGTATCACCCTGCCCGGTTTCTACGACGATGTAGATGAAGTGTCGGCCGAGGAGCGCGCCATGTTGGCCGCTGTGCCCTACAACGAGGATAAATACAAGGCCAATGTAGGCGTGAAGAGCCTCTTTGGCGAGAAAGGGTATTCTACGCTCGAGCGTACCGCCATACGCCCCACCTTCGATGTGTGCGGTATATGGGGCGGATATACCGGAGAGGGGGCCAAGACCGTACTCCCGTCGAAGGCCTACGCCAAGATGTCGAGCCGTCTCGTACCGCATCAAAACCACGAGAAAATCGCCCAAATGATGATAGACCATATACGTTCCATAGCTCCCGACTATGTGCAGGTGGATATTACCTCGATGCATGGCGGTGAGAGCTACGTGTGCCCCATAGACCTGCCGGCCTACAAAGCCGCTGAAAAGGGTTACGAGGAGGCTTTCGGTAAACGTCCGTTGGCTGTGCGTCGTGGAGGAAGTATCCCCATTATCGCCGTCTTTGAGAAGGTGTTGGGCATAAAATCGATATTGATGGGATTCGGTCTCGAAAGCGATGCCACACACTCGCCCAACGAGAATATTCCTGTCGATATTCTGCGCAAAGGTATCATAGCCATTGTAGGTTTCTATAAAAATTTCGGCCGATAATCACCGATGGACGATACCCCGAGATACCTCGATTTCGGCACCTATTTGCGCCGTTGCTTCCCTTATAAGGTACAGAAAATCTCGCTACATGCGGGATTTTCCTGTCCTAATCGTGATGGTACGAAAGGGTGGGGCGGTTGCACCTATTGCAATAATCAGACTTTCAGTCCCGACTATTGTCATACGGGCGAGAGCATCACGGTGCAATTACAGAAGGGTGTCGAGTTTTTTGCCCGCAAATATCCCGAGATGCGGTATCTCGCCTATTTCCAGGCCTACACCAATACCTACGACGATTACGATCGCTTGGTCGCCCGATACGAAGAGGCTCTGCGACACCCCGGTGTCGTGGGGCTTATCATCGGCACGCGTCCCGACTGTATGCCGCAACCGCTACTCGACTACCTATCGCACTTGGCTCGTGAGCGATACGTCATGGTGGAATATGGCGTGGAGAGTACCTCCGATACAACCCTTCGACGCATCAATCGGGGTCATACCTATGCCGAGGCGGTCGATGCCATAGAGCGCACGGCGGCAGCCGGTGTATCCGTGGGGGTACACATGATATTGGGGCTTCCCGGCGAGACGCAAGAGCTCATGTTGTCGCACGCCGACCGACTATCCCGGTTGCCTATTACCACCTTGAAACTTCATCAGTTGCAGCTCATACGGCACACCCGCATGGCGCATGAGTTTGAAAACAATCCTACCGATTTTCACCTCTACGATGTCGATGAGTATATCGACTTGGTCATAGATTTTGTGGAGCGTTTGCGCCCCGAAATCGTGGTGGAACGATTTGTTTCTCAATCGCCCGATGATTTACTCATCGCACCCCGTTGGGGTCTGAAAAATCATGAGTTTACGGCTCGACTGCTACGCCGTATGCGCGAGCGCGATACCTACCAAGGCGCCTGTATGAAATAAAGAGGTACATAGCTATATAAGAAGCTGTATTGGATTTTTTGGGAAAAATAATACCTCGTTTGAAAATTACCCATCCGATGTCGTAAAGAAAAATTTCGATATACGTTCGAACAAATGCTCCCCCGGAAACGTTTATAGATAAAACGATATGGAAAGGACCGATTTTGTTCATTGTATTGCACCGTTGTTTTATTGCACGGCATCCGATTCGGTTTCGGGCGATACGCGATATAAGCAGCTGCGAGAGTGGAATATCATATTGGCCACATCGCTTACCGAGGTTGTAATGGAGCACTATCGGGTACAACTCGACGCCGGCGATTTCATTCGTACTGAGACGATCAACGATTTATATCAGTGTGTGAAATCCAAGCAATAAGAAGTCGTTCTGCTTTTCCATACGTTTTCCTTTTACCCCGACAATAGAGTCTTGTGTATAGTTGTGTTATGTGTGAGTCGCGCCTCGTGTAGGTGCGGCTTTTTTTTATTCCTCGTTTCGATATATAACGCAAAAATAGTATCTTTGCCCGTAGAACAACTAAAAAACATCTAAACACATATTGATATGAGAACTACAACATTCGCCTTGGCGATGGCATTGGCTTTGGGCGTAGTGCCGGGTTGGGCGCAGAAAAAAGAGGGCGGTATCGATGCGGGTATGATGAGTACCTTGCGCGATAGTTATAAGCATACGGCCGAAGACCGGGCATTGCGCAACGCGATGGCCGGTACCGATATTCAGAAATTGGCGGCGAATGCCGAGGTCAGCGCCGTGGTCGATGGCTACTTCTCCCACAAAGTGCCTACCAAGGGTATCACCGACCAAGAATCGTCGGGTCGTTGCTGGCTCTTTACGGGATTGAACGTGTTGCGCGCGCAGGTGATGGCCGAGCACGACCTACCCGAGTGTGAATTTTCGCAGGCATATTGCTTTTTCTACGATCAGTTGGAGAAAGCCAATCTCTTCCTGCAAGCCGTTATCGACACCCGCGACAAACCTATGACGGACCAGACCGTGGAGTGGCTTTTCAAAAATCCGTTGAGCGATGGCGGTCAGTTTACGGGCGTGTCGGACCTTATCGGAAAATATGGTATCGTACCCAAGGAGGTGATGAACGAGAGTTTCAGCGCCAACAACACCACGCGTATGGCTATGTTGCTGAAAATGAAATTGCGCGAGTATGGATTGCAATTGCGTGAGTTGCCCGCAAAGGCCAAGGCTTCGGAAATAAAGAAACAGAAAACCGAAATGTTGACTACGATTTACCGCATGTTGGCATTGACCATCGGTGAGCCTCCTACGGAATTTACTTGGACACGTAAGGATAAGGCCGGAAACCCGGTATCGACCAAAAAATATACTCCGCAATCGTTCTACGAGGAGTATGTGGGCAATGACCTTACCAACGGATATGTGATGCTGATGAACGATCCCACGCGTCCCTATTATAAATTGTATGAAATCGAATACGACCGCCACGTATATGACGGCTACAACTGGACCTATATCAACCTGCCCGTAGAGGATATAAAGCCCATAGCCATAGCCTCTATCAAAGACAGTACGGCGATGTATTTCTCGTGCGACGTGGGCAAATATCTCGACTCCAAAAAAGGTACGCTCGATCTCCGCAACTACGACTATGAGTCGTTGATGGGTACGACTTTCGGTATGGATAAGAAACAGCGTGTGCAGACATTTGCCAGCGGTTCGTCGCACGCCATGACACTGATGGCTGTCGATCTCGACGAGAATGGCGCACCGCGCAAATGGATGGTCGAGAACAGCTGGGGCGCCGCATCGGGCTATAAGGGTCATCTCATCATGACCGATGAATGGTTCGACGAATATATGTTCCGTGTGATTGCCGAGAAAAAATATATTCCGCAGAATATCCTTGATATACTCAAGCAAGAGCCCACTTTGTTGCCGGCATGGGATCCCATGTTCTCGGCCGATGAATAGGCCTTAAAAAACATTTTCTAAAAAACGTACTATGGAATTTATAGAACAGTCGATACCCGGGGTATTCGTGATAGAGCCGAAGAAATTTGGCGATGCGCGCGGATATTTCATGGAAACCTATCGTCAGGACCTTTTCGAGCAACATATCGGTAAGGTCGATTTTGTGCAAGACAACGAGTCGCGCTCGTCGTATGGTGTGTTGCGCGGATTGCACTTCCAAAAAGGCGAATACTCGCAGGCCAAACTCGTGCGTGTATTGGCCGGTCGCGTGCTCGATGTAGCGGTAGATTTGCGCAAGTCGTCGCCCACGTTTGGTAAATATGTGGCGGTGGAACTTTCCGACGAGAATGCCCGTCAGCTCTTTATTCCGCGGGGCTTTGCTCATGGATTTTTGGTGCTCAGCGAGTCGGCGACATTCGTCTATAAGGTCGATAACGTGTATGCGCCGCAAGAGGAGGCCTCTCTCATTTTCAACGATCCGCAGGTGGGGATAGAGTGGGGTATTCCCGAGGATAAGATGCTGCTCTCGCCTAAAGATAGGGACGGAAAGCCTCTATCCGAGGTATATTGCTTTGATTGAAGTAAAATCGGGTGTAACAACTTTTGTTGCGCCCGATTTCCTTTTTTTTACTGAATCTTTGGATAAAAAACATATTTGCAATACATTTGCGCTCAAATTGTTATAATCTGATTTCGGACAATATAAAAAACATTTCCATGAAATACGCTTACACACTTGCTGCCATAGGCGCACTGATTCTTTATGCCGTTTCGGCACAAGCCCAAATTACATACGACACTCTGCAATGGTGGAATCTCGCCAAGTACGAGGCCGAGACCATCAACAATCTTGCTGCCGATACCGACAATTGGTATGCTATGTCGAAGAACGGTACCATTCAACGCTATGCCAATAATGTGACCACCGATGGAAATCCGCTCAAAGCCAACGGCGTGCTCATTGCCGAGACTGCCGGCCTCACAATAGGCAAGGGTATGGGCAAAGGCACCCTGTTGTTGCGCTATAACATGGGTAGCAGTCAGAATGGTATGCAGATGCAGGCCGTGGCACCTATTACCATCAGCAACCTCAAAGCGGGGCAGGTGGTATCGATCACCGTGAAATCGTCATCAACGGCGTCGGTAGGTATTAAGTCGGTAACGAACCTTCTCGGCGAGTATGGCGAAGATACCTATCCCACGACCTATTTCAAGACCTATCTTTTCGAAGTGGCGGCCGATGGCGATGTGAGTTGGACCAATAGTGGCGGTATCGTGGTACAAAGTGTGGGGGTACTCGAAGAGAATGCCGATACACGCGAGCAGGTGGCTACACCGCAGATAGCCGTGTCGGGCCACAACGTGACGATAACTTGCGACACGCCCGATGCGCAAATATGGTATTCGTTGGTCGATAGAGGTACCGTGCTCGATTATGCTCGTTCCTACGAGGGAACTTTCGAGGTAAATCGCACCTGTACCCTGCGAGCCATGGCTACAAAAGAGGGCTTTCGCAGTTCCGAAGAGGCGGCTACCACGATAGAGATACCATTGGTTTTGCCCTTTGCCGGCCGTCCCCGGGTACTCGACCCCGAAGCGCTCGATCGCGGGGCGATAGTCACCTATACCGGTTCGGGTTCGAATTATTTGGTGAATTGGCGTTGGCTCATCGACGATCCTGCCGATGTGTCTTTCAACGTATATCGCAATGGTACGAAACTCAATAGCACCCCTATATATGATTGCACCAATTATATGGACACCAAAGGTGCCGCATCGGCCACCTATACGGTCGAGGCGCTCTCGGGTGGTGCTGTGCTCGAAACCGCTACGGCCATGATGCTATCGGCCGGATATTGGGATATAGCCCTCGACCGACCGGCCTCGGGTACGACCGAGAGTGGCGATTTCGAATATATTCCGGGCGATTGTATGGTGGCCGATGTCGATGGCGACAAGAGCTACGAGGTGATTATGAAATGGGACCCCTCCAATCAACAGGATAATTCTCTGTCGGGCTACACGGGCAATGTGCTTATCGACGCCTATCGCATGGACGGCACGCGCTTGTGGCGTATCGACTTGGGTAAGAATATTCGTGCCGGAGCGCACTACACCCAGCTTATGGTCTATGATCTCGACGGAGACGGTAAGGCCGAGTTGGCTTGCAAAACAGCCCCCGGTACTATCGATGGTAAGGGCAATTATGTGGTGATGAACGGAGATTCTCCTACGGCTGATTATCGCACAGAGGTGGGCGATAAAAAAGGTATCATCATCAGCGGGCCCGAATACCTTACCGTGTTCAGTGGCCTCACCGGAGAGGCGTTGGCCACGACCGCCTATCGTCCCGCACGCGATACCATATCCAACTGGGGCGACAGCTATGGCAACCGCAGTGAACGTTACTTGGCGTGTGTGGCCTATCTCGATGGCGAGCACCCTTCACTCGTGATGTGTCGTGGTTACTATACATCGGCCTTCTTGTGGGCAGTAGATTTCGACGGCTCGGCGCTTACCACGCGTTGGCTCCACGGCTCAACTTCGGGTGGAATAGGGGCCTATGGCGAGGGTGCGCACAGCATTTCCGTAGCCGATGTCGATGGTGACAACCGCGATGAAATCATATACGGAGCATGTACGATCGACGATGATGGTACGTTAATATACCGCACCGGTCTCGCTCATGGTGATGCCATGCACGTGGGCGATTTGAACCCCGACCGTGTAGGTCTCGAAGTGATGATGGTGCATGAGGAACCCTCGGCAAAATATGGTGTGGAGATGCACGACGCGCTTACCGGCGAGGTGATTGCCGGTCGCTATATGGGCGTAGATGTGGGCCGTGGTATGTGTGCCGATGTCGATGCCGACGCTCGCGGCTGTGAGTATTGGAGCGCGTCGAGCAACAATGTTTATACGTGCGATGGCGACAGCATATCCACCAAGAAACCTTCGGTCAATTTCCGCACCTATTGGGACGGCGATTTGCAGGAGGAACTCACCGAGAAGGGCGTTATTACTAAGTGGCAGGGGCGCAAATCAAGCGCCAAGACACTCGTAGATATGCCCTCGAAATATGGTGTCGGTACCAACCTTATAAAATATACCCCTTGTCTGCAAGCCGATATTTTCGGCGATTGGCGCGAGGAGCAAATCTATTACGACGACGATACGAAGAGCCATCTGTGGATATTCTCTACACCCTACGCCACCGAGTATCGTGTGCCTACCCTCATGCACGACCACCACTACCGCATGGCTACTGTGTGGCAGACGGCAGCCTACAACCAGCCGCCCCACCTCAGCTATTATCTGCCCGACTATATCGAAAAACAAGTCTCGGCCCTGCATACACCGGCGGTTGATGCCACGATTGTTAGCACTTGCTATTACAACCTGTTGGGACAACAAATTGCCAGTCCCGAGAGCGGCGCTTATATCGAGGAAGTTCATTATTCCGATGGCACCACCCTCCGCCACAAACGCATAAAATAGCAAGGTAGAGATTGTAATAAAAATGGATAAAAATAGACGACTACATAATTTGAGTGCGCAAAAAGAGTTGAGGCGACGTTTGCGGACTTATGGAACACAGGCCGAAGCAGAAATGTGGCTGATGTTGAAAGGTCGTCAGTTAGATGGTTTACAATGGCGACGTCAATTTTCGATCGGAAGTTATATTTTAGATTTTTATTGCCCATCGGAAAAATTAGCTATAGAATTAGATGGTGAGGACCATTATACCGAAATTGGGCGTCGCCATGATGAAAAACGAGAAAAATATTTATCGGAACAAGGCATAAAAGTAATACGATTTGAAAATAAGTTGGTACGAGAACTTCCGGAAGTATTACTCGAGGCCATAAGAGATGCTATAAAAGATCGTACGATTAGTTTTGAGGAACAGATTTAAATCGGATACAAAGTTATAGTTGAAAGGATATAAACTATTGGTAATCATCATGTCCATCTAAGTTAGAGGGACGAGAAAAACCTTGGTTTTTCGGGTGGGCGTGTGTTAGTTTTGGGTAGCAGATAGACACACTCCTCAGTCGGCAAGCCGCCAGCTCCCCTAACTTAGGGGAGCACGATATAACTGTCTGAGATTTAGTGTTTCCTCTTCGGTTTAGCTCGCCTCTAATAGAGGAGGGGACGATATAACTTGTTGGTATTTAGAAGTGTGTAATAATTTTCTTGAAAAAAATATTACAGCTTCAAAAAACAAAGTTTTGGCCCTTGTAGCCCTTTTTGCCTTTTTTTGGGGGGATAGTTCTACTTTGTCGCGCCTTTGGCTCTTTGTGCCAGTAATTTGCGGGAATGTTTTATAAATTCGATGAAAAAGAGTGCCGCGGCGCAACTCAGCCCTACGGGGTAGCCCCACCACACGCCCGGCGTGTTGCCCCCGAGCGGGAAAGCGCATAGGTATGAGGCCGGCAGGCATACCACGAAATAACTGATAAATGCAATCCACACCATGGGCTTCACCACGCCCAGTCCGCGTAAGGCCCCGGCGTAAGAAATCTGCATACCGTCGCTCAGCTGATACACCATCATGGGTATCACTATGGCCGATACGATGGCCGCCACTTCGTCCGAGTCGGTAAACAGGTATCCTATATGGTGGCGGCACAGGAACATTACCCCCGATACGATTACAATCATTACAAACACGATATGGGCACCGGCCGATGCTATGGGGCGTATATCCTCGTGAGCACCGTTGCCGCGTGCGTTGCTTATGAGTATGGTGATGGCCGAGCCTATGCCGGTGTAGAGCAGAAATCCGATGGTAGAGAAGGTGATAGCCGCCTGATGCGCTGCCAGTGCCGTACTGCCTATCCAACCTACGAATATGACACTGAGGCTGAAAGCTCCGGTCTCCATTCCCAGCTGGAATGCGATGGGGAGACCGAGCGTGAGCAGTTGGCGGTACTCTTTCCGCCCACCGAACAGGTGGAAAAATCCGGTTTTGAATCGGTGATAACGCCTGCTGCGCATAAAAATCCATAGCCCTACGATTATCGTGAAGAATCGGGCGAAAAGCGTGGAAATACCGGCCCCCATCAATCCCATTTCGGGTAGTCCCCACCATCCATATATGAGCAGTGCGTTTCCTATGATGTTCAACACGTTGCTCGCCAATAGTATATACATGGGGGTGAGAGTGTCGGTGGTGCCGTCGGCAAATTGCTTGAAGGCGTTGAACAGCAACACGGGAAACAGCCCCACAAGGCTCATGAGGTAGTAGGGGCGCATGATGGGGAGCAGTTCCTCGGGCAGGCCGAAGCGGTCGAGGTAGAAATATAGCGTCCCCATTATGAAGCAAAGCACGACGGCCAATATCCCGTTGGCATACAGCCCGTAGCGGAACGTCTGCCCGGCACGGCGCAGCTCGCCTCGGCCGGTCTGTTCGCCCACAAGTGGGGTTATACCCATAGCAAAGCCGTAGGCAAACATCGTGGGCAACATAAACAGATTATTGACAAACGATGCCGCCGACAATTCCTCGGTGAGGTGTCGGCCCACCATGATGTTGTCGGCAAATCCGGTGAGGAGCACCCCCACTTGTCCCACCATGATGGGCAGCCCCATGCGCAGTATGGCACGGTAGTGAGGACGATATTTTGCGATAGCGAATTTCATATACGATAGTCTTTCTCGGGGAGCTTTGAACTATTTCGTCTTTTCAGGCACAAAGATACTTCTTATATACCGACAAACAAACCCAAAAGTTGTCATAGAAATCAAAAAACTCAATGCACTCCGCTTCTCGGACGCACGGTTCAAGCGTCTGCCGGAAAATTATCGTCCGAAGTACGCATTGGAGCAACGTTTCCGATGTAGTGCTTTTTGAGGATTATGTGTCTATCCTCACAATTCCACTACATTACATTATGGTATTTCTTATAAATAACATCTTCGATATATTCCTTTGCCTCAGAGATGTTTCCGTCCTGAGTGTCAGCCAAGGAAATAAACGCCCACAAGGGCTACAAAGGTCACAAGGTAAACGAGACACCACACTGCCCATTTGGAACTTTTTCGGGCGAAATCTTATGATCTACACCCCGATAATTCCGGTATTCTCGCGGTAAAAATCTTATAAAAACTGTTATATCTGTGGCGGGTATGGATAAAATGCGTACCTTTGAAGAAATTTTCAACAATTCTATGCGTCGGTTGTGTGTGCTTTGTTTTCTGCTCATGTGGTGCTGCCTGAGGGTAGCAGGGCAGCTCAATACCGAACGTATTACCTATATAGGTCGTAACGCCCTCTATTTCGAGGACTATGTATTGGCCATACAATATTTCAACCAAGTGATACGGGTGAAGCCCTATCTGGCCGATCCCTATTTCTATCGCTCGGTGGCCAAAATCAGCCTCGACGACTATGTGGGTGCCGAGGAGGACGCCTCGGCCGCCATAGAGCGTAACCCTTTCATCGTGGGGGCTTATCAGGTGCGAGGTGTCGCGCGTCAGAATCTGGGCGACTACCAAGGGGCTATCGACGATTATACCATAGGTCTGCGCTATATTCCCGAGGACAAACAGTTCCTGCTGAATAAGGCCATCGCCGAGGTGCAATCGGAGCAGTATGATAGGGCCGATACGACATTTGCCCGACTGATAACCCTGCACGGCTCCTATTACAACGCCTATGTAAGTCGGGGACAGTTCAATATCATGCGGGGCGATACCGCGGCGGCGATTGCCGACCTCGACAAGGCTATTGCCGTAGATAAACACCGGGCGCAAGCCTATGCCCAACGGGCTGTATTACAGGCTATGTATAACGACGATTATGCTCGTGCGCAGGAGGATATAGACCGCGCTTTGCGTCTCGAACCTAATAACAGCTCGTTCCTCGTAAACCGGGCGATGATACGCTATTATAGGGACAACCTGCGAGGCTCTATGGCCGACTATGACAAGGCGCTCGACGTAGATCCCACCAATCTCATAGCCCGATATAATCGCGGATTGTTGCGTCTTGCGGTAGGGGCTAAAAACGACGCTCTCAGCGACTTTGATTATTACCTGCAACGCGAACCCGATAACCTGTTGGCTCGCTACAACCGGGCTATTCTCAACGATGAGTTGGGCAACCTGCGCGACGCTATAGCCGACTATGACCGAGTGATAGAGGCCTACCCCGAATTCATACAGGCCTATTATGCACGTTCCGAGGCCAAACGCAAATTGGGCGATACCGCCGGTGGAAAGCGCGATTACGACAAGGCCATGGCCCTCTACGACAAGTCAAAAAAACAACCGGCTGTCGCCGAGAAAGGGGCGGGAACTGCCTCGGCCGACGACAAAGTGCGAAGAGAGTCGGATAAGAATATCAATAAGTTCGACCGCTTGTTGGTGGCCGACAACACCGCCGGGGTAGATCGCGAATATTCGAGCGAGATACGCGGACGCATACAAGACCGCTCGCAGAAGGTAGCCATATTACCGCTCTTTGCCCTTACCTATTATGAGAAAGACGATGATGTGCGTCGCGAGGTGATGTACGTACCACAGTTGCAGGAGTTGAACCGCACCCGATTGTTGCGTCACCGTCTGTTGCTGGCCAATGCGGCACACCCGCTCGACTCGTTGCAGGTGCAGTCGCATTTCAAATCCGTGTCGGACTATTCCCGCCTTATCGACATCAATCCCACCAATCCGGTGCCCTATTTCGGTCGGGCGCTCGACTTCTTGCTGTTGCAGGATTTCGATAACGCCCTGCACGATCTCGACCGGGTGATACAATTGAGCCCCACCTTTATGTTTGCCTATTTCACCCGGGCTTTTGTGCGGCAGAAACAGATAGAGTACAGCCTCTCTACCCTGGGCCGGGAGGGCGACTTGGTGCGAGCCACTATTGCCGATCCGTTGCCGGCCTCGCAGTCGCGTAAGTTGTCGGACCTGGGACTGCTGCGCGAGCCCTCGAGTGTGGAATATGAAATGGTGTTGCGCGACTACGAACAGGCCATAGCGTTGGCACCCGACTTTGCCCATCTCTATTACAACCGCGCCAATGTGCGTTGCGGACGTCGCGACTTCAAGGCTGCTGTGACCGACTATACGGCCGCCATAGAGCGTAATGCCGACTTTGCCGAGGCCTATTACAATCGCGGTTTGGTCTATATCTATATGGGTGAAAACGAGAAGGGTATCGCCGACCTCAGCAAGGCCGGTGAGCTGGGCATTGTCTCGTCCTACAACGTGATAAAACGTCTCAGCGATTGAGTCGTGTGTCCCTACGGAGATTGTAATCGATAAGCGAAATTGTAGGAGCTACCGTCTATAGTTGCTTTGTACTCCTTTTACCCCCTTTTGTCATTTGATGTAGGTCTTGTGGTCACTTCTTATCCGAGGTATCTCATTGTCATAGCAAAATATTTCGAGAATTGATGAAAATAACTTGTTGAGAGTTTGGCGGTATTGCAAAAAAATATCTAATTTTGCAGTCTTGAAAACATGTGTATTGCCGGGTAGATACGATATTTGAGTTTACTTTGCTGAAATACATGGATTTATATAATAAGAAACAATCGCGGTTCCCTCGTATAGAACGGCGACTAAACAAAGAAGCTGTTTTAAATTTTCTTGAAAAATTTATCTTGGCTTCAAAAAAGTTTCGGCTTCTTTAAGACTCTTTTGGACGCCTTTTTCATCAAACCGCTTGGATATAGCCCGCTATTATCTGCGCAATTTGATGAAAAATCCATTCCAAAATACTTCTTAAAGAATCTCGACAATAAAATTAAAAATAGCTTCTATAATATGATAAAAATAACATTTCCCGATCAATCGGTAAAAGAGTTTGCCAAGGGCATTACTCCGATGCAAATCGCCGAAAGTATCAGTATGAGATTGGCACAAGATGTCCTGGCCTCGGCTGTGAACGGACAACCTTGGGACTTGACTCGTCCCATAGACGAAGATGCCACTATACAATTATATAAATGGGACGATCCCGAAGGAAAACACGCTTTCTGGCATAGCTCGGCACACCTTCTCGCTGAGGCGTTGCAAGAGCTCTATCCCGGTATAAAATTCGGTATAGGTCCGGCTATCGAAAACGGATTCTATTACGATGTGGATCCGGGAGAGACACCTATCAAGGAGAGCGACTTTGCCACCATCGAGGCCAAAATGCTCGAACTCTCGGCCCGCAAAGAGGCTATCGTGCGAAACGATATATCCAAGGCCGACGCGCTGAAAATGTTTGGCGACAGGGGCGAGGAATATAAGGTAGAACTTATCAACGAACTCGAAGACGGTACCATCTCTACCTACACGCAAGGAGCGTTTACCGACTTGTGTCGTGGTCCGCACCTGCCTACCACCGCACCCATCAAGGCAGTGAAAATATTGTCGTTGGCCGGAGCCTATTGGCGTGGCGATGAGAAACGTCCCCAGTTGGTGCGCGTATATGCCGTGTCGTTCCCCAAAAAGAAAATGCTTGACGAATACCTCGTCGTGCTCGAAGAGGCCAAGAAACGCGACCACCGCAAGATAGGTAAAGAGATGGATCTCTTTGCTTTCTCCGATACCGTAGGTAAGGGTCTGCCCTTGTGGTTGCCCAAAGGTACGGAGTTGCGTCTGCGCTTGCAAAACTTCTTGCGCCGCATACAATCGCGTTACGACTATCAGGAGGTAATCACACCGCCTATCGGCAATAAACTCCTCTATATCACGTCGGGACACTATGCCAAGTATGGTAAGGATTCGTTCCAGCCCATACATACCCCCGAGGAGGGCGAGGAATACTTCTTGAAACCCATGAACTGTCCTCACCACTGTATGATATACAAGAATTCGCCCCGTTCGTACAAGGAGTTGCCTTTGCGTTTGGCCGAGTTTGGTACGGTATGTCGTTACGAGCAGAGCGGTGAGTTGCATGGATTGACACGCGTGCGCAGTTTCACCCAGGACGACGCGCATATCTTCTGCCGTCCCGACCAAGTGAAAGATGAGTTCTTGCGTGTGATGGATATTATATCTATAGTATTCCGCTCGATGAACTTCCAAAACTTCGAGGCTCAAATATCGTTGCGCGACAAGGTCAATCGCGAGAAATATATCGGTAGCGAGGAAAACTGGGAAAAAGCCGAACAAGCCATTATCGAGGCTTGTGAGGAAAAAGGTCTCCCCGCCAAGATAGAATATGGCGAGGCTGCTTTCTATGGTCCCAAGCTCGACTTTATGGTGAAAGATGCCATCGGACGCCGTTGGCAGCTCGGTACTATTCAAGTCGATTACAACTTGCCCGAGCGTTTCGATCTCGAATACACCGGTAGCGACAATCAGAAACACCGCCCCGTGATGATACACCGGGCACCCTTCGGTTCGATGGAGCGTTTTGTGGCCGTGCTTATAGAGCATACCGCCGGAAAATTCCCCTTGTGGCTCACGCCCGACCAAGTGGTGATAATGCCCATCAGCGAGAAGTTCAACGACTATGCCACACAAGTGGCCAAGGAGCTCCGTCGCAAAGATATTCGCGCCTCGGTCGATGACCGTAATGAGAAAATAGGTCGTAAAATTCGCGACAATGAGATGAAAAAAATACCCTATTTGCTCGTTGTCGGCGAAAAAGAAGCAGAAAATAACGAAGTTTCTGTAAGAAAACATGGCGAAGGTGATAAAGGTTCGATGAAAATTACTACCTTTGCCGAGCTTATCGCCAATGAGGTCGAAAGTATGATAAACCAATGGTAATTTAATGGAGAAAAACAACGATTCAAACAACCGCAATCGCAACTTCCCTCCCAAAAAAGATGGGGGAAAAGACCAACACGCCGTAAACGAACGAATCCGCGCCCGTGAAGTGCGTCTGGTCGGCGATAATGTAGAACAAGGCGTTTACAGCCTGCACGACGCATTGCGCATTGCCGAGGAGCAAGAGCTCGACTTGGTCGAAATATCTCCCAACGCCGTACCGCCCGTATGTCGCGTGATAGATTACCAAAAGTTCCTCTACCAACAAAAGAAACGCCTCAAAGAGCAAAAAGCAAAATCGACCAAGGTCGTTGTGAAAGAGATTCGTTTCGGACCTCAGACCGATGACCATGATTACAACTTCAAGCTCAAACACGCTAAAGGATTCCTCGAAGAGGGAGCTAAAGTGAAAGCTTATGTATTCTTCAAAGGTCGTTCTATTCTCTTCAAGGAACAAGGTGAGGTGCTTCTGCTCCGTTTTGCCAACGACCTCGAAGAATATGGAAAGGTAGAGCAAATGCCGTTACTCGAGGGTAAACGCATGATTATCATGCTTTCGCCGAAGAAAAAGTAAAGAGGAAACTCAATATATAGTAATACAAATTAAAAACAAACAAAATGCCGAAGATGAAAACTAATTCCGGTGCCAAAAAAAGGTTTGCCCTTACCGGAACAGGAAAAATCAAAAGAAAACACGCTTTCAAAAGTCACATCTTGACCAAGAAGACTAAAAAGCAAAAAAGAAACTTGACACATGTAGGTCTCGTAGCACAAGCCGACGTGAAAAATGTTCGCGAACTTTTGTGCCTTCGTTAAGCCGATAAGTCAAAATCTTAAATAAACAGAAAGCGATTTTCTAAAAAGCAGTATTAACCGAATGCATTAGCTCGAAGAGCTTCTCTTCACCGAGAAGACGCTAACATTCAAAACAAGAAAAACTATGCCAAGATCAGTAAATCACGTTGCTTCAAGAGCAAAAAGAAAAAAAATTCTGAAACTTACCCGCGGTTACTACGGTGCCCGTAAAAACGTTTGGACCGTTGCCAAAAATACTTGGGAAAAAGGTCTTACCTACGCTTATCGTGACCGTAAAAACAAAAAACGTAACTTCCGTGCATTGTGGATTCAGCGTATCAACGCTGCCGCTCGTCTCGAAGGTCTCTCTTACTCGAAACTTATGGGTGCCCTTCACAAAGCCGGTATCGAAATCAACCGCAAAGTTCTCGCCGACCTGGCTATGAACAACCCCGAAGCATTCCGTGCTATCGTACTCCAAGCCAAAAACGCTTAATATATACTAAACGGAACATTACAAGCGACCACCTCGACGAGGTGGTCGCTTGTCGTTTGTGAGATTTGTAAAATGCAAACAGTGCTTAATCTTGAATATCAGATATATTGCTGCGAATGTGCCGAAAAAAACGTTATGATGGTGATATTTTTGCCTCGAAACTTGTTTAACTCAAAAGAATATTATATATTTGTATTACTCAAATGGTAGTCATAAGATTGCACCGTATTGGATTGGGAAACTCTTCAAATCTTATGAAATACCCGAGACAAGCTTTCTTCTCCAATGGCGGGCCACGCCTTTATGGTATGCTTAGCACGGTGGATTACAAAGGAGGGGAAGCACTCAAATCCTGTCTATCGGAGTTTCATCACATCATACGGTGCAATCCTTTTTTTTGAAGTCGGTATCACCAAGTGGTATCGACTTTTTTAGGGCTTTACAGTAAAAATAGAAGAGTATCTACAGCCGAGGTAGAAGTGTGAATAAATTTTTGTGTAAAAATGGTGTACAACTATATGATTTGTCCGACAAAATAGTTAACTTCGCAACGATTTTTTACCAAAAACAAGATGGATAAAATACGCATCAAAGACAAAACTTTCCGCCCCTATATCTCCCACGAAAAGATAGCCGAGGCCGTAGGTGCTCTTGCACAACGTATTCATAATGACGTAGAAGGCAAAAATCCGCTCTTCGTCGTGTTGTTAAATGGCGCTTTCGTCTTTGCGTCGGATTTGTTGCGAGCGATAGATATGCCGTGCGAAATAGACTTTATGCGTGTGAAATCTTACGAGGGTACGCAATCGACCGGAAAAATAAGGGTGATACAGGATTTGCAACTCGATATCGCCGGTCGCACCGTGGTACTTATAGAGGATATAGTCGATACCGGTACTACGATGAACTATCTGTTGCAAGAACTGCACTCTCGCAATCCGAAGGAAATAAAAATTGCGGCATTGCTCTTCAAACCCGAATCGTTGCAATATGATTTCAAGGTCGATTATGCCGCATTTGAAATCCCGCGCGACTTTATCGTGGGGTATGGCCTCGACTACGACGAGCAGGGGCGCAACCTCAAAGAAATATACGTTATAGACAAATAAACTAATTGTCTTTTAGCTTTTTGCGGGACGTGATTCCCGATTTCAGAAAAAAGCTGTTTCGGTTTCGAAACACAATATTTGAGAAATAAACAGTTTCAGTTATAGGCCGCTATGTCGGCAAGGTAAAAAGGAAAAAGATAATAGGTAAAATTATGTTGAACATTGTTATTTTCGGTGCTCCGGGTTCGGGAAAAGGAACTCAGAGCGAAAAACTGATTGAGAAATATGGTCTGTATCATATTTCTACCGGCGATCTTCTGCGTAAGGAGATAAAGGCCGGTAGCGAATTGGGTAAAATAGCCGATAGTTACATCTCGAAAGGACAACTTTTGCCCGACTCACTGATTATCGACTTGTTGGCAAAACTCTTAGATACCACGCCCGAGACACGTCAGGGTGTAATATTCGACGGCTTCCCCCGTACCATACCGCAGGCCGAGGCTCTCGATACGATGCTTGCCGAGCGTGGCACAGCTGTGTCGGCCGTTATCGGTCTGGAGGTAGATGAGGCCGAACTTATCGACCGCTTGCTCAAACGCGGACAAGTATCGGGTCGCTCCGACGACAACCTCGAAACCATAAAAAAGCGTCTCGACGTGTATCACACCCAGACAACCCCTCTCCGCGATTATTACGTAGAGAACGGAAAATACAAAGCCATTCATGGTATGGGCAGTGTCGATACTATCTTTGTATCGATTACCGAGGCTCTTGCCGATTGCAAATAATAGCGGTGTGCGGGTGATCGTACTCCCGCATACCTACATATCGACTGCTCACCTTTCTCCGGCGAGCAGTTTTCGGAAATAGACACATCTATACCGTGTCTTGAATAGTCTTGAGAGATAGCGCCAACGAGTGCAAAGCGACTTGTAGTGAATAATCTTTTGAGGTGTAACAAAAAATCAAAACAACTCCTAAAACACGAAATGTTATGGCCGAATCGAATTTTGTAGATTATGTGAAAATTTATTGCCGTTCGGGTAAGGGCGGTGCCGGCTCGGCACACCTGCATCGGGCAAAGTACACGCCCAAAGGCGGCCCCGATGGTGGCGACGGCGGTCGAGGCGGACATATCATATTGCGTGCCAATCGCAACTATTGGACGCTCTTGCACTTGCGTTACGAGCGCCATGTATATGCCGGCAATGGCGAGTCGGGCTCGGCTTGTCGCAGTACCGGAAAAGATGGTGCCGACCAGGTGATAGAGGTGCCTTGCGGAACGGTGGTGTTCGATGCCGTCACCGGGGAATACCTGTGCGAGGTGACCGACGACGGGCAGGAGTTGATACTGCTTCGCGGTGGCCGTGGCGGACTTGGTAACTGGCATTTCCGCAGCGCGACCAATCAGACGCCCCGTTACGCTCAGCCCGGTGAACCGGCCATAGAGCGCGCTATCGTGTTGGAACTGAAACTGCTGGCCGATGTGGGCCTTGTGGGTTTCCCCAATGCCGGAAAATCTACACTCTTGTCGTCGGTATCGGCGGCCAAGCCCAAGATAGCCGACTATCCCTTTACCACGATGGAACCCAATCTGGGTATCGTGTCGTATCGCGATAATCGCTCGTTTGTGATGGCCGATATACCCGGAATTATCGAGGGTGCGAGCGAAGGTAAAGGCCTTGGGTTGAGGTTTTTGCGCCATATCGAGCGTAATGCTGTGCTGCTTTTCATGATACCGGCTGATACCGAGGATATTTGTCGTGAGTATGAGATATTACTGGGCGAACTCGAGGCCTACAATCCCGAGCTACTCGACAAGCAGCGCGTATTGGCTATTACCAAGTGCGATATGCTCGATGAAGAACTGCTTGCCGATATCAAAAATAAAGTACCCGACGATCTGCCCGTGGTGTATATATCGGCGGTGGCAGGTACGGGTATTACCGAGCTGAAAGACCTCTTGTGGGAGGCCATCAACAGCGAGGACAACAAAGTGATGACCATCACCCATCGTAATCTCGATACCGACTATATCGAAGACGACTTCGACGAAGGTGAGGCCAATTACGAAGAAGAGGATTGGGACGATGAGGCCTGATGTGTCATTTACAAAGATAGGAGGGGAGATCGACGTGTGTACGTTCGGTCTCTTTTCTGCTTTTTCCGAGATAACCCATTTTGTGACCACGCGAGGGGATTATCACTCGGGGAAGCATTTTTCTACCTTCAATCTCGGCCGTCATTCGGGTGAGGATTTGGCCCGGGTGCTGTCGCGTCGCGACCGATTGTGCGAGGCATTGGGCATTACCGCCGACCGATTGATACAGCCCCGACAAGTGCATGGCGCAGAGGTTGTGGCTATTACGCCCGATTATGCGACATGGTCGCAGGAGCAACGTGAGCGGTATCTTGCGACAGCCGATGGCGTGGTTACCGATATGCCCGGTGTGTGCATTGCCGTTTCCACGGCCGATTGTGTGCCGATACTTTGCTACGATACGGTGCGGCGAGTCATCGCTGCCTCCCATGCCGGGTGGCGTGGTACGGTGGGCCATATTGCCGCACGCACGGTGCAGCTTATGTGCGACCGATATGGTACTGCCCCCGGTGATGTGTATGCGGCTGTCGGCCCCTCTATCGGGGTAGAGGCTTTCGAGGTGGGCGATGAAGTGGCCGAAGCCTTCAGCTCGGCATATCCCTCGCCTCATGAAAAAAATGCCATTATACAGCCCCGAAACTGCGATACCGGTAAGTATCACGTCGATTTGTGGGCGGCCAATGTGTGCGATTTGCAGTCGGTAGGTATTCTCCCCGAGCATATCACAGTGGCGGGAATATGCACATACACCCGCAATGAGCTATTTTATTCTTCCCGTCGTGCCGCCGGAACTCCTTTCGGGCGTTTTCTGTCGGGTATCATGCTGAATATTGACAAGAGGTTTTAAGCCTGTTTCAGGCAATAAATCGAGGAAAATTATCGTTATATCTGTATGAAAAAGGAATTTGCCTATTTAATATTGATACTCACGGTGTTGATGCCCGGGTTGGTCGGCTGTTTCGATGAGAAGATGACCGAAAATCCGTCGCATCTCTTGTCGTTCTCGACCGACAGTGTGAAATTCGACACCATCTTCACCGACAAAGGTACGGCTACCGCAAAATTTAAGGTCTATAATCGCAACGACAAGGCATTGCGCATAGAGTCGATATGGCTTGCCGAGGGAGAGCAGTCGCGTTTCTACATCAATGTCGATGGCGAGCAGGGCCCGATGGTGGGCAGTATAGTGCTGGGTTCGCGCGACAGTCTGTTTGTATTTGTCGAGGCCAATATCGATCCTACCGACAGCGCGCTACCTTTCCTCGTGAAAGACTCTATCGTGTTCGTTACCAATGGAGTGCGTCAAGATGTGAAACTCGAAGCCTATGGCCGCGACGCCGTGGTGTATAAGGGCGGAAAGTGGCTTACGACCGATACCACTTTTACGGCCGAACGCCCCTTCCTTATATACGACAGCCTCGTAGTGGCACCGGGTGTGACGTGGCGGCTCGATGCCGGTGTCACGCTCTATATGCACAGCAACGCCTTTATCCGTGTAGAGGGTACGATGGAGGCGCAGGGCGACGCCGATAGGCGAGTGACCTTGCGGGGCGACCGCACCGATAATCTCTTTCCCGACCTGCCCTACGATTACTATTCGGGGCAATGGGGTGGTGTGCACTTTACCGGCGATAGTTACGACAATCGTTGGGATTACGTGGATATGCACGGCTCGTCGTGGGGTGTGCGTCTCGACTCGAGCGATGTGTCGCGCGACAAATTAGTCATCGACCACAGCATCGTACACAACTCGGCGACGAACCTTATCAGTGCTACATACGCTCGTGTAAGTGGTTACAACAGCCAGATAACCAATGCCGGTGGTGCAGTGCTCAATCTCACGGCTTCGCCATCGGAATGGATTCATTGCACCATCGCCAATTATTATAATTGGAACATCATATCCTCGGCCATGCTGTCGTTTACCGGGTATGAAACGAACGATACGCTCGCGGTAGAGCTGCAACCATCGGTGAGGTTTGCCAACTGCATCACGGTGAGCCGTAGCGCACTTTTGGCACCGACCGATATATTGGGACATTCCGTGACATTCGACCGATGCCTCTTTTCGTTGCAAGGCGAAGATGATGAGAACTTTATATCTTGTATTTGGGGTGAAAGCCCGAAATTTGTAGCGACGGGCGAACCGTCCTATCTCTTCGATTTCCGTCTTACCGAGAATTCTCCGGCTCGTGCCGCAGGCGATACATTGTATCTCGGCGATACCACGGCTATCGACCTCTATGGCGTACCTCGCCTTACCGATGGTACGGCACCCGACCTTGGCGCCTCGTGTTACATAGCCCTCCAAGAGGAACCCGAATCTGCAATACCGTAGGGAGACTCGGACCGAAATATTCGATAAGCGAGGGGTATGTTTCGGTGTTGGAAACTTTGATATTGAGCGCTTCCCGCTCCGTGAAATGTACAATAGCAACCGAGGGCACGCTATCGCTAAGCCCTCGGCTACTCAAATTCGGCCCATTCGGGCAGATGTTGTGAGAAGTTGATTGCCCGGAGGGCTATATCTTATTAGCCGTGCGATAAGCAATGCGGTTCGCACGGAAACGAGAAATGTAATAA
>JAFTRN010000050.1 GCA_017462265.1 Coprobacter sp. | reverse complement strand
CTTGGACGTAGCCCGCTACGACCTGCGCAATTTGTCGAAAAATTCATTCCAAAATACCTCTTAAATAATCTCGAAAGATAGTGCCAACGAGCGCAATGTAAACTTGTTTACAAATTGCACAGCGAGTGCAGCCTATCTTCTAAAAATAAAATTTAAACAACTTCTTGGAAGCTTCTTATATCTATGGATAAAAAGACCAAATTGTCGATTACCGACCTGCCTCTCGAAGATCGTCCCCGTGAGAAACTGATGCTCAAAGGGGCGCGCGCCCTATCATCGGCCGAACTTATAGCCATACTTATAGGCTCGGGCAATCGCCATGAGACGGCGGTGGAATTGTCGCAACGCATCTTGAACAGAGCCGACAACAGTCTGAATACACTCGGTAAGTTCTCAGTGAAAGAGTTGATTGCCGACTTCGATGGTGTGGGCGAGGCAAAGGCCGTGAGTATCATCGCCGCCCTCGAGCTGGGTCGTAGGCGCAAGAGCGAGGAGGCCGCTGTGTTGCCCCGCATTACGAGCAGTCGCGAGGCCTATAATCTGATGTATGAGAAACTGACCGACCTGCCACAAGAGGAATTCTGGGTGGTGATGCTCAATGCTGCCAATCGCGTGATAGATATGCAGCAAGTGAGTCGCGGCGGTATTACCGCCACGCTGGTAGATGTGAAGTTGCTACTCAAACCTGTCATACTGCAACAGGCCTCGGCTATCATGCTCTTTCATAATCATCCGTCGGGAAATTTACAGCCCAGCAGGGCCGACAATGAGCTGACGCAGAAGATAAAATCGGCCGCCGCCTTGTTCGATATTCGAGTGCTCGACCACATCATCGTGGCCGATACCGCTTACTATTCCTATTCCGATGAAGGTGCGTTGTGATAGATTTATGGTTAATATAAATGAAACGGGGAGGTCTGAGAGCCTCCCCGTTCTGTGTCGTTGCTATTCTTCGTCGGTGGTGTACCAGCGAGAGTACATAAGGTAGTTGCGGGCGATTTTCTGGTTGATTTCTTTCGATTGTTCGGGATCGACCATTTTGATGAATTTGGCCGGTGCTCCGCCCCACAATTCGCCGGGCTTTATCACGGTCTTGCTCAGTACTACCGAGCCGGCTGCTACGATGGCGCCTTCGCCTACCACTACATGGTCGAGGACCACGGCCCCCATGCCTATAAGCGCACCATCGCATATTTTGGCGCCGTGTATGGTCACGTTGTGGCCTATCGATACGTCGTCGCCTATCTCTATGGTCGATTTTTCATAAAGTGTGTGCAGTACCGAACCATCTTGAATGTTCACCCTATTGCCTATGGTGATGGTGTTTACATCGCCACGTAACACGGTGCTGTACCACACGCTACATTCGTTGCCTATCGTTACATCGCCTATGATGGTGGCGTTTTCGGCGAGGAAGCACCCCTCGCCTATCTTGGGGGTGAACCCCCTTACACTGCGTATCAGAGTCATTTTATATATACATTTATTATTATATAGCGGCGGTGGCGTTGCGTAGCCACTCTTTTACGTCATCGGAGAGCGAGGGGCTCAGTCGGTCATATACCGTGGCGTGATAGTTGTTGAGCCAGGCTATCTCGTCGTCGGTCATCAAGCTGCGGTCTATGGCGCGGGTGTCGATGGGGCAGAGGGTGAGAGTCTCGAAGCATAGGAATTTGCCGAAATCACTCTCACCGGCCTCGGCGACGAGGGTGAGGTTCTCGGTGCGGATACCATACCGCCCGGCTACATATACACCCGGCTCGTTCGATGTGACCATACCCGGAGTGAGAGGGGTGTTGTTTTGCTCGAGGCGAATGTTTTGCGGCCCTTCGTGCACATTGAGGAAGTGGCCCACGCCGTGGCCGGTACCATGCAGGTAATTGCGCATATTGTTCCAGAGGTGTCGGCGGGCCAATACATCGAGTTGGTCGCCTCGGGTGCCTTGCGGAAATATAGCGGTGGCGATACCTATATGGCCTTTGAGTACGAGGGTGAAATCGCGTTTCTGCTCATCGGTGAGGGGTCCGAGTACGATGGTGCGGGTGATATCGGTGGTGCCATCGAGGTATTGCGCGCCCGAATCTACGAGTACGAAACCCTCGGGTTGCAGGGTGCTGTTGCTCTCGGGAGTAGCGCTGTAATGTACGATGGCGCCGTGACCTTGGTAGCCGGCAATCGTACCGAAACTTTCGCTCACATACAGGGCTTGACGACTGCGAAATTCTCGCAGTTTCTCGGCAATGTCCAGTTCGGTGATGGAGTCTCGGCCTATGTGGGTGTCGAGCCAATGCAGGAATTCGACCATGGCCACGCCGTCGCGGGTGAGCGCAGCTTTGCGGCCGGCAATTTCGGTATCGTTTTTCAGACTTTTTATCCAGGTGATGGGCGATCGACCATAGACGCATTTTATATCGGCGGGAATGGTATTAACCAATTGGTAATTGACCTTACCGGGGTCGATAAAAGGAATCTCCTCGGCGGTCAGTCGGCCGAGGAAGTCATATATATTCTCATATCCGACAAGTTCTATGTGGTTGCTTGCCAGATAGTCGGCCATTTCGGTGGTCACTTTTGCGGCGTCCATGAACAGCACTTGGTGTTTCGTCGATAAATAGGCAAATCCTACGGCTACCGGGTTGTAGAGCACATCGTTTCCGCGAATGTTGAGCAACCAAGCCAGTTCATCGAGTGCGCTTACGATTATGGCGTTTGCACCCTCTTTTTCCAAGGCTGCGCTCACCTCTTCCCATTTCTCGGCAAAACTCTTGCCGCAATATTTCTCGGGATATACAAATGCCGGATCGCCAGGAATGTCAGGACGATCGGCCCAAATTGTATGGAACGGCTCGAAATCGGTCTTGAACACAAAGCCTTTTGAAGTGAAGAACTCTTTCAACCCTTCGCCACCGGCGTAGGAAAAGAGGGAGCCGTCGATGGCAACGGTAGCCCCTTGGGGGAGGGCATCGATGATAAACTCTTGCAGGGAGATGGTGTCGGGCAGCCCTTCTTTATATAAAGTAATGCCGCAGCCTTGCAGCTCCTCCTCGGCTTGCAGGAAATAGCGCGAATCGGTCCACAATCCGCCATCGGTGGCGGTGATTACTACGGTACCGGCCGAGCCGGTAAATCCCGAGATCCAGGCGCGCGATTTCCAATGGTCGGCGGGGTACTCGCTCTGATGCGGGTCGGCACTCGGTATGATGAAAGCGTCGATGCTTTCCGAAGCCATAAGTTGGCGCAAGGCTTCTATGCGTGAAGTGATGCTACTCATATATATTATGTATTGATGTTTTGACTTTCAAATATAGAGAGAAGAGAGAGGGGAGACAAATTTGTTTGATTTCTATCCCGGGCAGTCTCTTATATTCGTTGCTTGCAACAAATATAGTGAATTATTTCGTTGTATCGGGCGAAGAAAGAAAAATAAGAATTTTTCGGCCATTTTTTAGTCTTAAATACTCTTCGAAACACGCCCAAAAAGAACTCAAAAAGAATTTTCTGCAAAAAAATATTGCGAAAAGGTTTGTTTATCAAGAAACAATGTTTTAATTTTGCCCCGCAATTTGCAGAAAGAAAACAATTAAATAACCAATAATATGATAGTAGTACCTGTAAAAGAAGGCGAAAACATCGAAAAAGCTCTCAAAAAATTCAAAAGAAAATTTGAGAAAACCGGCGTAGTAAAAGAATTGAGAAGCCGTCAAGCATTTGAAAAACCCTCTGTAACCAACCGCAAAAAAATGATGCGTGCTGTTTACGTGCAGAAAATGCAACAAGCCGAGGATTAATAGACTTTTTTGATAAAACGCTAAAAAGACGAAAGAAGTAAATTTTCTTCGTCGAAAAATTGGAAAATTAAAAACTATTCTTTATATTCGTAGCTCACAAAAACTCCTGCGAATATGTGGATAGAAGCGTTTTTAAGATATGTGCGGTATGAGAAGAATTATTCTTCCCATACCGCTTTGTCTTATAAAAGGGATATCGAGCAGTTTGCCGAGTATCTGTCGCGGGAGTTTGCCTTGCCTATAGAGCAGGCCTCGCGTGATTGTGTGCGAGGGTGGGCGGCGTCGCTTATAGAGGGGAATATATCGTCTCGCTCGGTGGCTCGCAAGCTGTCGGCACTTCGTGCGTTCTATGCCTATTTGCTGAAACAGGGTGTGACGAGCGAGATCCTTTTGCAGGATATTTCGTTGCCAAAGGTAAAAAAACGATTGCCTTCGTTTGCTCGTCCGACCGAAATGGACGTGCTGCTCGACGAGAATGTACCGAATGATAATTTTACCGCCATACGCGATAAATTAATAATATCATTATTATATATGACGGGTATCCGACGGGCCGAGCTTATCGGTTTGCACGATATAGATGTGGATACTGCGGCGCGCCGGTTGAAGGTGACGGGTAAGCGTAATAAGCAACGTGTGGTGCCTTTTGGTGACGAATTGGCCGAGATGATCGCCGAATATAGGGCGGTGCGTCGGAAGACGGTGGGGAACGATTGTGACGCCTTTTTTGTTAAAGATGATGGTGAGCCTCTGTATCCGATGTTCGTGCAACGGCTGGTGCATCAGCGATTGGGGGAGGTGACAACCCTCGCGCAATGCAGCCCGCACGTGTTGCGACACACTTTTGCTTCGGCTATGCTCAATAATGGGGCCGAGTTGAACAGTGTGAAGGAGTTGCTGGGTCATAGCTCGCTTGCATCGACGCAGGTATATACGCATATAACGTTCGAAGAACTTAAATATAATTACAAACAGGCTCACCCGCGAGCCGCTAAAAAAGGAGGTTTTTATGGAAATTAGAATTCAATCCATTCATTTCGACGCATCGGAACAACTCGAAAAATTTATTCAGAAGAAAGTGGAAAAGCTCTCGCGCTATAGTGACGATATAATGACGGCCGAAATCACTCTGAAAGTACTGAAACCCGAAACGGCACAAAATAAAGAGGTCGGTGTGAAGCTGTCAGTGCCTAAGACTGAAGACCTTTTCTCGTCGAAAGTGGCCGATACTTTTGAGGAGGCTGTCGATTTAGCGCTCGATGCGCTGGTGCGCCAATTGCAGAAAAGTAAAGAAAAAATGCGTGTCAAGTAAAAAAAACTTGGAAATATTTTTGCAGTTTAAAAATAATGCCTAAATTTGCACCCGTTTCTCACCGATAGCTCCTCCGGTTGTAGAGGCGGGTGTAAGTTCTCCCCGCGAAGTTTAGGAGCAGGCATCTTTCTTTTTCTCTGTTGGTGCGGTGAGACTAAAATTTTAAGGGCGAATACCAGAGTGGCCAAATGGGGCAGACTGTAAATCTGCTGTCTTACGACTTCGGTGGTTCGAATCCATCTTCGCCCACGATTTTTGCGGGAGTAGCTCAGTTGATAGAGCATCAGCCTTCCAAGCTGAGGGTCGCGGGTTTGAGCCCCGTTTCCCGCTCAAAGAAATGCCAATGTAGCTCAGTGGTAGAGCACTTCCTTGGTAAGGAAGAGGTCACGGGTTCAAATCCCGTCATCGGCTCTAAGTGAATACACAACAGAGAAATCTTAATCACAACAAAAAATACTATTATGGCTAAAGAACAATTTCAACGGACTAAGCCGCACGTAAACATCGGTACCATCGGTCACGACGACCACGGTAAAACTACCTAGACCGCTGCTATTACCACGGTGCTTGCTAAAAAAGGCCTTTCCGAATTGCGCTCTTTCGATCAAATCGATAACGCTCCCGAAGAAAAAGAACGTGGTATTACCATTAATACCTCACACGTAGAGTATGAAACCGAAAATCGTCACTATGCTCACGTAGACTGCCCGGGTCACGCCGACTACGTTAAGAACATGGTTACCGGTGCTGCTCAAATGGACGGTGCTATCATCGTAGTAGCTTCTACCGATGGTCCTATGCCCCAAACTCGTGAGCACATCCTTCTCGCTCGTCAGGTAAACGTTCCCCGTATCGTTGTTTTCATGAACAAATGTGATATGGTTGACGACGAAGAGATGCTCGAACTCGTTGAAATGGAAATGCGTGAACTCCTCTCTTCTTACGAATATGATGGCGATAACACTCCTATCATTCGCGGTTCTGCTCTTGGCGCTCTCAACGGAGAAGCTCAATGGGAGGATAAAGTTATGGAGCTCATGGCTGCTGTAGATACTTGGATTCCTCTGCCTCCGCGCGACATCGATAAACCTTTCTTGATGCCTGTTGAAGATGTGTTCTCGATTACCGGTCGTGGTACCGTTGCTACCGGTCGTATCGAAACCGGTATCATCAAAGTAGGTGATGAGGTTCAAATCATCGGTCTCGGTGCTGAAGGTAAGAAATCGGTTGTTACCGGTGTGGAAATGTTCCGCAAACTCCTCGATCAAGGTGAAGCCGGTGATAACGTAGGTCTCCTCCTTCGTGGTATCGACAAAAACGAAATCAAACGTGGTATGGTAATCTGCCACCCGGGTCAAGTGACTCCTCACAAAAACTTCAAAGCTCAAGTGTATATCTTGAAAAAAGAAGAAGGTGGTCGTCACACTCCGTTCCACAACCACTATCGTCCTCAATTCTACATCCGTACCCTCGACGTTACCGGTGAGATTACTCTCCCCGAAGGAACTGAGATGGTAATGCCCGGCGACCACGTGTCTATCGCTGTAGAACTCATCTATCCGGTTGCTTGTAGCGTAGGTTTGCGTTTCGCTATCCGTGAAGGTGGACGTACCGTAGGTTCGGGACAAATTACCGAAATCTTGGACTAATAATCGATAATCGTCGATAGAATCCCTTTGGTAAGCCTCTTACCTCTCATAGAGACGAGAGGCTTACCAATGTTTACGGGACTAGCTCAGTTGGTAGAGCACTGGTCTCCAAAACCAGGTGTCGGGAGTTCGAGCCTCTCGTCCCGTGCAAATCTGAAATAACAATGAAAAAAATACTTGCAAATATAAAAGAGTCGTACAACGAACTCGTTTATAAAGTATCCTGGCCCACTCGGGCTGAGCTGAGCAGTAGTGCTGTGGTGGTTATGTTTGCTTCCCTTATTATCGCCGTAGTAATATTTGTGATGGACCAGGGCTTTGAGCATCTCATGGAATTTATCTACGACAAAATTTTCTAATTCGGAGGTAATTCAATGTCTGAACAGAAAAGAGGTTGGTACGTATTGCGTGCCATAAGTGGTAAAGAAGCTAAGGTGAAAGAGTATCTTGATGCTGAAATCAAGAACACCACCCTTGGCGATTTTGTATATCAGGTGTTGATTCCGACCGAAAAAGTCTATGCAGTGCGCCCCAATGGCAAGAAAGTACTCAAGGAAAGAAATCTCTATCCGGGGTACGTTTTTGTTGAGGCTACACTTGTAGGTGAGGTTCCCCATCGTCTGCGAAACACCACGAACGTAATTGGATTTTTGGGTGGGACGTTAAATCCCGATCCGTTAAGACCGTCGGAAGTGAACCGTATGCTCGGTGCTATCGATGGCGCTGCGGAAGAACCCGAAATCGTCATTCCGTATGTGGTAGGCGAGACTGTGAAGGTGACTTTCGGACCGTTCAGCGGATTCAGTGGTATCATTGAAGAGGTGAACAACGAGAAGAAGAAACTCAAGGTAATGGTTAAAATCTTCGGACGTAAAACTCCGTTGGAATTAGGATTTATGCAAGTAGAGAAGGAATAACGACAATGGTTACGTATTGTTGTTATGCTTTCTTGTTTTAACTATCTAAAACAAAAAAACAATGGCTAAAGAAATTGCTGGACAAATCAAATTACAGATTAAAGGTGGTGCAGCAAACCCCTCTCCCCCCGTTGGCCCTGCATTGGGTTCCAAGGGTATTAATATTATGGAGTTTTGCAAGCAATTCAATGCCCGTACTCAAGACAAAGCCGGTAAGGTATTGCCTGTAATCATTACGTATTACGCCGACAAATCTTTCGACTTTGTTGTAAAAACTCCTCCTGTAGCTATTCAATTGTTGGAAGTAACCAAACAAAAGAGCGGTTCGGCCGAGCCTAACCGTAAAAAAGTGGCTAGCATTACTTGGGAGCAGGTAAAAACGATTGCAGAAGACAAGATGGTTGACCTCAATTGTTTTACCTTGGAATCGGCAATGAAGATGGTTGCCGGTACAGCAAGAAGTATGGGTATATCCGTAAGTGGGGAGTTCCCGACCAATAACTAATAAACTTCAATTGAAATGAGTAAACTGACAAAAAAACAAAAGTTAGCTTTCGAGAAAATTGAAGCAGGGAAAACCTATTCACTGAAAGAGGCTGCACAATTGGTGAAAGAGATAACTTTTACCAAATTTGATGCTTCGGTTGACATCGACGTACGTTTGGGTGTTGACCCCCGTAAAGCTAATCAAATGGTGAGAGGCGTAGTATCGCTTCCTCACGGAACCGGAAAACAAGTACGTGTACTTGCCCTCTGTACTCCCGACCAAGAAGCCGACGCTAAGGCCGCCGGTGCCGATTATGTAGGTCTTGACGAATATATCGAGAAAATCAAAGGTGGTTGGACCGATATCGACGTTATCATCACTCAACCCGCCATCATGGGTAAAATCGGTGCACTCGGACGTGTATTGGGTCCCCGCGGTTTGATGCCTAACCCCAAAAGCGGTACTGTAACCAATGAGGTTGCTAAGGCTGTAAAAGAGGTTAAGCAAGGTAAAATCGACTTCAAAGTTGACAAAAACGGTATTGTTCACACCTCGATAGGTAAAGTTTCGTTCGCTCCCGAGCAAATTCGCGAAAACGCAAAAGAATTTATCGCTACGCTTATCAAACTGAAACCTGCTACTGCAAAAGGTACCTACATGAAGAGTATCTATCTTTCGAGTACAATGAGTCCGGGTATCAAGATCGAACCGAAATCAGTAGATGAGATTTAAAAAGAGACGGAATTATGAGAAAGGAAGATAAAGGTACAGTAATCGAGCAGATTACCGCAACTCTGAAAGAATACAGCCATATCTATTTGGCCGAAACCACCACCCTCAATGCCGAAAAAACTTCGAAATTGCGTCGTGAGTGTTTCAAGAACGATATCAAATTGATGGTTGTAAAGAACACCCTGCTGAAAAAAGCGCTTGAGAATCTCGAAGGAGACTACTCGTCGCTCTATGGCAGTCTGAAAGGCTCTACCACTTTGATGCTTTCCAATACCGGAAACGCGCCTGCCAAATTGATCAAAGCTCTGAAAAAAGACAACGATCAACTGGGCTTCAAGGCCGCTTTCGTAGAAGAGAGTTTCTATGGTGCCGACCAACTCGATGCTTTGGTGGCTATCAAGAGCAAAAACGAACTTATCGCCGATGTTATCGCATTGCTGCAATCTCCCGTCAAGAACGTTGTTTCGGCATTGCAATCAGGTGGTACTACCATTCATGGAGTGTTGCAAACTCTATCAGAAAGATAAAAACAAAACAATTCACAGAAGTAAAATAACAATTAAACTATACGAAAATGGCAGATTTGAAAGCTTTTGCAGAACAATTAGTAAACCTGACCGTAAAAGAAGTAAACGAGTTGGCTCAAATCCTCAAAGAGGAATATGGTATTGAACCCGCAGCTGCAGCTGTTGCTGTTGCCGCTCCCGCAGCCGGTGCTGCCGCTGCTGAGGAAGAAAAAACCTCTTTCGATGTTGTATTGAAAGCTGCCGGTGCTAACAAACTCGCAGTTGTTAAAGCCGTTAAAGAGCAAACCGGTCTCGGCTTGAAAGAAGCTAAAGATTTGGTTGACGGTGCTCCCAGTGCAATCAAAGAAGGCTTGGCTAAAGCCGACGCTGAAGCGCTGAAAAAAGTCCTCGAAGAGGCCGGCGCTGAAGTTGAACTTAAATAAGAAATCCTGTCTAACAGGTCATTCTGGTAAAGAAACCTCTAAAAGAGGGTTCTTTACCATTTTGTGTCTATGATTTACAAGTTCAATTAACCAACTTCTGACAAATGTCTCAAAATATAGGTAAACAGCGGGTAAACTTCGCCTCTATCAAGAATCCGCTTCAATTCCCGGACTTCTTGGAGGTGCAGTTGAAATCGTTCCAAGATTTTCTGCAATTGGATACCCCTCCCGAGAAACGTAAAAACGAGGGTCTCTACAAAGTATTTGCAGAAAACTTCCCTATTGCCGATACTCGCAACAACTTCGTCCTCGAATTCCTCGATTATTACATCGATCCGCCCCGTTACACGATAGACGAGTGTCTCGAACGCGGTCTCACATACAGTGTGCCTTTGAAGGCTAAACTCAAACTGTTCTGTACCGACCCCGATCACGAAGACTTCGCCACCGTAATTCAAGATGTCTATCTTGGTCCTATTCCTTATATGACCGAGAAAGGTACCTTTGTGATTAATGGTGCCGAACGTGTTGTCGTGTCGCAGTTGCACCGTTCGCCGGGTGTATTCTTCGGACAGAGTATCCACGCCAATGGTACGAAACTCTATTCGGCTCGTATTATTCCGTTCAAGGGTTCTTGGATAGAATTTGCCACCGACATCAACAATGTGATGTATGCCTATATCGATCGTAAGAAGAAATTGCCCGTTACCACGTTGTTGCGTGCGATAGGTTTCGAAAGCGATAAAGACATTCTCGAAATCTTCGGTCTTGCCGAAGAGATGAAGGTTACGAAGACCAACTTGAAAAAGGCTCTCGGTCGTCGATTGGCTGCCCGTGTGTTGAGAACATGGGTTGAGGACTATGCCGACGCCGATACCGGTGAGGTTGTGTCAATAGAACGTAACGAAGTGGTCATCGAGCGTGAGGTGGTACTCGAGGAGGATCATATTGATATGATACTCGAGACAGGAGTCTCTACGATACTCCTGCACAAGGAGGAAAATAATCTCTCCGACTATGCCATCATCTACAACACGTTGCAGAAAGACCCCAGTAACTCCGAAAAAGAGGCCGTCATCTACATCTATCGCCAGCTGCGTAACGCCGAGCCGGCCGATGACGCAAGTGCCCGTGAGGTCATCACCAACCTTTTCTTCTCTGAGAAACGTTATGACTTGGGTGAAGTAGGACGTTACCGTATAAACAAAAAACTCGGACTCACTATATCTCCCGATATCAAAGTTCTTACAAAAGAGGATATCATAGAGATTATTAAATATTTGATAGAGCTTATCAACTCCAAGACCGATGTCGATGACATCGACCACTTGAGCAACCGTCGTGTGCGCACGGTGGGTGAGCAGCTCTACAATCAATTCGGCATAGGTCTCGCACGTATGTCGCGTACGATACGCGAACGTATGAATGTGCGCGATAATGAGGTGTTTACCCCCATAGACCTTATCAACGCCAAAACTATATCGTCGGTAATCAACACATTCTTTGGTACCAACGCTTTGTCGCAATTCATGGACCAGACCAACCCGCTGGCCGAAATGACTCACAAGCGTCGTCTCTCGGCTCTCGGTCCCGGCGGTCTCTCGCGCGAACGTGCAGGTTTCGAGGTGCGCGACGTACACTATACTCACTATGGACGTCTGTGTCCTATCGAAACTCCTGAGGGTCCCAACATCGGTCTTATTTCGTCGCTCTGCGTATATGCAAAAATCAATGACCTCGGATTTATCGAGACACCGTATCGTAAAGTGGAAAACGGAAAGGTCGATTTGTCGCAAGATGGAATCGTATATCTCACCGCCGAGGTGGAAGAGGATCATATCATCGCGCAAGGTAACGCTCCTCTCAACGATGATGGTACATTCATTCGCTCGCGTGTAAAATCGCGTCTGAATGCCGACTTCCCCGTTGTAGGACCGCAAGAGGTGTCGCTCATGGACGTATCGCCCATGCAGATTGCTTCGATAGCCGCATCTCTCATTCCCTTCCTCGAACACGACGACGCCAACCGTGCGCTCATGGGTTCGAACATGATGCGCCAGGCCGTACCTCTGTTACGCACAGAAGCTCCTGTCGTAGGTACCGGTATCGAAGGTCAGCTCATACGCGACTCTCGTACCCAGATTACCGCCGAAGGTCCCGGTGTTATCGAATTTGTCGATGCCACCACCATCCGCATTCGTTACGACCGTACAGAAGATGAAGAATTTGTCAGCTTCGAGTCGTCTGTAAAAGAATATAATATCCCGAAATTCCGCAAGACCAACCAGAGTACGACGATCGACTTGCGTCCCATCTGTCGCAAAGGCGATCGTGTGGTGACCGGACAGATACTCACCGAAGGTTATTCGACCGAAAACGGTGAATTGGCTCTCGGTCGCAACCTCAAAGTGGCATTCATGCCCTGGAAAGGTTACAACTATGAGGACGCTATTGTGCTCAACGAGCGTATCGTGCGTGAAGATATTCTCACCTCGGTACACGTCGATGAGTACTCGCTCGAAGTGCGCGAGACAAAACGCGGTATGGAGGAACTTACCTCGGATATTCCTAACGTGAGCGAAGATGCTACCAAGGACCTCGACGAACGCGGTATCGTGCGTATCGGTGCCCACATCGAGCCGGGTGATATAATGATAGGTAAGATTACCCCCAAAGGTGAATCCGATCCCTCGCCCGAGGAAAAACTGCTCCGTGCCATCTTCGGCGACAAAGCCGGTGATGTGAAAGACGCGTCGCTCAAAGCCACTCCGTCGCTCAAAGGTGTGGTAATCGGTACCGCCCTCTTCTCGAAAGCCATAAAGAAACGCAAAGGCAAGAGCCCCGAGGCCGCTCTGCTGGCTCAGCTCGATGAAGAGTATAAGGAAAAGATGGAAGCGCTCAAAGTGATTCTCATCGATAAACTGCTGACGCTTACCAACGGAAAGACTTCGCAAGGAGTGAAAGATTATCTGGGTATCGACGTGATAGCCAAAGGGGCTAAATTCACCCAGAAAAATCTTTCGGAAATAGACTACACATCGATTCAAGTAAGTAAATGGACCAGCGATGCGGCCAAGAACGACCTGATACGCGCTACCATCATGAACTACTTGAAGAAATATAAAGAGTATGATGCCGAGTTGCGTCGTCGTAAATTTGATATTTCTATCGGCGATGAACTGCCCTCGGGTATCGTGCAAATGGCCAAAGTATATATCGCCAAGAAACGTAAGATAAGCGTGGGTGATAAGATGGCCGGTCGTCACGGTAACAAAGGTATCGTATCGCGTGTCGTACGTCAGGAGGATATGCCTTTCCTCGAAGATGGTACTCCCGTAGATATCGTATTGAACCCGCTGGGTGTGCCTTCTCGTATGAACCTCGGTCAGATATTCGAGACCGTATTGGGCTGGGCCGGTGTAACCCTGGGCGAGAAATTCGCTACTCCCATCTTCGACGGAGCGTCACTCGATGATCTCAATGAGTGGACCGACAAAGCCGGCCTGCCTCGTTATGGTAAAACTTTCCTTTACGACGGCCACACAGGTGAGCGTTTTGACCAACCTGCAACCGTGGGTGTAATCTATATGCTCAAACTCGGTCACATGGTTGAAGACAAGATGCACGCGCGTTCTATCGGTCCGTACTCGCTTATCACTCAGCAACCTCTCGGTGGTAAGGCTCAATTCGGTGGTCAACGTTTCGGAGAGATGGAGGTATGGGCACTCGAGGCATTCGGCGCCGCTTACATCTTACAAGAAATCCTTACCATCAAATCCGATGACGTGGTGGGACGTTCCAAAGCCTACGAAGCCATCGTCAAGGGCGATCCGATGCCTACCCCGGGTATTCCCGAGTCACTCAACGTGCTGTTGCACGAGTTGCGCGGTCTCGGATTGAGTATCTCCTTAGACTAACCCTCGGTCGTGTCGCCGGTCACAAGCCGACGACACGCCTACATACTATCTGCTAACGCGTTATAACATACATATATGGCTTTTAGAAAAGACAATAAAGTAAAGAGTAACTTCTCTAAAATCACGATAGGTCTGGCTTCGCCCGAGGAAATCCTCGAGCAATCGAGCGGTGAGGTGCTGAAACCCGAGACTATTAACTATCGTACATACAAGCCCGAACGTGACGGACTTTTCTGTGAGCGCATCTTCGGTCCCGTGAAAGACTATGAGTGCCATTGCGGAAAATACAAACGTATTCGTTACAAAGGTATCGTGTGCGACCGTTGTGGTGTAGAAGTTACCGAGAAGAAGGTACGTCGTGAGCGTATGGGCCACATTCAACTCGTGGTACCTGTAGCCCACATTTGGTACTTCCGTTCTCTCCCCAATAAAATCGGTTATTTGTTGGGCCTTCCCTCCAAAAAACTCGATGCCGTAATCTACTACGAACGCTACATCGTGATACAACCCGGTGTGAAGAGCGATGAGCTGGCTACATACGATCTCCTTTCCGAAGAAGAATATCTCGACGTACTCGATAATCTGCCCAAAGACAATCAATTGCTTGAGGATACCGACCCCAATAAATTCATCGCTAAGATGGGTGCCGAGGCCGTTTACGACCTCTTGGTGCGTCTCGACCTCGATGAGTTGTCGTATAAGTTGCGTGATACTGCCGGAAAAGATGGTTCACAACAACGCAAAAACGAGGCTCTCAAACGTCTCCAAGTAGTAGAGTCGTTCCGTGCTTCGCGCCAACGCAACCGCCCCGAATGGATGATACTCAAGGTAATCCCCGTTACCCCTCCTGAGTTGCGTCCTCTCGTACCCCTCGATGGCGGACGTTTTGCTACCTCCGACCTCAACGACCTCTATCGTCGTGTGATAATCCGTAACAACCGTCTCAAACGTTTGATGGAAATCAAGGCTCCCGAGGTGATACTTCGCAACGAGAAACGTATGTTGCAAGAGGCTGTCGATTCGTTGCTCGACAACTCACGCAAATCGAGCGCCGTGAAGACCGACGCCAACCGCCCCTTGAAATCTCTCTCAGACAGTTTGAAGGGTAAACAAGGCCGTTTCCGTCAGAACTTGCTCGGTAAACGTGTCGATTACTCGGCTCGTTCGGTTATCGTGGTAGGTCCCGAACTGAAAATGTATGAATGTGGTCTGCCTAAAAATATGGCGGCCGAACTCTATAAACCGTTTGTGATACGTAAACTTATCGAACGCGGTATCGTGAAAACGGTGAAATCGGCGAAAAAAATCGTCGATCGCAAAGAACCCGTTGTATGGGACATTCTCGAGCACGTAATGAAAGGACATCCCGTGCTCCTCAACCGTGCTCCGACCCTGCACCGTCTCGGTATTCAGGCTTTCCAACCCAAGATGATCGAGGGTAAAGCCATACAATTGCACCCGCTCGCTTGTACGGCATTCAACGCCGACTTCGACGGAGACCAGATGGCTGTGCACTTGCCCCTCGGCAATGAGGCCATACTCGAGGCCCAGATGTTGATGCTCGGTGCTCATAACATTCTGAATCCCGCCAACGGCGCGCCTATTACCGTGCCTTCGCAAGACATGGTACTCGGTCTCTACTACATTACCAAATTACGTCCCGGAGCAAAAGGCGAAGGCCTCACGTTCTACGGTCCCGAAGAGGCCGAAATCGCCTACAACGAAGGCCGTGTAACCTTGCACGCTCCCGTGAAAGTGCGTGTGCAAGACCTCGATGAGAACGGCAACACCGTAGAGGTATTGCGCGAGACCTCGGTAGGTCGTATATTGGTAAATGAGTTTGTACCCAAAGAGGTGGGTTACATCAACGAAATTCTTACCAAGAAGTCGTTGCGTAACATCATCGGTAACGTCATCAAAGTATGTGGCGTGATACGTGCGGCTCAGTTCCTCGACGATATCAAGAACCTCGGTTACAAGATGGCCTTCAAGGGCGGATTGTCGTTCAACCTTGCCGACGTGATTATCCCCGAAGAAAAAGAGGCGCTCGTCAACGAAGGTTATGCCAACGTAGAGCAAATCATGGCCAACTACAACATGGGATTCATCACCTATAACGAGCGTTATAACCAGATAATCGATACTTGGACACACGTCAATTCCAAATTGTCGGATATCCTCATGAAACAATTGTCGTCCGACAATCAAGGTTTCAACTCGGTTTACATGATGCTCGACTCGGGTGCTCGTGGTTCTAAGGAGCAGATTCGTCAGCTCTCGGGTATGCGTGGTCTTATGGCCAAACCGCAGAAATCGGGAGCCGAAGGCGGTCAAATCATCGAAAACCCCATTTTGGCAAACTTCAAAGAGGGCTTGTCGGTGTTGGAGTACTTTATCTCTACCCACGGTGCTCGTAAAGGTCTTGCCGATACCGCGTTGAAGACAGCCGACGCCGGATACCTTACCCGTCGTCTTGTCGATGTGGCTCACGACGTGATAATCCATGAAGAGGATTGCGGTACTCTCCGCGGTCTCGTTTGTACCGAAATCAAAAACAACGAAGAAACCGTGGCTTCGCTCTACGAGCGTATCCTGGGTCGTGTATCGGTACACGACGTGCAACACCCGCTTACCGGTGAAATATTGGTGCACTCGGGTGAAGAAATCACCGAGGTTATCGCCAAAAAAATCGAAGATTCGCCCATCGAACGCATCGAAATACGTTCGGTTCTTACCTGCGAATCGAAGCATGGTGTGTGTGCCAAATGTTATGGCCGCAACCTGGCTACCAGTCGCATGGTGCAGAAAGGCGAGGCTGTGGGCGTAATCGCTGCTCAGTCTATCGGTGAGCCGGGTACTCAGCTTACCCTCCGTACATTCCACGTCGGTGGTATCGCGTCGAACATCGCTGCCGTATCGAACGTTACTTCTCGTTACGACGGTATTCTCGAAATCGATGAACTTCGTACCGTAGATAGCGTCGATGAAACCGGTAAGAAAGTACAAATCGTTGTAGGTCGTCTCGCCGAAATGCGTATCGTCGATCCCAATACCAAGATTGTATTGACCACCACCAATATACCTTATGGCTCGAAACTTTACTTCAACAATGGCGATACGCTGAAAAAAGGCGATATGGTCTGCGAATGGGACCCCTTCAATGCCGTTATCGTATCGGAAGCCACCGGTAAAGTGCGTTTCGAGAATGTGGTAGAGGGTGTGACCTATAAAGTAGAATCGGACGAACAGACCGGTCTCCGCGAAAAAATCATCATCGAGTCTAAAGACCGTACCCGCGTACCTGTGGCTCAAATTCTCGACAAAGATGGTGAGGTGATACGCAGTTACAGCTTGCCTATGGGTGCTCACTTGATGATCGACGAAGGTCAGGAGTTGAAGAGCGGTGAAGTATTTGTGAAGATACCTCGTGCCGTGGGTAAAGCCGGTGATATTACCGGTGGTCTGCCTCGTGTTACCGAGTTGTTCGAGGCCCGTAACCCGTCAAATCCCGCAGTCGTTTCCGAAATCGATGGTGAAGTATTGTTTGGTAAGGTGAAACGTGGTAATCGCGAAATCTCCGTTACCTCCAAGACCGGCGAGGTGAAGAAATACCTCGTGCCGCTGTCGAAACAGATTCTGGTACAAGAAAACGACTATGTGCGTGCCGGTACGCCGCTCTCCGATGGCGCTATCACTCCGTCGGATATCTTGGCTATCAAAGGCCCCACAGCCGTACAAGAATATATCGTAAACGAGGTGCAAGATGTATATCGTCTGCAAGGTGTGAAAATCAACGATAAGCACTTCGAGGTCATCGTGCGTCAGATGATGCGTAAGGTGACTATCCTCGACCCGGGTGATACTCGTTTCCTCGAACAACAAGTTGTGGATAAACATGACTTTATGGACGAGAATGACCGTATATGGGGCAAAAAAGTGGTTGTCGATGCCGGCGACTCTCAGGTACTGAAAGCCGGTCAGATAGTAACCGCTCGCAAGCTGCGCGATGAGAACTCTATGCTCAAACGTCGTGATATGAAGCTTGTAGAGGTGCGCGATGCCGTTCCCGCTACGTCGGAACAGATACTTCAAGGTATCACACGTGCCGCATTGCAGACTTCGAGCTTCATGTCGGCTGCATCGTTCCAAGAAACCACCAAGGTGCTCAACGAGGCTGCTATCAACGCCAAAACCGACTACCTCGAAGGCATGAAAGAGAACGTTATCTGCGGTCACTTGATACCTGCCGGTACCGGTCAGCGCGATTTCGATCGTCTCATCGTAGGCTCGAAAGACGACTTCGACCGCGTAATGCCCACCCGCAAGAATGTAGAGATCTAATTAATCTCACATTATACAATTACAACAGCCTCCGCACGCAAGTGCGGAGGCTGTTGTGGTTAAAGAAATCATTGGTGCCCGATATATAGTTTTGAAGATTTACATTTAGTGTTTCCTCTACGGCCTTACTCTCCCTACGATAAGCAGTGTCTGACCTACAAAACGCAGGGACGCTTGGGCCAAGCGTCTGCCGGGAGAAAAAACGAATGGAATACTCAATAAAGCAACGTCTCCGATGTAGAGTTTTGGGTAGATACACGTAAAAAAACAGCAATGTCGAAGATGTTGCTATAATGAAATTGTCCAATACCTAAAGGCATTGATTATTACGAATACCTTACATTCCCCGCATTGCGTTCGCCTACCGGCTCTCTTATACGGGGCTGGAATATCGATTACCTAACGGCAATCTTCTAATAAAGCCTCTCTTTTTATTTCGCCACATAAATTGGACACTAATAAGAAAGAAGGAGCTTTTTACGACAAGGGGCTATGTCAATATCGATTTTGACACAGCCCCTTTGCTCTATACTGATGTCGGTAGGTGGATTATTTGCGTCGTTCGAGGTCGGAGAGATTTTCGATGCGTTTCTTTTCGAGGAAGTCGTACACACCACCGAGGTGCTCGCGTACACGTCCTTCGCCGAATTCATAGACCTTCGATACCAATCCATCGAGGAAATCACGGTCGTGACTTACCACGATGAGCGTACCATCAAAGGCTTGCAGGGCGCTCTTCAAGATGTCTTTGGTCTTCATGTCGAGGTGATTGGTAGGCTCGTCGAGAATGAGCAGGTTCACAGGCTCGAGCAGGAGCTTTATCATGGCGAGGCGGGTACGTTCGCCACCCGACAGCACTTTTACTTTCTTGGTCGATTCCTCGCCACCGAACATGAATGCTCCGAGCAGGTCGCGTATTTGCAAGCGTACATCGCCTTTGGCCACATCGTCGATGGTTTGGAACACGGTGAGGTTCTCGTCGAGCAGCGAGGCCTGGTTCTGGGCGAAATAGCCTATCATCACGTTGTGACCGAGTGTGAGCGTGCCTTCGTGCTCTATTTCGTGCATGATGCACTTTACCATGGTCGATTTTCCCTCACCGTTTTTCCCTACGAAGGCTACTTTCTCACCGCGTTCTATGGTGAATGTGGCATTGGCAAAGACGCGTCGGTCGTAGCACTTGCCCACGCCGTCGGCTATCACGGGGTAGGAGCCCGAACGGGGTGCCGGTGGAAATTTCAGCCGCAGTGCCGAGGTGTCTTCTTCATCGACCTCTACCAGTTCGAGTTTTTCCAGCATTTTTACGCGCGATTGCACTTGCAACGTCTTGGAATAGGTGCCTTTGAATCGCTCGATAAACTCCTTGGTCTCGGCAATCATTTTTTGCTGGTCGTTGTAGGCCTTGAGTTGTTGTTCGCGGCGCTCCTTGCGTAGCACGAGGTATTGCGAGTAGTTCACTTTGTAGTCGTAGATGCGTCCCATCGTCACCTCTATGGTGCGGGTGGTGATGTGATCGACAAAAGCCCTGTCGTGCGATATGACGATGACCGCCTGACCGTTGTTGATGAGAAACTCTTCGAGCCATTGTATCGACTCTATGTCGAGGTGGTTGGTCGGTTCGTCGAGCAGTAGTACATCGGGCTTTTTCAGCAGCAATTTGGCCAGTTCTATACGCATACGCCAGCCCCCGCTGAATTCACCTGTGGGGCGATCGAAATCTTTGCGATCGAATCCGAGACCGAGCAATATTTTTTCCACGTCTTCCTCGAAGTGGGTGAGGTCTATGGCGTAGAATTTCTCACTCAGTGCCGCCACCTGCTCTATAAGGTTGTAGTAGCTCTCGCTCTCGTAGTCGGTGCGTGTGGCCAGCTCTTCGTTCATGCGGTTTATCTCGGCCTCCATCTCGAAAAGGTGGGCAAAGGCCTGCGAGGTTTCCTCGAACACGGTACGGGTGTTCTCGGTCATGAGGTGCTGGGGCAGATAGGCTATAACCGTATCTTTGGGGGCCGATACGCTACCGCGTGTGGGTTGGCGTACTCCGGCCAGAATTTTCAGCAGGGTCGATTTCCCGGCACCGTTTTTCCCCATGAGGGCGATGCGGTCTTTTTCGTTGATTACAAAAGATATCTCTTGGAAAAGCGTTGTGCCTCCAAATTCCACGGTAAGTCCGTCAACTGAAATCATTGTATAAACTTTGTTTTTCGAAGCCATATCCGGCTCCGTAGTGGATAAAAAAGTGCCGTTGTAGGCGAATGGAGTGCGAAGATACGATATTTCCGTCGTAACTACAAGTCGTCGTTATGCGTCGCAGTCGCAGCGAGAGGCATGGCAATCCTCGTGGGGCAGTTCCAGCTCGAATGTGGCATGCTGTATGCCTATTTCTTCGAGGCGGTGGCGCAGGTCGTGTTTCAGTATATCCGATTTATCAAATGTATTCACGACGATATGAGCGGTGAGCGCGTTCTGCGTGGTGCTTATGGCCCATATATGCAGATGGTGCACGCATACAACCCGCTTGTCTTCGCACAACAGACGCTCCACCACCGATGTATGCAGATGCGCGGGCACGCCGTCGAGCGACAACCGTAGGCTGTCGCGTAGCAGTTCCCACGTGGATATGAGTATGATGCAGGCTATGACGAGGCCTATTATCGGGTCGATAATGCTCCACCCCGTGACCGAAATGAGTATGCCCGATACCAATACGCCAACGCTCACCAATGTATCGGCGGCCATATGCAGAAAAGCCCCTTTGATGTTGAGGTCGTGCCGACGATCTTTGAAAAAGAGCCACGCCGTGATGCCGTTGATGAGTATGCCTATCCCGGCCACGATAGAGATTGTGCGTCCGGCAATGGGTTGTGGTGTGTGAATTTTCTCTATACTCTCGACGAAAATGAAGCCTACGGCGATGAGCAGAATGAGGGCATTGAGCAGTGATACCAAGATGGTACTTTTTTTGTACCCATAGGTGTAGTTGCCCGAGGGCCGCACTTTCGATAAGCGGAAAGCCAGCAGAGCCAATACGAGGCTGATAACGTCGCTGAGGTTGTGCCCCGCATCGGCGAGTAACCCCAGTGAGTCGATGGAGAATCCGGCTACAGCCTCGGCCACGACGAACGCCACATTCAAGCCGATACCCACGATGAACGCTCGGTTCAGATGTGAGGTATCGACCGCGTGATGGTGATGATGGTGGTGCTCGTGAGACATGGCACGCGATGGATTAGAACGAGCGGAAGCCCATAATCTCTCTTACCTCGCGCAGTGTCTTGGCGGCACTTTCACGGGCTTTTTCGGCACCTTGCGCTACGACACGACGCATATAGTCGTTGTCGTTCTGTATTTCCAATATACGCTCTCTGATGGGCAGCGTCACTTTCAGTATATCCTCGGCCAATTGTTTTTTCATATCACCATAACGTATTTCGCAAGAGTTGTATTTCTCTTCAAAATATTCCACGGTGTCGGGCGATGATACGATCTTCATGATGGTGAAGAGGTTTTCCACCGGCTCCGATTTGGGTGAATTGGGGGCTTGGGGACCTTCGTCGGTAACGGCGCGCATCACTTTTTTGCGCAAGGTCTTTTCGTCGTCGAGCAGATATACACAGTTACCTTCGGACTTGCCCATTTTCCCGCTTCCGTCGAGTCCGGGCACTTTGATAGCCGCCTCACCGAAGTTGAATCCGGTAGGCTCGGGGAAATATTCCACGCCATATATGGTATTGAAACGACGCGAGAAGCGACGTGTCATTTCGAGGTGTTGTTCCTGATCTTTACCTACGGGCACTTTGGTAGCGCGATGTATCATGATGTCGGCGGCCATGAGGGTGGGGTAGGTAAGCAGGCCGGCATTCACATTCTCGGGCTGTTTACGCACTTTGTCTTTGAATGAGGCCGTGCGTTCGAGCTCGCCTATATACACGTGCATATTCAGCAACAGATATAGCTCCGAAACCTCGGGTACGTCGCTTTGTATGAACAGCGAGCAGGCTTCGGGGTCGAGACCGGCGGCCAGATACTCGGCCAATATATTTTTCACATTGACGTGTAGCATTTTGGGATCGGGGTGCGTAGTCAGTGAGTGCAGGTCGGCGATGAAGAAGTAACAATCGTGCTCATGCTGCATCTTCACAAAGTTGCGCAACGCGCCGTAATAGTTACCCAAGTGCAGGTTTCCGGTAGAGCGTATTCCGCTCACAACAGTTTCTCTCATATAGTATGTAGTATTGTCGAGGTTAATGATAGGACAAAGGTATAAAAAATATTTCGGTCGGCGACTATTTCGCTTATTAATCGTTGTCACTGTTGCTATGAAGATCATTATCACCCTTATGTCTAATGTGTAAAAGCGTGTATAAATGGCTTGTACGCAGAGATTTGCCGGCGATGATGAGCGTTACGCCGAGGAGTATGAGCACGATACCCGATGCCAGTCGGGTCGTAAAGGGTTCGCCGAATACCATTACACCTATGGCTACCGCGGTGAGTGGCTCCAATGCACCGAGTATGGCGGTAGGGGTAGAGCCTATGTGTTGTACCGATATAGCCATGGTGACCAAGGAAACAACCGTGGGAAACAGCGCCAAGATGAAAGCGAAAAACCACATATAGGGTGTGGTGAGGGGTTGTAATCGACTGCCTTCGGCAATAAAAGAGTGGACTGTAATTGTGGCGATGCCGAATAGGAGAACGTAAAAGGTGAGTTTCACTGACGACATACGCACTCCCGAGCGGTTTACTATGACGATGTAGAGGGCGTATGAGAGCGAGGAGAGCATTACCAGTATCACCCCGTAGATGTCGAGTTCTACACCGTCGTCGCCTTTATACAGGAGAGCGATACCACATAGAGCCAAGGCGATGGAGAGTATTGTCGCGAGAGATACTCGCTCGTGGAAAAAGATAGCCATGATTACCGCTACTATGATGGGATATACAAAAAGGAGCGTGGAGGCTATACCTGCGTCCATGTAGTGAAAACTCGAAAACAACTGTAGCGAGGAGGCTGCGAATAGTATGCCCAAAATGCCCAGTACGAGACCTTCACGCCGGGCTATGGCAAAAGGTATGCGTCGCAATTTCATGATTCCTGCCAACATCAGTGCGGCGAGTGCATATCGATACAGCAGTACCGAGTCGACATTGAGGCCGACATCGTAGAGGTATAGGGCGCCGAGAGGATTGGTGCCATAGCTTATGGCGGCGATGCTTCCGCATAATACCCCTTTGGCTTTGTTGGATAGTTGCATTTTTAGTCGAAAAAACGGTTGCAAATTTAAAACAACTTCTTTGAAAATCTGCCGGAAAAAATAGTTCGTTTTTGTAAGAAAACAAGGTTATTGTATAGCTGTTCACATATGTTTGCGAAAAAAATCGAAAATCTATACTGAACAAAAAAGTGCCTGAAATCTCAGACACTTTTTGTATGTAATTTATAAGAAACCGAGGCTCTTATTTGGAGCCTTTTTCTTCTTTGGAGCGATTGCGTCTTCTGCGAGGTTTGGGAGAGATGGTGAAGCCGGTTTCCTCTTCATCTTCGGTGCTGTTGGACTCGCGATATACCAAATTCTCAATGGGAAGCTGACGACGGAAAGCCTCTTTGAAAGAGATAATCGACTCGGTACGAGCCAATCCCAGGGGTTGCAATTTGGTGTGAATGATTTGTAGCAGATGATTGTTGTTGCGGGCATAAATTTTCAAGAACATATCATATTGCCCGGTCGTGTAGTGACATTCTACCACTTCGGGAATCTCTTTCAGTTTTTCAATGACATCTTTGAATTGTCCCGGGGCTTGCAAGAATACACCGATATATGCGCAGGTTTCGAACCCTATGCGGTTGGAGTCGAGAGTGAATTCCGAGCCTTTGATGATGCCCAGATTGATGAGCTTCTGCACACGTTGGTGAATGGCTGCTCCGGATACATTACATTCGCGAGCTACTTCCAAAAACGGAGTACGAGCGTCCGCGGCGATCATTTTTAAGATCTTGTAGTCTAAATAGTCTAATTGGTGGTGTCCCATAATATAGTTTTGAGGTGATTAGTACTTACAAAGGTAAAGAGAAATTACATAAAATCAAATTTTTGCCAAGAAAATGACTGAAAATATTATCTTTGCATTGATTATTAGACAAAAAGGCCGGATATGATATACTTACAACCTGTAACTTCTTGCGATAAAAACGCACTTACATTTGTAAAAGAACTCTATATAAAAGCCTTCCCACCCGAGGAGCGGCGCGACTTCGATACGATTTGTGACCTGTTGCGTGCTACTGAGACATTCGGTATGTCATTGCTGTGTGATACCGATGTGCCGGTGGGTTTCATTACCTACTGGCGATGGTCGCAATTCGCTTATATAGAACATTTCGCGGTATCGGCTGCAAGTCGCGGGCGTGGATATGGAACTAAAGCCTTGTCGCTTTTCAGTAAAGAGGTGGAGCAACCGATAGTACTCGAGGTGGAATTGCCTCTTGATGAGATGGCTCGTCGCCGTATCGCTTTTTACGAACGTGCAGGCTTCACGCTATGCCCTCGCCGATATATACAACCGCCCTACAGCGATCAATTACCACCGGTGGAGCTACGCCTGATGTTCTATGGAGGCGATCTCGACCACACGTTCGAAGAAGTGCGGGATAAGATACATCGCGAGGTGTATGGGGTAGAATCGGGGCGATATGTATAATGTAATGTGAACCCATGAAAGCTTGTATTGTTTTATTTTTAGAGTATAATCTCCGGCGAAAAATCCGACAGCTTCTCTTTTTTTTAATACCTTTGCGGGCATTATGTACAGATATATAACGAGATTTCTTATCATATGGGCGGTGGTGCTGAGCTCGTGCTCTTATCATGTACCGTCGCGACCTGTCGTTGCCGTGACCATACCACCGGTCGAGAGTTGGGTTGAGGCGTTGGTCGGCGATAGAATGGAGGTGATATGTGCCGTCCCTGCCGGGGGTAATCCCGAGTCGTATGACTTACCGCCATCGGCTATGGCGCAACTATCGAACTGTAACCTCTATTTCAGTTGTGGATATTTGGGCTTTGAACGGGCTTGGCTTCCGCGTTTGGAGGCAAATAATCCTCAGATGCAACTTGTAAATCTTGCCGATAATATCGAACTGATTTACGGCACGCATCACCATCATCACGATGGCGAGACGTGTACTCATCACCACGACGAGGGCGCACCCGACCCGCATATATGGTGCTCTCCCCGCCGGGCAAGAACTATGGTGCGGAGTATTTACGAAACGTTGTGTCGGGCCGATAGTGCCGGAGTAGCCGAGTATCGTGCGAGATATGATAGCCTCGATACCCGGTTGGCTCGCCTTGATAGCTTGTTGATGCAACGATTGGCCCCCTGCAAGGGTAGGGCATTTACCGTGTATCACCCCACACTTACCTATCTGGCGGCCGATTACGGATTGATACAGCTTTCGCTCGAACCCGATGGAAAATCACCTTCGCCTCAACATTTTCGCCACATGGTCGATGAGGCACGTCACCATGGGGTGAAGGTTGTATTCATACAACGAGAGTTTGACCCGCGCCAGGCCGAGACGTTTGCCCGGGAGGTGGGGTGTCGTACCCAAGTCATAGATCCGTTGTCTCATGACTGGGAAACCGAGATAAATCGTATAGCCGATGCAATTACAGCAGAATAAACAGATAGAATTGTCGCATATCGATTTGCGGTATGATAGCCGCTTGGTGCTATCGGGTATCGATATGTCGATCAATGCCAACGAATTTATATTGATTACCGGACCTAACGGTGGTGGAAAGACGACACTTCTACGCCTTATTCTCGGCTTATTGCCCCCATCAGCCGGGAAACTATCTTATTTCAGGGCGGGGACTCCGGTAGCCTCGCTCAATATAGGCTATCTGCCACAGAAAAGCCGTATCGACGCGCATTTCCCCATTACGGTGTCGGAAGTGATAGGTATGGGACTGTTAGGTGCGAAGTTGTCGCGAGAGGAGCGTACCCGCATGATAAAGACTATGGTGGGGAAAGTAGGGTTGTCGGATTACACCGATACACCTATCGGAGACTTGTCGGGCGGACAGTTGCAACGCGCCTTATTCGGTCGGGCACTGATTACCAATCCCGAGGTGTTGGTGCTCGATGAACCTACGTCGTATATCGATAAAGATTTTGAAATCCGCATGATAGAACTCCTACAAGAGGTGGCGCACGATACCACGATATTGCTCGTGTCGCACGATATTGCGACTTTTACACCATTGGCCGACAGAATATTTCGAGTGCAAAATACCCTCACCGAGTTATAGAAACTTTTTCAGCCTAAAACGACATCTAAAATCATCATCAGCGAAAATCCGGCGGCGAAACCTATCGTACCGATATTGGAGTGGTGGCCTTGCGAGGCCTCGGGTATCAACTCCTCTATCACCACATATATCATGGCGCCGGCCGAGAAAGCCAGTAAGTAGGGTAATGCGGGAGTGATGTAGGAGGCCAATAAAATGGTGATGCAGGCACTTATAGGCTCTACGATACCGCTCAATGCTCCGATGGAAAAAGAGCGTATCTTGCTATGTCCCTCGCCGAGCATGGGCATCGATATGATAGCTCCCTCGGGTATATTCTGTATGGCGATTCCCACCGACAATGCCACCGCTGCGGCTATCGACAATTCGGCACCACCGGTCATGGCTGCTGCCATGACGGCACCTACCGCCATACCCTCGGGTATGTTGTGCAGGGTTACGGCCAGCGAGAGCATCGTGGTGCGCGAGAGACGGCTACGCGGACCTTCAGGCTCTTTGCCGTCGAGGTGCAAGTGAGGAATCAGTTTGTCTAAGAGTAAGAGGAACGCCATGCCGGCCAGAAAGCCGGTAACGGCAGGTGCTACCGCCCATCGTCCCATCTCCGCGTTCATATCCATGGCGGGAATGAGCAGTGACCATACCGAGGCGGCAATCATTACCCCCGAAGCAAAGCCCAATAACGCCTTTTGCAAGCGCGCGGGGATATGGTCGCGTAGCAGAAACACGGTGGCGGCTCCTAAAACCGTACCCGAGAAAGGTAATAACAATCCCAAAAGCAGTCCGTTCATAGGTTTTCTCCTTTTTCAATAAGGGCTTCTTGCAGTATTTTGTCTATTTTTTTGTGTACGTTGTTATTGCCTCTCGCAAGTGTTTTCCCGTCGGGAGCGATAAGTATCATGGTCGGTGTCACAATCAAGAATAATTCACGTTGCAGATACTTATTTCGGTCATCTGTCGCGTAAACGGTGGCATATGGGTGAGTAACCAAGGAGCGTATATCTTTGTCCTTGGAAATGAGTTGAGGATAGCGGGCATTGATGTCTCCGTCACGACATATTCCTATTATCTCGAGACCTTTGTCGTGATATTTATTGTATAGTTTTTCGATTTTAGACTCGGAATAGAATATTACGCCGGGGCACAGTCCATAGTAGTAGAGTAATAGGTATTTATCTCGGTATTGGTATAGCGAGTGACTTTTTTCGGTATTGTCGATGAGGGTATAGTCAGGTAAACTATTGCCTACGTCAATATTTCTCAAGATAGAAACTATTTGGCGCAACTCGTTTACCATATAGCATTGTTGTGTCGCTACAGAAAATCGTTTTACACGCTCGTCCAATTCGTCGGCGGTATATTTATATATCCGTTTCATACACATATATGCCGCATATTCGTGGTCGGCGCTGTCGCGCATTGTCTGCCACAACGCTTTGTACTCATCGGGGTAGTCGATTTTGTTATATAGACTACTGTATTTAGCTATGCTATCGGTCTTGTTCTCGATACTGAACAAGGTCAACTTGCGACTATATAGGCTCTTTGTGCTATCTATTGGCGCACCCAATGAGCATAATCTATTTACGTCGGGGAGATTATAAAGTCCGCCTGAGATATGGGCGCCACCTAAAGTCTCTATTTGTCCCGAGATATTCAAATGATCGCCCGGACGGGCTATAATGTCGTAAGGGCCGGAACTATGCCCGTCGTGATGGTGCGTGAGATAACCGACAATGGTATGTGTTGCCGGTATTTCAAACGCAAAGTCCTCTCCGGTGGCGATTATGGTGTCGGTATGTTCATTTTCGAAAAATGGCGGTATGCTCGTGGTGAAACATAACGTGTCGCCTATGGACATACCGGATAATTCCCCCGATATGGATACCGTCTTATTACTACAAGCGATAAGAATTGGCAGAAAGAATATTGGGAAAATTTTCTTCATAATCGGAGGGTATAAGGGAGCATATTAGAATTTATAGCAACAACCTACGAGGAACGAACCTTTGTTATAGTCGGCCATCCATGCGTTTTTCACTTCGGCCGTGATACCGATATTGTCGGTGAGGTCGTATTGCCCGCCGATACCTACATTGGCAAATATGCGATTATTAGCCGTTTTGAAGTTGGCTACCTTGTACCATGTATGATAGAATCCGACACCGGCGATGGGGTAGAACGAGAACCGGTTGTCGGCCGCGCGGAACACATAGTGTGCATCGACCGTGAGGTCTAAGAATTTGAGGCCACGTCCGCCACCGATATTGAAATTGGGCGCGATGCGCCAGCTGTCGGCTACGGCTACTCTGTACTCGAAACCTATGATGCCTTGCAACGCGCCGGCTTCTATGGTCATACCGGTATGTACTTTAGCGGCCATTTCGCCTTTAGCTTGTTGGGCATACGTCGCTGTAGCCATGAGGCACAACACAATCATTGTGAATAACGCTTTTTTCATAATTATCATGTTTTTAGAAGTCGTTTATGTTTCGTCGAGGAGTGTGCAAACAAGCGAAATAGGTATCAGCCTGATTTAACGATTTCGCCAGAAGCGCAACATCTCTTCACAGACTACCACAAAGGTATATATTTTGAAAATACGAAATGACTTTTCCTGAAAAGTTTTTAATAAATTTCAGAACAACTTCCGAGACAATTAGGAATATATTTTATATTTTTGCATCTGTTAAGAAAGACTTTTATCCATGAAAAATTATCGTATTTCTTTCGTAGTACTATTTGTATTTATCGTATGTTCGCTGTCGGCTCAACGATTACAACAGCCTCTCGGACGTGGTGTCGTAGCCGTGAAGAACGGTGAAAAGGTCTTTGTGTCGTGGCGTAAATTGGCGCAAGAGGCCGAGACGGCACAGTACAATCTCTATACCCGAACCATAGGTAGCGACAGTTACACGCGGGTGAACGACGCCCCGCTATCGGTGACCAACTATTCTACCACCACGAGCGTGATACCCACGGGGCATGAAATAGCCGTGGCGGTGGTAGTCGATGGCGTGGAACAACCGATGAGCGACGCCTATGCTTTCACCGGTCACGATATGCGTAGCGTGTTTATGGAGATTACCTACGATACCTTGTTGTCGCATAACGAATACACCACCAAGTTTATATGGCCGGCCGACCTTACCGGCGATGGTGAATACGACTATGTGGTGGATCGTCGCTCCACGACCGGTAATACCCATAAGATAGAGGGCTATACCCGCATGGGAGAGCATCTGTGGACAGTAGATATGGGGCCTAATGTGGATATATCGGCCGGTCACGACGATATGGTCATCGCCTATGACATGGATTGCGACGGTCGCTCTGAAGTGGTGATAAAGAGTAGCGACGGAACCCGTTTCTGGGATAAAACGAATGATACATGGGGAGCCTACCTCAAAGGTAGTGCCGATGGCGATACCGATGGTGATGGTATAATCGATTACAATACGCAGAGTGTGAAGAATCCTCCCCAATATATCACCGTGGTCGATGGACTCACCGGTGCGGAGGTGGTTACGATAGAGATGCCCTTCCCGAGCGATGGTACCGATACCTACAGCCGTACCAATAAGGCCAACTATATGGATACCCCTTATAACCTGCTCAACGGTCACATGGGTATATGTTACCTCGATGGCGTGCACCCGAGTGTGGCGATGGAGTATATGGTGCGCACTACCGATAAGACGCACCACTATTATGTGTCGGCGTGGGGTTATGATTTCTCGTCGGGAAAAGCAGGGGCGTGGAAAGAACATTTTACTTGGAGTCGTAACGATAAGACGCCTTGGCCGGCCGAGTTCCACCATATACGCATAGGCGACGTCGATCGTGATGGTAAAGACGAAATCCTTGATGGCGGTTTCGTGGTCGATGATAATGGCGAGATGCTGTTCAGTGCCGGTATTTCTCACGGCGACCGCTTCCGCATGGGCGATATAGATCCCGATCGTCCGGGCCTTGAAACGTTTGCCATACAGCAGAATGCCGGCGATATGCTCGGCCAGATATTGTACGACGCCTCTACCGGTGAGTCCATAAAGAAGTGGTACTTGGCCGCTGTGGGCGATGTAGGTCGTGGCGAGTGTATGGACGTGGATTCTACTCATAAGGGATATGAAATGTGGAGCACCATGGGCAATCTCTACGATTGCAAGGGTGAACTCATAACAGAGGGTTCGATGATATTCCCCACCGAGGGCGTATGGTGGGACGGATCGCTCGATCGTGAACGACTGGCCTCGCCCGATGGTAACGGATTCAACGCGTATGTGGGAAAATTCAACAATACCCGACTGATAGAGATGGCCAAAATATCGAATTGGACGGTAAGTAGTACCTATGGCGTGCGTCCGATGTATTTTGGCGATATGATAGGCGACTGGCGCGATGAGGTGATTTTGCGCAGAGGCGACGAGACCGGTTGCTCAGGTATCGTAGGTTTTACGACCGATTACCCCACCGATGTGGCACTCTATTGTTTGCAACAGAACCCCGCCTATCGTATGCAGTGCACCACGCGTGGATATTACCAAAGCCCGTTGCCCGATTACTATCTCGGCTATGATATGCCCACACCTCCGTTGCCCCCTTCGATGGTGACCGACGTGGTGTGGCGTGGTGGTAGCGAGTGGAGTGTCGCGGCGACCGATGCGTTTGTATCGTTTGCTCGCGACGAAAATACCGTGTATGCCGACGGAAAGAGTGTGCTTTTCGATATATCGGGCGATGCCTCGCAGCCGATTACTATCAATGAAACGCTTTTGCCCTCGGCGGTGTATGTAATGACTCCTCGGGGACAACAATATACATGGACCGGAACCGGAGGCTTTGCCGGTGATATGGAGTTGTGGAAGTCGATGGAGGGTACGTTGGTGGTGAATATGCCGTTGCGACATACCGGTAAGACGATTATATCCGAGGGTACGTTGGCGCTGAATGACACCATAAAGAGCCTCCTCGACCTGCGTGCCCGTGGTACATTGGCGGGCAATGCCGTGGTAGCCGGCGATTGTGTATTCGAGGGCGCGCTCAACTATGAGGGCTGTCGTCTGTCGCCCGGTACCGAGGCCGAGCCTTTTGGCGTGATAACTTTTGAGAAAGGTCTTGCCTTGACCGATAACGTATATCTCGAAATGAATTTGCAGACTGCCGATACGATCGTGAGCGACCTTATTACAATCAATGGCGATTTCTCCCTCTCGGGTGTATCGGTCATCAATATGGTGACGGCTGAGGCGCGTCCGTTACCGGGTGAATATGTCCTGATTCGTTGGAGCGGAGAAATTACAGGTTCGCTTGAAAACCTTGCTGTGAAAGGGTTGAAAGGCTTCCCCTATGAATTGCAGATACAAGAGAAATCGATAGTACTGGTGGTGAAAGAGCAGCGCAGCGCTTCGACCGGAGTGCACTGGACGGGAACCTTCTCGGGTGCATGGGACTTTGAAACCGAGAATTTCTCGCTCGCCGATGAGGCTACAACCTTTGTAGCCGGCGACGCAGTGACATTCGATGATAATGCGACGAATACTGTGATTTCGACCGACGACCTGTATGAAACGACCGGCCTCTATTTCAATAATACGACGGCGGAATATGTGCAAAACGGCGCCGGCGGATTCAGTGGTACCGGCGGACTTACCAAGTCGGGCGCGGGAACATTGATTATAAACTCCACCAAGAACGACTATACCGGTACGACCATACTCAACGGTGGTACTACGGTAGTCGCGGCGCTCTCCGACGCGGGGCAACCGAGCAGTCTCGGTGCCTCGGGCGTGTTGCAGTTGCAAAACGCGACTTTGTCGGTGAACAACGCCAACACATCGACCGACAGTCGGATGTCGATTACCGATAGCGTGTCGCTCGATATACAGAAAGGATATACCAGTCTCAAAGGTCTGATAAGCGGTAATGGTACGCTCGTGAAACGAGGCAACGGTCAGTTGAATATCACCTATGGCAGTGCCAATACCTATAAGGGAGGAACGGTGGTCGAGGCCGGTACGTTGGCGCAAGGCTCGTACACCTCTACGTTTGGCGCACTCGGTTCGTCGCTGGTGATGAAGGGTGGTACGGTGCAGATATTCAACAATAACAACACCTCACAGATACCCAATTTCAATTATAAAGTCACCGTGCCCGAGGGGGCCGATGTGACGTTGGCTGCCGGTCAGCGTTGCTATATCAACGGTTCGTTCAGTGGTGCGGGTACGATACGCCTCACCATACCCTATGTCCGCACCGATATGAAGGCAAGCTGGAGTTCGTTCACTGGACGATTGTATGTAACGGGAAGCGATTTCCGCTTATGTAGCGCCATGTCGATGAAGGGAACTACGGTCGATTTGGGCGATGGCGTTACGATGGGACACTTCAAGAGTGGTAGCGGTTCCTCGCAATCGCTCACCTCGTCGATAGGAGCGTTGTCGTCGTCATCGACTACCGCCACGGTGAAAAACGGTACCTACAACGTGGGTTATAACCATGCCGATGCCACATTTGCCGGTGTACTTTCGTCGTCGGTGAATAAGTATGGAACCGGCACCTGGACTCTCACCGGTGGCAGCAATACCTCGTCGAATATCGGCGTGTATGCCGGTGTGCTCTCGGTCGATAACGCGAGTGGCGCGGCAGCTAATAAAGTGACGGTGCAGAATGGCGCTATGTTGCGAGGCACGGGTATTGTGAAGAGTGTGTCGTTGCAGAAAGGTGCGGTATTGGCTCCCGGTAGCACCGACGAGCCGGGTACACTCTCGGTGTCGGGCACGGTATCGGGTGCGACCGGGGCAACGCTTGTGATGCGTATCACGGCCACCGGCAACGATAGATTGTCGGTGGGCGGAAACCTGTCGCTGGGTAGCGATACGTTGCGCATTGTGGCTGACGGACGCACGTTTGCGCCGGGCGACGAGATTACCCTCTTTGCCGTGACCGGAACCACCACCGGTACATTTATTATTGATGGTACTCCCGGTGAAGGGTTGGTATGGGACGGCAGTCGTCTCACAAGCGATGGGGTGATAGCCGTAGCCGAGGTGTCGGGTATCAAGTCGCCGGGCGAGGATAGGGTGCGTATCTATCCGCAAGTTGTGGAGGACAATTGCCATATCGACGCCACACGGGCCTGCTCGGGTATAGTCATGCTGTCGATTACCGACGCAGCCGGTCGAGTGGTATGTGCTACCACGTTCCAAGCCACAGAACCTCAATCAGTCGATATGTCGGCCTACGCCCCCGGGGTATATTATATCACCCTTACCCACAACGGCGACCACAAAACCTTCCGTGTAGTGAAAAAGTGACATATTTATCCTATTGGTCTATATAAATGTGTTTGATTTGAAAAGGTGTGAATAGAATAGCGACGTTGATAATTATCGGGGTTCTTTTGTTGTTGGAATTCTCTGCTTTTGCTCAAAAAATGGAGGTGGAGAGTTTCCGTTTGGTCGAAAACTCGATTTCTGCCAATATCGAAGGCCTCAATAAACGAATAGATCAAAATGGCGAAGTGGCAGCCCTCATCAAGGTGCGTACTACCGAGACGGGGTTCCGCTTCGATGGCGGCTTGTTGGGTATAGTCGATACTCGGCAGGACGTAGGGGAAATCTATGTGTGGGTACCACGTGCGGCGAAGAAGTTGCAGATAAAGCATCAGGAATTCGGCGTATTGGATTATTGGTATGGTATGCCTATTGGGTCGGGACGTACCTATGAGATAGTGCTGAAAACCGAATATGCGCCGGTGCGCCGAGATATGGAATATCTTATTATGACGGTATCACCGACTGATGCCGATGTGTATATCGATGATACATTGCGAAGCACTCTCGGTGGGCGAGTGAAAGAGCGATTGCTCGTAGGAAAACATAGGTATTCAGTCTCTCATCGTGATTATATCGCCCGAGAAGATACGTTCGAGATACTGCCGGAGACACTCACGGAATTTGATGTGGTATTGACACCCCGCAAAGGCGATGTGTTGATAACCAGTAATGTGGATAATGCAATGGTATATGTCGATGGTGTATTTAAGGGTTTTGTGCCATACACATTTGAGGCGGTCGCCGGGGAATATAGAGTTACCACAAGTGCTAATGGATATAAGGATAGAACTAAGCGGGTTACATTATATTCCGGTGTGTCGAACGATAAGATGAAATATAGACTTACTCCCGCTTATGTGCCCGATAATAAATGGATATGGCATATGACGACATATTCGATCTATCCTCAGGGCTCGATAAGTGAGATAGGAACATCGTTGACCTATTTGAGGAGCGTGTCGTCGTATTTCTATCTCGGTGCCGGTATAGCCATAAATTGGAATTGGAAAACTTACACACCCCATGAATTGGTCGGGGTTGACATTTATACGTCAGAGTATGAAAGTTCGTATGGGGGGAATAGTGTTACCTATTATGGCTCGGAATATGAATATCGTGCATCACGACTATCGGTGCCTCTCTATGCGATGGTGAGATTATATCCGGCCGGTTCTAATAAAAAGACCAAACCGTTCTTTGATGCCCGGATAGGGTTATCGCTTTGTATAGATTATCTTGTGCAAAAAGATATTTTCCGGGAAGGTACATTCAAGGGAGCATTTAATACAGGGTTTTATCTATCCCCTTCATTTGGTATAGAAAGACCTTGGTTTGGTGTTGGTAAGACGGCGTGGGAACTATCTATCGCCTATGAGCGGAATGGCTTGATAAATATGAAAACTCCCTATTATTATGAGGGATTAGATACCTATGAGAAATTGAATAGGGCCATATCGTTCCGTTTTGGATTCGTCTTTTAGATTTTATACTATTGGTGTCCGATAAAGATTTAAAAAATCTTCGGAAAACTATGATTTAAGATAATTTATGCGATAAAATAAAAAGCGGGGCTTGAGTTTGTGTTATAAAAAGATTGCCGTTAGGTAATCGATTTTTACAGCCCCGTATAAGCGAGCCGGTAGGCGAACGCAATGCGGGGAACATAGGGTATTCGTAATAATCAATGCCTTTAGGTATTGGACCTATATATAGGCGCGATAATCATTATAGTCCGATACCTACGGCATCGCAAATCAATGGTCGATTTCCACCCCGCATTGCGCCGATAAATCGGCTTATACGGGGCTGTAATGTCTTATGCCGATGGCATAATGAAATCTTAAAAACAGGAAGTCGTATTTTTATCGGACACTAATAATTTTATACACTGCGAGCGCGACCGAAAAGTCGCGCTCGCAGTGTGGTTTTCAGATAATCGGGTTACTTCAAGATACCTATTTCGATGAGCCATTTCTCGGCGAGGGAGGTCCAGTCGTTGGTCGTTCCGGGGTTATTGCGCAGGGCAATGCTATGTCCGCCTTCGGGGAAGATGTGCAGTGATGAACCCTTTATGTCGTTGCGTTTCAAGGCTTCGAACAGCACGATACTGTTGAGGCACGAAACGGCGGGGTCGTTCATGGCGTGCACGAGAAACATAGGAGGCGTCTGTGCCGAAACCTGTTTGTCGCACGAGAATTTCTCTCGCATCTTGGCCGAGTCGTGTTTGCCCAAAAGATTTTTGCGGCTGCCTTTATGCACCTTGTCATCGTCCATCGACACGACGGGCGACACAAGTATGGCAAAATCAGGGGTGATGGATTGCGCGTCGAGGCTGTCGCCTACTTGGCTCCAATCGTCGGTAATGGTGGCGGCGCAGGCCGAGAGGTGTGCTCCGGCCGAGCTGCCCATTACACCCACACGTTGTGGGTCGATACCCCAACGATCGGCATTGGCACGGATATAGCGCAAGGCACGTTGTGTATCTTGCAACGGAGCTTTGTAGCAGGTCTCTACGTCGGGTGATTGAGGCATACGGTGCTGTAATACAAAAGCATTGATGCCGATAGCGTTGAACCACTTGGCGAGCGAGAATCCGCTTATTTGATAGGCGAGCCGGGCATATCCGCCCCCGGGAATGATTATCACGCCTACGCCTTTGTTTTCGGCCTTGGAGGCCTCGAATACATACATACCGGGTGTACCTACCTGGTATATACGTTCGTTGGCAATACTGTCTTTCAATGCGATCCCTTTGCTGTTGGGCATTCTACCCTTTTCCCACAAGGGTATGAATTCTTGTGCGTTGAGGTTGCCGAGTGTTATGAGGCCGGTGATGACGAGAAGTGCTAATTTTTTCATGGTATAGCTGTTTTTTCGTTTTATACTTGCTTTGATAGTACAAAGATAGAATTTTCTCTCGAAATATCGATAAACTTCTATTTCGGACGAGAAATAAGGGAATTATGTGCTATCTTCGTACGAAAATTAAAAGATAGAGAAGTTGCATGGGATTATGGGAATTGCTGCTGATAGCCGTAGGATTGTCGATGGACGCGCTTGCCGTATCTATCGGTAAAGGGTTGTCTGTGCAAAATATCAAGATGCACCACACGGCCAAAGTAGGTCTATGGTTTGGAGGCTTTCAAGCATTAATGCCACTTGTAGGCTATTATTTGGGGGCAAGTTTTGCCTCGGTGGTCACGGAGATAGACCATTGGATAGCCTTCGCCCTGCTGGCTATTATCGGTTTTAATATGATGAAGGAGTCGTTTGCCAAAGATGAAGCGTGCGGGTGTAACGATTTCTCGGTGCGGAAAATGTTCTTGTTGGCCGTAGCTACCAGTATCGATGCCTTGGCGGTAGGGGTGACGTTTGCCTTCTTGGGTGTGGATATATTACCGGCCATATCGCTTATAGGATTGACCACCTTTGTGCTGTCGGCCGTGGGGTTGCATATCGGCAACGCGTTTGGCTGCCGTTATAAAAGCAAAGCCGAGTTTGCCGGTGGAGCGATACTCATACTCATCGGCACTAAAATCCTCATCGAACACCTTTGTGAGTAATAAAACAATTTATCGGATACCGATATAAAACAAAAATTCCTCGCGGACATTGTCTGCGAGGAATTTTTGTACTCGAAGCGGGACTCGAACCCGCACAGCCGCAATGGCCAAAGGATTTTAAGTCCTTCGTGTCTACCATTCCACCATTCGAGCCTCCTTGCGGAAACCGAAATTGTGATTTTCGGTGCTGAAAAAGGGTGTTAAGCCTTTTCGCCGACAAAGATAGTGCTTATTTGCGAAAATACAACGATTAGCTTTTTAAAATTTTGTTGTGCTTGATAAATCGTACAAATTGCTTCCCCTTACGAGGAACTTTATCGGGAGATGAGGTAGCCGGTAGATGATGGAGTGACGAGATAGGAGGAGAGGCCATATTTCTCGGTGTAGGCTGTGCCTGAGAGCGGTTGCCCGAATCCGTTGAATACGTCGTAGGTGGAACCGCATTTGCGGCATAGGGCTATACCGGCCGTTTCGTCGATGGTGACGCGTATTGTTTCGGAGCACTCCACAGGGCAGGCCATGTCGTAGGCGAGCAGTTGATTTTCGAGTCCACATACCAATAGCACACCGCCATATCCGGTGTAGTTGCCGGCTTTCCATGTAAATCCTTTGGGAGTGGTGTTGCGTATGAAGGCCTGCCATTCCATATATCCGTGTACGCCATATACGCTCCATTGCGCGGTGTTTATTTCTATGCGCACGTTGCGAGAGGGTATGCGATGGTCGTCGAAATTGTCGCACCCCGAGGTGAATAACAGGACGACCATAAACAGTGCGGAGGCAATGTGACGTAACATGATGATTAATTGCGCCCTAAAAGACTGTTGAATGCAGAGCGAGTCTTTTCAAAATTGAAATTGCCGATAATCTCGGCTTCGAGTGCGGCGATTTTGTCGTTGCACAGGTTTCCGATACTGCCTTCGTGGGAGTGGTGCAGATTTTTGTCGGGAGTGAAATCTCCGGCCTCAATGCGCAGCCCCACTTCTTTGTAGGCGTCGCGGAAGGGTACCCCTTCGAGGGCAAGACGGTTCACCTCTTCTACGCTGAATATGGGATCGTAACGTTTGTCGTCGAGTATATGCTCGTTCACGGTGAGGTGGCTCATCATCTGAGTGACCATTTGCAGGCAGTCTTTCAGTTCTTCAAAGGCGGGGAGGAAAACCTCTTTGATGATTTGCAGGTCGCGGAAATAGCCTGAGGGCAGATTGTTGGCGATGAGGGTGATTTGATAGGGCAGGGCCTGTATCTTATTGCATTTGGCGCGGGTCAATTCGAATACATCGGGGTTTTTCTTGTGGGGCATGATGCTCGAACCGGTGGTGTAGGCGTCGGGCAACTTGATAAATCCGAAATTCTGAGAATTGAACATACAGGCATCGAAGGCCAGTTTGGCCAATGTGCCGGCAATGGAGGCTAAGGCTGTCGCCACGATACGCTCGGTCTTTCCACGCCCCATCTGGGCATACACCACGTTGTAATTCATCGAGTCGAATCCCAGCAGCCGTGTGGTCATGCTACGGTCGAGCGGGAATGACGAGCCGTAACCGGCGGCCGAGCCCAGCGGGTTGCGGTTGCATACACGATAGGCGGCTTGCAACACGGTGAGGTCATCGACGAGACTTTCGGCATAGGCGCCAAACCATAACCCGAATGACGAGGGCATAGCCACTTGCAAGTGGGTATATCCCGGCATCAGCACCGCTTTGTATTTCTCGCTTTGGGCGATGAGGCTCTCAAACAGGGTATGAGTGAGTTCCACAACGCTTTGCAGTTCCGAGCGTATAAACAGTTTGAGATCGACCAATACCTGATCGTTGCGACTGCGACCGCTATGTATCTTCTTGCCTATATCGCCCAGTTTGCGGGTAAGCATCAATTCAACTTGGGAATGAACATCTTCGATGCCCTCTTCGATGACGAAATTGCCCTGCTCGGCTACGCTGTATATGTCGCGAAGTTCGGCAATGAGCCTGCGTAACTCGTCGGCCGTGAGCAGTCCGATACTTTCGAGCATGGTGATGTGGGCCATAGAGCCGAGTATATCGTAAGGGGCGAGGTAGAGATCCATTTCCCGGTCACGACCTACGGTGAATCGGTCTATTTCAGCATCGACTTGTACGTTTTTTTCCCAGAGTTTTTGTGCCATGAGTAATTTAATCGAACGGAATAAGAACTATTGCATCGGCTATTTTGTTGATGCCGTCTTGCAGTTGTTTTGAAATCATACCTTTGATAAACGGGTTGAGCTCGGCACGTAGCGTGAGCTTCATGGCCGTATTATCCTCGGGTGTGGGGAGTAATTGTATCCAGATGAAAAACGGAATCGGAGATTCGCAGGTCTCAAATTTGATGGTTTTCTCCGGTTCGCGCTCCACGACGTGTATTGCAATTTTTCCGATGGGGTTCACGGAAAAACTGCAATTATCTCTGTCGCAGGTGAATTTTTGAATTTTATCTTCGGGTATTCTGTCGCGGATACGCTCCAAGTTGGAGAGGTCCGATAACATAGCGAAAACTTTTCCTATCGAGGCAGGAATGGTTTTTACGGTACTTTCGAAAGATGTCATTACGGCGGTGTTTCTTGTTATTTTCCGGGGTTCCAAGCGGCGGGATCTTTACGCCATTCTTTCAAGGTTTCGAGGTCGGCCTCGGTGATATATCCGGTCTTCAAGGCGGCATCGAGCACGGCTTCGTAGTGGCTGAGTGTCACGACATCGACCTTGGCGTTTTTGAAACGCTCCTCGGCTACAGGGAAACGATAAGAGAATATTGCGGCCATACCGGCTACTTCGCAACCTACGTTGCGAATGGCTTCCACGGCTTTGAGACTGCTGCCGCCGGTCGAAATGAGGTCCTCGATCACTACGACACGTTGGCCGGGAATGAGGTTTCCTTCGATGAGGTTTTCGAGACCGTGATCTTTGGGTGCCGAGCGCACATATACGTAGGGCAAGCCCAATTGCTCGGCAACGAGCGCGCCTTGTGCGATGGCTCCGGTTGCTACACCGGCTATGGCGTCGATATTCTCAAATTTCTCGAGAATGAGACGACACAGTTCTATTTTGATGAAACTGCGAACGGCAGGATAGGAGAGTGTTTTACGATTGTCGGTGTAAATGGGTGACTTCCAGCCCGATGCCCATGTGAAGGGAATAGCTGGTTGTAATTTTACTGCGCTGATTTTCAGTAATTTTTCCGCAACTAAACGCTCTAAGGTTTTCATAATTTGTATTATTTGTGGTTGATATTTTATTTGTCGAATGGTTGTAAGTATAGCATTGTGTCAATACCTATTTCAAGCAGACAAAGGTACGAAAAAAGAATAGGAATATAAAAGAGTGTTTGAGAAATTTTTAGAACTTTTGCGGAAAATTTCTAATAATAAGAAGCTGTTTAAAATTTTCTTGAAAAACTTATTACGGCTTCAAAAACAAAGTTTCGGCGTTTATAAGGTCTTTTGGGACGTATTTTTATCAAATTGCCGAGAAATTATGCGCTTCTTGCTACTTATCGGGCAATGGAGAGGGTGAGGAGCGAAACACTGCCGGGATAGGCTTCGTTCAGGGTATTGACACAAGCCAATAGTGTGGCCCCCGTGGTGACGATGTCGTCGATGAGTAGAATGTTGCGACCCTGTATGTTGTGGCTGTCGGATAACGCGAAAATACTTTGCGTGTTTATCCATCGCTCGTATAGGGAGAGGCGGGTTTGCGACGGATTGGCTACGTAGCGTATGAGCGACCGGGTATCAAGGGGTATTCCGATGACTTCGGCTATGCCCCGGGCTATCCATTCACTCTGGTTGTATCCCCGACTGTGCAGACGCTTACGGTGTAGAGGTACGGGTATTATAAGGTCGATGTCATGCAAGATGTCCGACCCGGCCAACTCTGAGGCATACAGACGGCCCAAGTAGCGGGCACATTCCTTGCCATCGTGGTACTTGATGTGGTGCAGTATGTGGCGATATTCCGATTGGGGCGAAGTATAGAAATAGGCAATAGCGTGTACTATATCGGCTTTGCCACGGAAGAGTTGTTCCATGGCGTGGCTCGCCTCGGTGTGGAACCCGGTGCGTGGCAGATGTTGCAGGCAGTGCAAGCACAAATGTCGCTCGTCGTCGTGTAATCGACGTCCGCACACCACGCACAATCGGGGGTAAAACAGGTCGAACAGGGGGCTAATCGTCATAATCGTATTCTTCGTCAGGCGCGCCTGTGCGACCGAGTATTTTGTATATATATGGTAATTCAAATCCTCGGGAGGAGGCAAATCGCATCAACTTTGCGCGAATGTTTCGTTCATCGTCGCTTCGTAAGGTTTTGCGTTTCTTGTTCAATAAATCTTCGAGCCTGTTTTTATACTCCTCGTCATCGATATGGGTGATGGCCTCATTGATGTAAGTTGCCGGCAATCCTTTTTGTTTCAGGACGTAAACGATTTTTGTTCGGCCCCAGCCGTCGAATTTTATTTTGTCATTGACGAAACTCCGACAATATCTCTGCTCGTTGATGTAGCCCTCGTTTTCGAGGTGCTCGATGATGAGCGCGGCCTTGTCTCGGGCGATACCCCATTTGCCGAGCTTCTCGGCGATATCGCTACGGCATTTCTCGCCGGTGGAGCAATAGGCGGCGGCTCGAAACAGGGCTTCGTCGGGTGTGAGACTTTTTTTCATGACTTATCGGGTGGCTGAGATGAAACGTTGGCGGTCGCAGAAGTCTTGGTGCAGGGCGATGTCGGTATAGCCATAGTCGTCGAGCATCGATGTCGTCTCTTGGGCGAAGAGAGGGTTTATTTCGAAATACAATCTTCCTCCCCGGCGTAATAGCCCGAGGGCGCAATCGGCGATACTTTTGTAGAATAGCAACGGCTCCTCTTCGGGAACAAACAGCGCGCTATGTGGCTCGTATTCGAGCACATTTCTCGCCATGGCACATTTCTCCGAGGGTACGATGTAGGGCGGGTTGCTGACGATTATGTCGTAACTGCCGATGTCGTGTGGCGAGGGGGTGAAGGTCAGTATGTCGCATATTTTGAAAGATACATTTGTGTCGATGTCGCGGTTGTTCTGCCGGGCTATCTCTAAGGCTTTCTCGGAGATGTCCCACCCCTCAACGCGCCACTCGGGGTGACGATGTGCCAGTGATATGGCGATGCAACCGCTGCCGGTCCCGATGTCGGCCAATCGGTGATCTGTCGGCGATTCTCGGGCGATGAGCGCGACCAATTCCTCGGTCTCGGGGCGAGGTATGAGTGTGTCGCGGGTTACGGTGAATTTATGTCCGTCGAAATGGGCAAACCCCAAGATGTACTGTATGGGTTCTCTTTGTGTGAGACGCCTTACTATTGATGCGATTTTTTTGCCTATGTTTTCATCTAAAATTGTATCTTTGTGCAGGATTACCTCTACCGGTGTGTAACCGCATACCTCTTCCCATATCAGGCGTGAAATGGCTCTGATTTCTTCTTCGGGGTATATGCCGATGAGCGATTGCCGTATGAGTGTGGTATTTTTTTGCATAAGGCAAAGGTAGTATAATCCTTGTGTGAAATCAAGAAGCTGTTTGAAATTTTCTTGGAAAAATTATTACGGCTTCAAAAGGTTTCGGTTCCTCCAACTTCTAAATTTTGACTTGAAAATTATGAGATCTTCCGAGATAGACCGGTGCTATATGCGGCGCTGTTTACAACTTGCCGAGGCGGGCAGGGGGTATGTGTCGCCCAACCCGATGGTGGGCGCTGTAATCGTGTGTGATGGCCGCATCATAGGTGAGGGGTATCATCGTCGATATGGTGAGGCGCATGCCGAGGTGAACGCTGTGGCCTCGGTGGGGAATGAAACCTTGCTGAGTCGCTCTACATTGTATGTATCGCTCGAGCCCTGTTCGCATTACGGGAAAACTCCGCCTTGTAGTAAATTGATTATAGATAAGAAGATACCTCGTGTGGTGGTGGGCTGTCTCGATCCTTTTCCCGAGGTGTCGGGCCGAGGTGTGGCTATGCTGCGAGAGGCCGGAGTGGAGGTGATAACGGGTGTGCTCGAGGCTGAATGTCGGGAGCAAAACCGGGCGTTTATGACGGCACACGCTACTCGACGACCTTATGTGGTGCTGAAATGGGCCCAAAGCCGTGACGGATTTATCGACCGCCGACGTACTCCCGATGAGGAACCGCAGAAATTCTCAGATGAGCTGACGAGGCAATGGGCGCATAAGTTGCGTGCCGAGTGCGACGCTATCATGGTAGGTGCCGGAACGGCCATGTTCGACAATCCATCGCTTTCGCTACGACATTGGCCCGGGCGTAGGTCGCCGATGAGGGTGCTGGTGGCCGGAAACCTCGACCGTTTGGTGCATACACGCCTATTGGCCGACGACCGACCCACGTTGCTTTTTGTACCTGATACGGCTGTTGTGCCAAGTGTGTCGCCGGGTGTGGAGGTTATCGCGATAGATTATACCGCGCAGGTATTACCGCAAATCTTGGAAAATTTGTATATCAAGGGCGTAACGTCTTTGTTGGTGGAGGGCGGAGCTTATACATCGCAACAGTTTATCGACTCCGGTTTGTGGAATGAGGCGCACGTGGAGACCGCTCCGATAGAATTGACGGAGGGGGTGGCTGCACCGATACTTCGTGGATATACGTCGAGCAAGAGGCGAAAATTCGGGGAACGAGAGATCGCAACCTATTTTCATCGGTAAAAAAGGCCTTTAAAGCATGGTTTTGATTACTATTTATCTATAAATAAATATAAATATACTCTAAAAAGAGGGGAAAAGCCGAAATTCTTACTATTTTTGCACCCTTAGAAGTTGTTTTGAATTTCTTGGAAAATTTATTGCGGCTTCAAAAAAACGAAGTTTCGGTTTTACGAAACAAAATTAGAACACCTTCAGTAGGACAAAACCTCGATTCAGGTATGAAATTTTTGAAATATTTTTTTGGAACAATATTGGTTTGCGCATTGACCGGCATATTTTCGTCGTGCTTGAACGATGATGACGATGCGGATATATACACATCATATTCAAACACGATGGTGCGTACATTCGCGTTGCAAGCCGATGTGAATATATTGAACAATCTGGCCTATCGTTATTTTACCATAGATTTGGTCAATGGATTGATTTTCAATCCCGATTCGTTGCCCTATGGTACCGATATTTCGGCGCTTGTGCCCGATATTACATTTGCGTCGGCATCGGAGGTGGAAATCACGGTCTATAACAAGGAGAGCGGTCAATTGTTGCAGACAATCGATTATTTCGAAGACGACAGCGATTCTATCGATTTCAATAACGATGTAAAAATGAAAGTGGTGGCCTCTAACGGTATCACTACGCAAAATTATAGGATAAAGGTCTTGGTGCATCAAGTGCAGGCCGATTCGCTCGTATGGACGGGTGTGGGTTCGCATGTGTTGCCCTCGACGATAGCGGTTCCGTCGATGCAGAAGACAGTCGAGTATGGCGGTGAAATATATTGCTTCACCACAAATGGCTCGTCGTATAGCGTGGGCGTTGCCGATACGCCCTTGTCCGAATGGACGGCAACCGCATTTTCTCCGGTGAATGACACTCTGTCGGTCGCATCGATTGTCGCTTCGGCCGATACGTTGTATGCGTTGTGCGGACAGCCCGATTCATTGGGAAATATGCAGTTGGCAACCTCGGTCGATGGCGTGAATTGGTCGGCAACTGCGGCACAATTCAGCGCACTTATCGGTGTGTGGGAAAACCGTTTATTGGGTGTAGCGGCGACAGAGACCGGATATGCTCATGCCTCCTATACTGCCGGAGAGTACGAGGCGGAAGTGGCGGTCGCAACCGAATTCCCCATATCGGGACATAGCGCCACACTTTCGTATCAAGACGATAAATACGGCGTCTCTCAGATATATTTCTTCGGAGGGAAACGGACCGATGGCGCGTATAGCTCTCACATATGGGCCTACGACGGCGAGCGTTGGGCGGCCATATCGAATGTGGGCCTCGACGGTGGTGCCGGAGCCTCAATATCACCGAGAGAGGGCGCGCTGTTCTTTGCCTATTATCAAGATGATTATGATGCCGAAAACGACCTCTATACTCGGAAGCCCTACTATTATATATTAGGAGGAAAAGATGCCTCGGGTGTGCGCAATGACCTCTATTACACCAATACGATTGGCGGATATTGGGAAAAAGCGGCGCAAGGCACTCCGCTGTATGTGTCGGCTAAGGGCTTCGAACCGAGAATATATGCCTCGGCCTGTGTGGTGCAAGAGCCGGCTAATGCCGTGCTGTCGATGTCGCCGGGGTGGCGTCTCCTCGATACCTCTTTCCTCTCGTATAGCACTCGCGGACGCAATGAGATTGTGCCCTATGTGTATGTCTTTGGCGGTTACGACAGTGAGGACGTATTGATCGACGAAATATGTCGAGGTGTGATAACCCGATTTACCTTTTAAGATAAAAATAGGAGAACCGGATAATTTTTTGAGGCTTTTTGCCGTTTTTAGTATTGTAAAGACGAAATAAGAACCCGAAAATGAGGAAAGTTCTCGCGATAATTATCTTGATGATGCTTGTGCCCGGCATAGCAATGGCACAAGAATATAAATATGAAATAGGAGCGGCGGCAGGACTGGGATTTTATGTCGGCGATGCCAATGTCAAGCCTTTCAAAGAGCCGGGTGCGGCTTTTGGTATGATATTCAGGCAGAATATCAACTATCGTTGGGCGATAAAATATAATTTTGCCACGATGCGGGCAAAAGGCTCTACCGAGGGGTGGAGCAACGTGTTTCCTGCCGGAGAGAATTACACGTTCAGCCGACAGGTGTTGGACTTTGGCGCGCAAGCCGAGTTTAACTTTTTCCATTACGGCGTGGGAGAGTCGTTCAAAGAAACCCGACGATTCTCGCCCTATATTGTGGCGGGATTGGGCTTCACGGCGGTACCATGCAAGGGCGATGGATATTTCAGCGTGAATATACCTATGGGTGTAGGTCTGAAATATAAAATCGCACGTCGATGGAATATAGGGTTGGAATTTACGATGCGCAAGTCATTGGGTGATAAGCTCGATGGAAAGGCTCTCAACGATCCGTTGCATATCACGAGTTCCGCTTTCAAGAATACCGATTGGTACTCTTTTACCATGATTTCCATATCGTATGATATAGGACGGAAAGGTATGATTTGTAATAATCTGTAACGAGAAAACAGACAAGACGATATGTCGTTTATAGATAAAATAGACAAGGACAGACTTCCCCGCCATATAGCTATTATCATGGACGGAAACGGTCGCTGGGCTAAAGAGCGTGGCGAGGATCGTTCGTGTGGCCATAGACAGGGGGTGGAGTCGGTTCGCAAAATAACCCGTGCGGCCGGAGAAATCGGTGTGAAATATTTGACACTCTACACTTTCTCTACCGAAAACTGGTCGCGCCCTCAGGCCGAGGTCGATGCTTTGATGGCCCTTATGGTGATGGCCATAGAGCACGAGACACCCGAGCTGATGGAGAACAATGTGCGTCTTACCGCGATAGGCGATTTGGAGCGTATGCCGTCCGAGGTACGCCAACGGCTCACTCGTTGCATACAACAGACCGCAGACAATACCGGGCTTACCTTGGTGTTGGCACTCAGCTATTCTTCGCGTTGGGAGTTGGTGCGGGCGGCACGAACCTTGGCTGCCGATGTCGCAAGCGGTCGTATTGCAGTCGAAGAGATAGATGAGACGATGCTCTCATCGCGTCTCACTACGGCCGATATTCCCGATCCCGATTTGCTGATACGCACCGGCGGAGAATATCGCATAAGCAACTTCTTGATGTGGCAGGCCGCCTATGCCGAATTGTATTTCACTCCGCAATATTGGCCCGACTTCGATGCGGAGAGTCTCTATAAAGCAATTTATGATTACCAGTCGCGCGAACGTCGATTTGGAAAAATCAGTGAACAACTATGATACAAAAATACCCCAATTATATAATCCGTATAGTGACATTGGTCGTGCTGTCTCTGGCGACATGGACGTTCCCTACGTCGGTTGTGGCTCAGGCTCCGACGGAGGCTCCGGTCGATACAATATATAATCCCGAAATAAATTACGCCTCGATGCCCCGGCGCTACGAAATCGCCGATATATCGGTGTCGGGTGCAACCGACAACTACGAGGATTTTGTGATTATAGGCTATTCGGGTCTCTCGGTAGGAGATGTGATAGAGATACCCGGCGACGCGGTAACCAATGCCATAAAACGTTTTTGGAAACAAGGTTTGTTCTCCGACGTATCCATCTCCGTTTCCAAGATTGCCGGCAATAAGGTGTGGCTCAATATCGCGTTGCAACAGCGTCCCCGTATATCCGAAGTGAACTATGTGGGTATCAAAAAATCGGAACGAGAAGAGTTGGAGCAACGTCTCGGACTCATAAAAGGCAATCAGATAACCCCCAACTTGGTCGATAGAGCGAAGATATTGGTAAAACGATTCTTCGAGGAAAAGGGTTTCAAAAATGCTGAAGTCACTATTCTGCAAAAAGATGACCTATCGAATGAAAATCAGGTGATTGTAGATATAGTGGTCGATAAAAAGGCAAAAATCAAGATACATAAGATATATATCGATGGTAACGAGGCTCTGTCGGATCGCAAAGTGCGTAAGACGATGAAAAAGACGGCGCAGCGATTCTACCTACCCACCATCTTCCGTCCGAAAAAATTCGTGCCGGAAAAATATGCCGCCGACTTGCAGAATATAATCAGTAAATACAACGAAAAGGGTTATCGCGATGCCGTGATAGTAACCGACAGCGTGGTACCTTATAATGATAAGACCGTGGATATTTATATCCATCTCGAAGAGGGAGAGAAATATTTCATTCGTAATATCAACTGGGTGGGTAACTCGGTGTATCCCACCGATATATTGAACCGTGTGTTACGTATGAAACCGGGCGATGTGTATAATCAGAAACTTCTGAGAGAGCGTACCGTGGAAGATGAGGACGCCGTGGCCAATATCTATATGGACAATGGTTATCTGTTCTGTCAGGTGCGTCCGGTAGAGAGCAACGTGGTAAACGATTCCATCGACCTCGAATTGTCGATTTTTGAAGGTCCGCAGGCTTATATCAATAAGGTTATTATCGAAGGTAACGACCGCTTGTATGAGCATGTGGTGCGTCGTGAGTTGCGTACCCTGCCGGGTGAATTGTTCAACCGCTCGGAGTTGATGCGTTCTATGCGCGAGATAGCCAATATGGGCCATTTCAACCCCGAAACGATGGACATACGCCCCGAGCCGAATATGGAGACCGGTACGGTAGATATTACCTATGTGCTCGAGTCGAAAGCAAATGACCAGATAGAGTTGTCGGCCGGTTGGGGACAGACCGGCGTCATCGGTCGATTGAGTTTGAAATTTACAAATTTCTCAATACGAAACCTATTCAATCCTAAGACCTATAAGGGTATTATACCCCAAGGCGACGGACAGACATTGACGCTCAGTGCACAAACCAACGCCCGCTATTATCAGTCATATAGCCTATCATTCCTCGAACCTTGGTTCCGCGGAAAACGCCCCAATTCATTGAGTTTCTCAATGTATTATAGTAAGCAGACGGCGATGAGTACATCGTATTATAACGATAACTACTTCAACTACTACGATCCTTATTATGGCTCGAACTACTCTTCGTCGTCGTATTACGATTATGCCATAGACCCCGACAAGTACATCAAGATGTTCGGTATAGTGCTTGGTTTCGGGAAGCGTCTTACTTGGCCCGACGACTACTTCACCTTCTCGGCCGACCTCGGCTATCAGTTGTATAAGCTGAAAGACTGGCAATACCTTTTCGGTATGCAGAACGGTACGTCACATAGTATTACGCTCGGACTCACATTGGCTCGTAGTTCTATCGACAACCCCATCTACACGCGTAAGGGTTCGCAATTCTCGCTTTCGTTGCAGATAACACCGCCCTATTCGCTCTTCGATGGAGTCGATTACGAACATCTCGACGCTACGAATGTCGATGACCAGCAGAAGATGTATCGTTGGATAGAGTATCACAAGTGGAAATTCAACAGTAAGTTCTACCTTCCCGTATATTCATTCGGTGTGGGTGAGGACAAGGAATACACGCTCGTAATGATGGGCCGTTTCGACTTAGGTGTCTTGGGTTCGTACACCAAACATAAAAAATCACCCTTTGAGACCTTCTATATGGGTGGTGACGGTATGACCGGTTCGTCATACAATTATGCGACCGAGACCATAGCCTTGCGTGGTTATGAAAACGGTTCTCTTACCCCCTATGGATCAGAGGGCTATGCTTATACCCGCCTTGGTGTGGAATTTCACTTCCCTATATTGATGCAAGAATCTACGACTATTTACGCGTTGGCATTTGCCGAAGCCGGTAACGCATGGACCGAGGTGAAGAAAATCAATCCTTTCAAACTGAAACGGTCGGCCGGTGTGGGTGTGCGTATATTCCTGCCGATGGTGGGATTGATGGGTATCGACTGGGGATATGGATTCGACAAGCCGCTGCCTACATCTACCAAGAAAGGCGGAAGCCAACTCCACTTTATCTTGGGACAAGAGTTCTAACCGGTTGCAACCGAAACATTGTACCGATTGTTTTAATATAAGAAACTGTCAAACAGCTTCTAAGAATGTAACTTCTAAACGACAGACCTATGAAACGATTATTATTGTTTGTGGCTCTATTGCTTGCATGTGCCGGAAGTGCTCAGGCACAGAAATTCGCACTTATCGATATGGAGTATATACTCAAAAACATTCCGGCTTACGAAATGGCCAATGAGCAGTTGAAACAGATCTCGCTCCGATGGGAAAAAGAGATTACGACTCAGGCTCAAAAGGTAGAGGAGATGTACAAAGAGTATCAGGCAAATGCCGTGTTCCTCACCGACGCGCAGAAAAAACAGAAAGAGGAGGAAATTCTCGAGCAGGACAAGGCTGCGCAAGATCTGCGCCGGAAATATTTCGGTCCCGAGGGTGAACTCTACAAAAAACGCGAGAGCCTGATGAAGCCTATTCAAGACGATATATACGAGGCGGTGAAGACCATCTCCGAGAACAAAGGCTACCAAATGGTGATAGATAGGGCGTCGTCGTCGAATATCATTTTTGCCTCGCCGCGTATCGATATAAGCAATGAAGTACTCGAGAAATTGGGTTTTTCAAAATAAATTCATACATTTGCGATATAAATAGGCTTCATGCAGCGGTATAAAATCTTTGCGACTGCTTGGCGCTTGAAAAAAGAATATAAACTTAAAAAATCATATCATGATTAAAAAACTTCTTCTCATTGCCATTGTGGCTTTGCCCTTGAGCTTGTCGGCTCAAACCCTTAAATTCGGAACGGTAAATACCGTAGAGATTTTTAATATTATGCCCGAGAAAGCTACTGCCGAAAAACAGTTAGAGGCTCTTTCGAAACAATATGAAGGCGAATTTATGAAAATGCAGGAAGAATTCCAGACAAAATACAAAGATTTTGTAAATGCTCAGGATTCGCTGCCCGAAAACATCAAGCAACGTCGTATGCAGGAGATTCAAGAGATGCAACAACGCATTCAGAATTTCCGAGAGGTGGCTGCTTCGGACCTCGAAGAGCAACAAAACAAAATGATTGCTCCGTTGCAAGAGAAAATCTCGGCTGCCGTGAAAGCTGTCGGTGATGAAAATGGTTTCACCTTCATCTTCGACCTCAGCATACCCTCCGTATTGTATTCGGGTGGTCAAGCCATCGATGCAACTCCCTTGGTGAAAGCAAAAATGGGATTGTAATACCCGTTTGATGCGGCGCAATCCCGAAAATATATTTTTTGAGTGAATATTATGCCGAACTTTATAGCAGACCACCGTCCCGGACCTATCGGAATTTTCGATTCGGGCTACGGTGGTCTTACTATTCTCGACGAGATACGTCGTTTGATGCCCGAATATGAGTATATTTATTTGGGTGATAATGCTCGTACACCCTACGGAACACGTTCGTTCGAGGTGGTGTATGAATTTACCCGACAAGCGGTACTCAAGTTGTTTGCCATGGGGTGCCGATTGGTGATATTGGCGTGTAATACGGCCTCGGCAAAGGCCTTGCGCACCATACAGATGCGCGACCTGCCGGTAGTGGCTCCCGATCGCAGGGTGTTGGGTGTCATACGTCCTACGGCCGAGCTGGTAGGCAATCTTACTCGTACCCGCAAAGTGGGGGTATTAGCCACGGCCGGAACCATACAATCGCACTCGTACAAACTCGAGATATGCAAGTTGTTCCCCGATGTGAAGGTCTATGGTGAGGCTTGCCCCATGTGGGTGCCGTTGGTGGAGAATAGAGAATATGACAGCCCGGGAGCCGATTATTTTGTGCGCAAAAACATCGACGCGCTTATGGCGCAAGAGCCCGACATCGATACCGTGATATTGGGCTGTACGCACTATCCGTTGTTGCTCGATAAGATACGCCGGTATCTTCCCGAGGGAGTAACTCCGCTGTCGCAAGGCGCGATAGTGGCCGAGAGTCTTCGTGACTATCTGGCGCGTCACCCCGAGATGGAAACTCGTTGTACCCGTGGTGGTGATTGTACGTTCTACACCACGGAACTGCCCGAGAAATTTGTGGCTTCGGCATCGGTATTTTTACAGAAAAAGATTACAGCTTCACGCGTGACATTGGAGTAGATATGGTACAAGTACGTATAAACAAGTATATAAGCGACACGGGATTTTGTTCGCGCCGAGAGGCCGACAAATTGATAGAAGATGCTCGTGTGACGGTAAATGGAGAGTTGGCAATGCCGGGTACCCGGGTGAGCGAGGGCGATAGTGTGCGTATCGACGGGGAGACGTTGCGGGCCAATCCTGTATCGTTCGAGGAGCGTCCCAAGACCCCGAAACCGGCCCGTAAACGTGTGGTGAGAACCCCGGCCGACGATGAGCCGGCTCGTAAATCGTCGCACAAAGGTACACGAGGCGGGGGGCGTAAGAATACTGACGATGACATCACTTTTGTGTCGAGACGTTCAGCTTCAGCGCCTGTAAAACATACCCGTTCATCGCACCGTAAGGGCAATGCTCCCGGAAATAAATCACGATACTAAGAAGTTGTGTTTAACTTTCTTGAAAAAATAAGCATGGCTTCATAAAACATATTCAAACAGCTTCTAAAATCGTATATTATGCTCGAATTGGAAGAAAAAATCGTGAAGATGCTTCGCACCGTTTACGATCCCGAAATACCGGTCAATGTCTATGACCTGGGCCTGATATATAAAGTGGATATCGATGACGACACCAATGTGGTGATAGATATGACACTTACGGCGCCGAATTGCCCGGCTGCCGATTTTATAGCCGAAGATGTGCGCCAAAAGGTTGAGAGCGTCGAGGGTGTGAAATCAGCTACGATAAACCTTGTCTTTGAGCCGGAATGGAACAAAGATATGATGAGCGAGGAGGCAAAACTCGAATTAGGCTTTTTATAAATCACTGACATCGATGAGAACAGCCACCTATTTCCTATCAGACTTGCATCTGGGCACCCATACCGAGTCGCCCACGGCGCGTATTGAGCGGGAGCGGAAAGTGGTGCGGTGGCTTGACAGTATAAAGGACGATGCCGCTACGATATACCTCTTGGGCGACATACTCGACTATTGGTATGAGTATCGCTATGTAGTACCTCGCGGCTTTGTTCGTTTCTTGGGAAAAATTGCCGAGCTGTCCGATCTTGGGATAGAGATACATTGGTTTATCGGCAATCATGATATATGGATTTTTGATTATTTACCGGCGGAGTTGGGTATCAAGGTGCATAAGTCGCCCTGTATTGTGAAATTGGGTGACGTGAATGTATATTTGGCCCATGGCGACGGGCTGGGCCGCACACCGCTTTCGTTCCGATTTCTGCGGGCCATTTTTCACAGCCGTTTCTGTCAATGGCTTTACTCCTCGATACACCCTCGGTGGACAGTGGCGTTTGCCAATCGATGGTCATCGCATAGTCGCAAGCATGGCGATGATATTCCCTATCGGGGTGAGGACAACGAGTTCTTGGTGCGTTATGCCAAGGATTACTTGGCCGATTCGTCGCACCCGCATATCGATTATTTCATTTTCGGACATCGCCATATTATGCTCGATTTGATGCTTGCTCGCAATAGTCGGGTGGTGATACTCGGTGACTGGATACAGCATTTCTCATACGCCCGTCATGCCGACGGCGTGCTCACTCTCGAACAATTCTTAGAGGATTAAAAACCAAAATTATCGGGCCAGGTCGAGCTTGATGGTGATACCTATGTCGCTATTGAGCATAGGATAGCTGCTCGACGATATAAGCGGCGTGGTGATTTGCAGGTCGTAGTAGGCTTGCAACGAGATATATTTGCTGAGCTTGTATTCGGCCGAATATTTCATGTTGAGGGCCTTGTTACCCGCCGTGGCTTGCGTGTATTGTTGCTCGATGCGTCGTATCAGCGAATGTGTCTTTTTGAACGAGAAATCTCCTCGCAGGTTCAAGTCGTTACTGAATGTACCCTGTTTTCCCCCTTTACCACTGAAGAAGCCTTTGAGATTGGTGATTTTATACCCCACACCTATGGTGAAGTCTTGGGTTATGGCCTCTACTATTTGCACCGACGATATGCTGAGGTTGAGATTTCGGGTATTTTTGTAGGCGATGCTTCCCGATAGGTTGTTTCTCATTGTGAAATCTACCCCCAACAGAGGTGCAAAACTCTCGACAAACGTTACCGATGAGATGTCGTAGGGCGATGAGGGTATGGGCAGGCCCGATTGTGAATCCTTGATAAATCCCATATTCTCGCCACTGCCTATACCGGCCCAGTTGAGGTAGGAGGTGAAGCTGTTTACATTGTAGGTACATTTATAGGCGTGCGAAATGACGAAGCTCTTGAAGTGCTTTTGCATCTTTTTGAGCTTGGAGAGGCCATCGTAGGAGACTTTCCAGTTGGGTATGAGTTGTTTCCACGAGGGGAAAGCCGTGAGGTCGATGGTGTTGGCATCTTTTCCCGTGTAGGCGGCAATGAATGCCGGAATCATTACATCGGCCGAGCTGGGGTTTACACCGCCGTTGGCGCTGCTATAAGGCTTCCCGGTGAGGTGAGTTTGGTCTATGAAGTCGGCACTCGGATACACCGTGCGGTTGTAGGCATTTTCGAGGCGAGAGGCTATGATGGCCCGGTTTTCGAGGAATCTGTCGAAGGCGGCGGATTGATACCCGTTATCGGCCGATAGTTTACGCATAGCGGTAGCGATGGCCACGTGAGTCATGGTGAAATTACCGCCTCGGGTGGTGGGCATACCATCGTACATGAAGTATATCTGGTTGTTGCGGCTATGACTGCGGGCTATATTGAGCGTGATTTTGAAACTGTTTAGCGGTTCGAGTACTATATCGGCTTGCAAATCGTTGGTGCGGTTGTGTATGGCCGGGCTCACCAACGATGAGTCTTGTGTCATAAGCCAGCCTCTCTCGGCCGATTTCTGAATGAAATTCTCGCCCACGGTGGCAAAGGCGAAGCCCAGTCCCGGACTCATACTGTCGTAATTGTTGGACTGTCCGAACAAATCGCCGACCGATGGTTCGAACGAGGGAAGTGTCATGGCTCGGGTGTTGGAGTATTGCACATTGACACTGCGTAGCATCATGGCAAATCGGGCCGAGTATTGCCCCAATTTATACCATTTGTTGTCTTCGGGATTCTTACCGGGGAGTACGACCAAGGCGATTTTTTCGGTACCCTTGTTCTCGATGCAGATTGTATTCTCGTTTACAACATTGTATTTTATGGGAAACTCTTTGCCGTTGAGGGTAGCCTTCACCACGGGCTTTTTGGCTTTGAGGTTGTGCTTTATGGTGATGGTGGTATCGGTTTTGAGGGTGATGGTGCGTTGATAACGGGTGCGACGTTGTTGCGGACGGGCGGTCGACCGACCTTTACTGCTGAATTTCTGATTGACCTTTTTGAGGTACGACGATTTGTTGTAGAGTGTTTCGAGGTTGAAACGACTTGTTACCGACAGGCGACCTTGGTTGCTGATGCTGTTGCCCACGTTGGTGCTGTCGTCGATACTTGCGCCACGATCCCAGTTGTACGACGCGTTGTAGGTCGATTTGAGGGTAATCCAGTTGAGCGCCTGTATGTTGTTGAGTGGCACGTTGAAGGTGGCGTTAAAGCTCTGGCGATATTCCCAGGGCGTACCGAAGTGTCGCAGACTATTCTTTACCGAGTCTTTCCATATCGTGTATTCGTCGGCAAAGAGGCGCTTGTTTACGGCTCCCGACGGCTCTTCGATGCGGGCGTTGGTAGCGGTGGATAGGTTCATAGAGAGGCTTTGCAACAGATTCCATTGTATGGAGAATTGTCTGTCCCATAAGAAACTCTTGCTTACCGATATAGGCAGTTCTATGCTGGCGTCGTCGATACTGCGCAGTTGTTGCTCGTAGTAGTAGCGCGACATACTTGTGCCGAACGAGATATTGTTGGGCAGGTAATTGATGCTCATCTTCTTGAGTACGTCAAACCGTTTCGATTTCGACTTTATTTTGGCAAATGGTTTCCACGGTTTCAACAAGTGGGAATAGTTGTAAATGAAATTGCCGTTATAGGTATTGGTATTCTCGTATGCGGTGGTGGGATCGTTGTCGTGTTGCTTATTTTGAGAATAGCTTATCGAGAAGTTGGCGGGGTCGTAGGGCATGGGGTTCTTGCTCTTGACATCGACCTTGAAGCCCGATAAGCTGAAGCTTTTCGCGGTTGATTGTGTGACGGCCAATTTCTTGATAGAGTCTCGCTCGGCATCGTTTATGGCGGCATCGAGCGCGTCGGACAGCCTGATGTCTTGGTCGAGCGGGTTGTATTTGGGGAGGAATTTCTCCGTCGAATAGGAATAGAATATAGGCGCTTTGATTTTGGCTTTTTCGGGAAAGAAACGGCCCACATCGACCATGGCGGCGAAACTATACTGATAGAGGTCGTCGAGGCGACGTTCGTTGAGGCTTTCGTCTATACCGCCGAAACCGGTGGTCTCTATGTGTCCGCTCATATTCAAGGTGGCGATATCCGAGACGGCAAGGTTCACATTACCTTTGGCGGCCCAACCGCCCTCTTCGTTGAATCCTCTCAGTCGCAACTCGTTGATCCATACCGTGGCACTCTTCTTGCGTCCGGTATTGTTGCGTACACCGATGAGTATTGTTTTCACGTTTGACAGTGAGGGGTTACCCATGACGGTAATTTTGTTTGTAGGCTTATCGGGGTCGTAGCCGGTATAAGCTACGGTGGTGCTTGCGCCCGAACCGTTGTCTTTGCGCGAGGCGTTGCGCTCTTGCTTGAGGTTGGTGAGCAGTTCGAGTTCGAAATCGAACATATTGGCTTCGGGCCACACCTTTTCCCTATCGCTGGTGCTGTATGTGTTGTAGCGTCCGGCCGGGGTGAGTTGCAGGGGTATTTCGTATTCGTAGTAGTTGTTGCAATAGTCCGAGCCCAATCGTATGAAGATAGAGAGCTCGCCGTTTTTCAAGTCGGTGACGTCGTCGATAAGCTGTTCGGCGTGGGTGAACATTTGCAGACGCTTGTAGTTGCGCATATCGGTACCCGATGTTTTGTATATGGCGCGGGCGTTTTTCGAGGGCAGGTCTCTTATGGTGAGCGAGATGGCCTGCTCGTTGAGCTGGGTTATTTGCGATTGGTCGGGCGACACGATACGGGTTACGCCCGGGGGTAATACATAGTTTACGGGTGTCTGTCCGGCATTTTCCTCGATATTTACCACCGATACGTCGATGTCGCCTTCGGCGGGGGCGTTGCTGCTACCGGCCATGTCGGAATGTAACCGATATTCGTAGGTGCGCCACTCGCCGCGTACAAGCTCGAGCGTGGCAAAACGCAGATGTGTCTCTTTGTTGAACCCGGTGAGGAACATACGGGCGAAACGTATGCTGGTGAAATCTTGTATTGCTCCGACGGTTTTACGAGGCTCGTGGTTGCCGGTCTCGCTATCGTCGCGCAGGGGTATCTTGAACTGATACCAGCGCACGGTCTCGGTGGTTCCGTTGCGCAGCGGTACCTGCACCGAGCGCACATCGGTGATGTAGTTACTGCCTACTTGCAGGTCTTCGGGGGTGATGCGCACGGCATATTGATAGTAGCGTTCGTATTCGTCGAGGGTGTTGTCTTGGTTGATGTCCTCCACATCGGGCACGCTACGCGATGACTGATAGTATTTGTCTCCTACCTCCTTCGACGAAAGCGAGTTACCCTCGGTGCCGTTGTAGTATTTGTATCGGGTGAGAATGTCGGTTTCTTTCTCGTTGAAATCCTCGCCCAAGAAATATTGGTAGTTGTCGCCGGCGGGATCGTTGAGCGGGGAGTGCGGGTCGGCAGTCATGCGTGAAACGGCCTCGCTCGATAGGCGACTGCGCAGTTTCTCGGTGAAAGAGTGATAGGTAGAGAAGAACATCTCTTCGGCATTGGATAGCCCATCGAGACCTACGTCTTGTCGCTCGCGCGCGCCACTGCTGTTGTCGAAAGCGTATGTGAGTGATTGCTGGCGTGATACGTGTCCCCATACGGTCGATGACAGGTAGGTGGTGTCGTTGTTTACCGGCAACCCGTTTTCATACGATTTCATGCCGTCTTTGAGAATGTCTTCCGACACCTCGCCGAAGTTGAAGTAGAGCATACCGCCTTTGTTGGAGCCGTCTTCATTATATAAGAAAGGATCCATAAGCCAGAATTGCAGGTACTCGATGTTGGAGTTATCGAAGTCGGTGACGTCCATTTTGCGCATGATACCGCCCCAACGCTTCTCGGGATTCAGTAATTTGCCATCGCTATCTACGTTGTCGGCATCGAGGTTGTAGGGGCCTCGCTCCTCGGGATAGTAGGAGAGGTTGAGCACCTGCATGACCGAGGATTCGCCGTAATTGAGCTCCTTGTTGGGGAATACCTCGGTGTATTCCACTTCACGCACATAGTGGTTCGAGAGCTGTTCGAGGTCGTTCTTGATATGTGCCGGGGTGGCCGACGAGTTGCGTTGCGTGAAGATGCGATCGATATAGTACCAAGCCAGCAAAGCCCGGTTTTTGCCATAGTCGATATTGTCGGCGAGTGTCGATTCGAGGAAAAGCGATGGTGTGGCCGAGAGCGTCCACGAATAGGGTGTGCGTATGTCGATGGTCGTTTGCGAGCCTTCGAAGTCGTCGAGATATGAGTTGGTGTCTTCGTTTTTCTTCTCGTTGGGTATGAGTTGGGCAAACTCGGCCGAAATCGACAGCCTCGATGGGGCGGTGGCGGTGACGGTGGGTATCTTGTTGAGCCACGAGGTGATCCATTGAAACTCGGTGTTGTATGAGGTGTTGAAACCCCACAAGGTATTGTTGAGTACTTCGCTGCCGAGGTTTACTTTCTCGGTGAGCGCTTTCTCCTTCATGTGCATGAGCGTGAGCCCGAAGTTGAAATCCTTGCTGAAGGCATAGTTCAGATCGAGCCCTACCAAGGTCTTGCGTTGTTGGCTGATACTTTGGCTCTCGAGCGATACGTTGATGCTGGTGCCCGAGTCGATATAGCTCTGGTTGAGTATGGTGACTACGCCCATGTTGTAATCGACCGTGTAATCGACATTCTCGGTGAGTGTCACACCGCCGGCTGTGACGGTTACCGACCCGCGGGGCACGTTGTAGGCGTTGAGTTGTATTTCGGCGCTGTTCGAGGCCTTGTATTCGCCTTTGATAATGAATTTGTTCTTATCGGCAAATTGCTTGGCGATGGTGAGGGTGGAGTCGTAGAGCTCTTGGAAGGCATATCGGTCGGCATCGGCGGTACCTATGGCCTTGCGTAGGTGAGAGCCGAACGGCTCGACTACCGGAAATATGATGCGCCCCGACGAGGGAAGTACCGTGTAACCCGATACGTAGTCGAACACACCGTCGCGATTGGTCTCTTGGTTGTTGTCGAGACGGTCGAGATTCATCACCTCGAGCAGTGTTTTTTCTCTGATATTGCCGGCCGGGAGATAGGCGGTGTTGGTACCGGCGGTGTCGTTCTGATAGTAGATATTGAGGCGGAAGTTGTCTTTCTGTATCTGATAGGCGCCGAGTGAATAGACGTTTTTCATCATCAAGTGCCAGATGGGCTTCTTGTTGGTGACGGTAGAGCCTTTCAGCATTTTCACAAAGAGGCATTGCTCGGTGTCGGTAATGTCGGTAGAGAACTCACCCACCTGATATACCTGCCCGTTTTTTGTGTATTCAAAGGCGATGGCGAGCACCTCGTCGCTCGATAGTTGGGTATTGAGCGATACGTAGCCGAGTTGCGTGTTGAGGGTATATTCCGACGACGACAGCAGACGTGCACTCTCTATCTTGGCGTAGTCCTCGCCGCCGTTTATATCGTAGGCCTCGAGGGCCGCGAGCACTTGGGTGGTCTGGTTGATGTATCGGGCGTCGGCATAGGTGGTTATAATCTCGTTGTAGAGCGTGTTGGCGGTGTTAGAGGGGTATTGCGCGCCGGTGGTGCTCCAGTGGTTGCTGGCCAGGTTGCCGGCCTCGGTCTCGCCCAGGTCGGCAAAGGCCACGATATTGCGGGCATTGTCGTATCGGCCTTGCTTATTGGTAACCCATATCTCCACCCGATTGATGGTGACACCCGAGGTGATATAGGGCAGGCGGGCGATGAATTGGTCGTAATTGTCGCGGAAATAGTGCGAGAGGAAGAAGTGGCGGTTCTGGTCGTAACTGTCGGCGCTGATTTCAAATTCGGTGGTCTGTGCTCCGCCTTTGCTGCTCACGGTCTTAGAATCGGTCTCTTGTTGCGACACAAGTCCGGTGACGGTAAGTTTGCCAAATTGCAGCGTCGTCTTCATACCGAAGAGCGACGAACCGCCCCGTATGAGCGACGAGCCGGTGGTCATGCTTATGTTTCCCACCTCTATATTCTTGATTATCTGGTCCTCGTCGCCTTCGTATTTGAGTGCCATTTTCTGTGCGTCGAAGTCGAATGTGGCGTCGGTGTTGTAGGTCATCTTGAAGCCTATCTTCGTGCCGACCGATGCGTCGATAGAGGCCTGTATCTTCTCGTCGAAATCGAAATAGCTCTTTTTGCGGGCGCTCTCGGTGAGTGCGGGATTATCGATTTTATTGGTTACGAGGCTCAATTTAAGGCTCATCGAACCACTGGTTTTGAGCTTCACACCGCCCGGGCCGAATACCTTGTCGAGGGCGGCCACGTTGAACTGCATATCGAGCAGATTGAACTCTTTACCTCCGTTGGCAAACGCCTCGGCATTTTTCTCGCGGTAATATTGTTGCATCGATTGTTGCAGGGAGTAATCCTTGTACTCGTCGGCGGTGAGCATGAAGGGGGTAGATACGTCGAAATCACCCACTTTGGTGCGCACTACGTAGCAATTGGTCTTGGCATCGTATTCGATTTCGGTACGTACGTTTTCGGGCGTTTTCAGGTCGGCGACAGGGCGATTTTTCAGGTCGTTGTACTCCTCTACCGAGGTTTTGGCCACCGGGTATCGCGCGGGCGTGCGCGTAATGGTATCTTCGGGATTTATCGATATATCGGCGTAGGGCGACGACGATACAGCAAAAGCGGGATAGAAACTTATCCCGCTGAAAAATAGAAGTATATATAGCAGATACGTTCTCTTTCTCATCGTCGTGGCAGCCTATACGGGGCTATCCGGTAATATGGCCCCGCTCGTGCCGAGATGTCGGTTACAACATCTTGAGAGCCGCCTTTATCACGGCTTCGACTTTGAGAGTCGGGGTCTCTTTTAGTAGTTTCTGCACCACCTTTTGCGAGGCCGCTTGGGGGAATCCCAGCATCACGAGAGCCGCCACGGCTTCGTCTTGTACCTCCTGTTGTTGAGGTGCGGTGCTTATAAGTAACGTAGAAGTACCCCCTTTTATTTTATCCTTGAGGTCAACAATTATACGTTCGGCCGTTTTTGCCCCTATGCCCTTTACCGATTTCAGCGTGGCGACGTTGCCCCCGACGATTACCTGCTCCAGCTCGGCGGGCGACAGCGACGACAATATCATGCGAGCCGTGTTGGGCCCCACGCCCGATACCGAAATGAGTAGCAGAAACAGCTCGCGCTCGCGACGGTCGGCAAATCCGTATAGCACGTAAGCGTCTTCGCGTATGGCCTCGTGCACATACAACCGCGCCTCGCGCCCCACGGCCAGTGTGCTATACGTCGTGAGAGATATGTTCAGTCCATATCCCACACCATTACAATCTATTACCGCCAATGTAGGAGTAAGCTCCGCCACCTCCCCACGTATATATTCTATCATATCTCAAAAGCTTTTAGAATCGGGTTTCAAAATAGTGTACACAAAAATAGCAAATTTGACTTAAATACAACGCAATAAGCGTAATTTATGTAATATAAAAAATCAAACGACGGTATTTAATGCGTCAAAGATTATTTTGTTGTGAATATTAAAGAAAATTTATTTCGAAATACTTTTAAAGTTGTTTTTATTTAGTAACTTTGCAAGAGGATAATAAAAAGATTTATTTATGGCACAAAGTTATGTTCCTGTAAAAACGGGTTTATTAGAATTGCTTCGAGGAAATTCATGCACACAATATGTTATTCCGGTTTATCAAAGAAATTACACATGGAGTAAACGGGAAGTAAATCAGTTATTTGAGGATTTGAAAGATATATTATATGGGAAACGCACAAAGCATTTTATTGGTATAATGATTTATTTGGAGAAATCTCTTACACCTTTTCAGAATGAGCGTTCTGTTATAGATGGCCAGCAACGATTAACTACCCTTTTTCTCATTTTGTATGCTATTAAAGAAATTTTGCATAGCGATAATGAAAATGAAAAGGCCAAGACTCTTGAAAATACATATTTGATAAACTCTTATTCGGAAACAAACAAATTCAAATTAAAACCTTTAGTCTCTGATGATGAGGTGTATAAACATATTGTAACCAGAGATTTTAGAAATATACCCGACCAAGATTCGAATGTGTGGAAAAATTATTGTTTAATAAAGAAATACTTGGAGGAATTATTATGTGATTTCACTATTGATAATATATTGAACACATTAGATAGATTATATATTGTCTGTGTGCCAATAGGAGAAGAAGATTATCCACAGAAAATATTTGAAAGTATTAATGCTACAGGGGCAAAACTTACAGCATCTGATCTTATTCGGAATTTCATGCTAATGCCTATCTCAAGTGACAAACAAGATGAGTATTTTGAAAAATATTGGAAAAAAATAGAACTCTATGTATCGCGCGATGCTAAAAAAATGGAGGCCTTTTTCAGATTTTTCATAATGGCTAAAAATAGAACGATTGTAAATAAAAATGCCGTATATGCTTCGTTTACAAAATGGTATTATGAAAAAATAGGGAACCCATTTGGAACAGAAGAACTATTTCGAGAAATCTTGGATTATGCATATGGTTATTATGTAATTTATAATGCCCCGATAGAAAATGTAGATGAAGGGTTGAGAAATGCAATAAGAGAATACCGAGAAATAGAGTCGGAGATGCCTGTCGCTCTATTATTGGAGTTATACGTGATGTATGACATACGCAAAAACATATCTTCTCAACAACTATCGGAAATTATGATGATTCTTGTATCGTATTTGATGCGTAGGTCTCTTTGTAATATTGATACGAGTATTATATCCAATTATTTCCCAGACTTATTGAGATATACTTTGTCGAAGTGTCAGGGTGAATATACAAATATTGTGGAAATATTTAAATCTATTTTGATAGAGGGGAATAGGAATACACCAAGGGCAATGCCAACAGATAGAGATCTTCGTGAATATATAAAATCAGCGAATATGTATGAACTTCGTAGCCCGGTAAAGGCTTTCTTTTGCAAATGGGAATTGGAGGGGAATAATGCGCCTGTAAATTTATCTACATTAAGTATAGAACATCTGATACCCCAAACATCAACAGTTGAGTGGTTGGAAAAATTGGCTGTTTCTCAAGAAGAATATGAAGAGAAAATTCATCGGTTGGGAAATCTTACATTAGCCGCCAAAATAGATAATAGTAAAATGGGAAACAAAAATTGGGAATATAAGAAAAAACAATTATCTCAAACTGAGCATTTAAGAATAAATAAAGAAATTTTACAAAAAGATTTTTGGACGATAAAAGATATTGATACAAGGACCGATAGCTTGATAGAAGAAATAATAAGATTGTATCCAGATTATCGAGAAAAAGCACCGATAGATAATGTTTTGGATTCCGTTGCGGAAGGTTCTGAAGATTTAGTTTCGTGGTTATTGGGCTTGCCCGAAGACCAAAAAAAATCTATATTACAGAAATTGTCAAGAGATGCAGAGCCATCGGCTCAAAGTATACAACAAATAGAAGATAAGCAAGAAATACGTAGAAAAACTATAAGCGAAAAAGATAGGGATCGTTTATTACAGATAAAAAAAGTTGATTTGAGTTTCCTTTCAACGGCAATAACATTAGAACAGAAATGTCATGAAGATATACATATGTTTTGTGGTGGAAAGTTGAAACTTAATGAAAAGAAACCAATAAAAATAAGAATTGATGGTTCGGACTATAATGCAATTTTGACAAGGTATAATCATGATAATAGAGGCGTGGACGTAATACAAATACAGTATAGAGATTCTTATATTAAGGAGCATTTGAGAGCAATATTTGACTCATTATATGAAAATCTGTGTAAAAAGAAAGATGGTAAAGATGTGGTAATTCTTGATAGATATGTTTCCATATATCTGACTTCAGAACCAGATGTAATAAAATTTGTAGTTAAATGATTTTTTTAACAAGATAGAAAAGAAACATTATGGAAAAATTAAAGGAACTATATGCATTAAAAAAACAAATGCAAGAATTGGGTGTGACAAATGACGCAATTCAATTAATTCAAAGTCAGATAAGGGAAAAGGAAGAGGAGGAAATAAATAAAAAAGTCCTTCCGCGAGTGAAAGAAGTCTTAGAACCAATATTACAGGCTGTACAAACAGAAGTTAATATTCTTGTGACATATTCTACAGAGAATGGTTTAAGTGTAAAATTGGTTGGAAATAAAACTATGGCATCGTTTCCGAATACGAATAAAGGATATATTCAACATAGAAAGAATATGTCGTGTGATGAGGCAATAATGCAGGTTTTCAAAGATAATAATTATGAACCTATGCACTATAAGGAGATAACAGAAGAAATTATACGGAAAAAATATATAGATTACACTCGTGCAAAAACACCAGAACTTTCTGTGTGTAGAAATTTAAGTGAAGGGAGAGACCGATTTGAGAGACTAGGCAATGGTTATTATCGGTTGAAACAGCGGTGGATATAGGTATGGAGATGTTTACGTTGATGGAACTATACCAGATATTTCATTCGGAGAAGGCGCATCGTAGAAGAATGCAGAAATATGATAACTGTCGAGTGTATAGGCATATCCCCAAAGAGGTGCTGATGGAGTCATTAATGGGGATAGAAGAAAAGGTTAGAACTCGCATTGCCGAGATAAAACGTGATGCTTTGGACTTCTGAAATGCCATTATAGTGGCTTATAAAAGAAAACCAACCGCTTCTAATTTTTAGGGGCGGTTGGCGTGTTTTTTATACTACCTGGTCGCAGCGATATAGGACCGTATATTATGGGCTTTAGCATGGGGCGTTTTCTAATTTGTATATAATATCTATAAAATCGAGTTTTATTTCGTCCCAATCTTTTTGTTGGAGGCATATCGGGTCGGGTTCATCATTGGCAATCTCAAAGTTGGATAGGTTCTTAATCAATTCTGCTTCATGATGTTCCCACTCATATCTTTGTGCGTGCAACTGTATCATTTCGGATATGGGATAATAGTCGAGTAGCATATGTATATCCCAAAAATCTTTTTTTCGACCACCTCGAGATATAACATTCATTTTCATAGCGATAATGTCGGCAATACTCGCCATACTTATACCATCGATGACTTCTGCTGGGAGTAAAAACGGGTCGGTGTACATTAAGTCTAATTTAATAATATCCTCAGCAGATGATCCGATATAGTAACTTCGCCCGAAACCTACAATCCCTGACCGATCGTTGCAAAGATAGTATGGAAAATGGCGTTGTAAATATTCTTCAATAATGGAATAATCGATACTGCCATATTCGGCATCGCTGAATAAATCGATATCAATAGATTTCCTATGTCCGAATCTTAAACTGAGGTTTGTTCCACCGACCAATCGAAATGGTGCAAATAATTCTTCTCCTGAAAGTTTCAAAAGAGTCTGTTTTAATACCGGGGTTATGGTATTATAGTGTAATAATCCTGAGGTCGGGCTCATTTGTTTGTGTTTTTTGTTCGATAACTATTTGTGGGAGTGTAGGTGGATAGGTCGGTCATACTTAGGCCGTAGAAACGGGCTATTTCTTCTTTTTCGGCCTCGGTGCCTCGCTCTATAATGCGAGAAATGACCATGTTTTTGTGCTTACCCCAATCGATTTTGTCGAAATCGGTATCCCAAAAGAGAATTTTGCGCACACGAGGCGTGCCATTGACCGACATACATTTCAATCGATTTTTGTATTGCTCGATGTCGTAATAGGCTTGCAAAATGAGTAGAAATCCCTCGGTGTATCCGAATGAGCGCTCTATTTTTACAGCCATCTCGGTCGTAATACTCCGTCGGCCGGTGATGACGGCGTTCAGTGTCTGACTATGTTCACCAATAGTGGTCGCAAAAGTGCGTTGGCTGAGATTCCTTTTCTTTAAATCTCGGCCAATAACCTTGCCCGGGTGTATGCCTTTTAATATTTCGATTCTTTCGTTCATATATCGATGCAAATATACAAAATGCAAACAAATTTGTTTGCATTTTGTGCGAAAAAGTTTTACGATAATAAAAAATCCCGCAGGGGTGATGCGGGAGGTAGTGGATAGGTGGAATTTTAAGCGGTTTTGTTCGGCGTGGCCGGGGAACTGTGGGGCGAAACACTTCCGAGGTTATTTTGCAGGGGTGTTTTGCATTTTGCAGGTGCCGTTGAAGTGGGCGCGCGGCTCTATGACGAGTGTGCCGGTGGCGATGTCGCCTTCGATTACGGCGGTGGCACGTAGCACCAAGGTGTCGCTGACGGTGATATTGCCGTGTATTTTCCCGTTGATCTCGGCGTTGGCGGCAACGATATTGCCTTGTATGTGTGATTGTTCGCCTACGATTACACGTCCGCCACACTCCACGTTTCCTTGCAATGTGCCGTCGATGCGAATGTCGCCGCCGGCGTTGATATTGCCCACGATGGTGGTGTTGGCCGAGAAATTATTATGAATCATTCCGTTTTGTGCGTCCTTGCTCATGGTGTCGATTGTTGAATTGTTTTGTGCAAAAATAGTATTTTCGGCGTAAAAAACAGGAGTTTTCGCCGAAAAGATTTATTTTTGTGAGGAGAAAACCGTTTTTTTGTATGAAAACAAGCATCGAGTTGAACCGTGTGCGTTTCTATGCCTATCATGGTGTGATGCAGCAGGAGCGCAAGGTGGGCAACGACTATGAGGTTTCGTTGCGGGTAGATGTGCCGTTGCAGGCAGCAATGGCGAGCGACGATGTGGCCGATACGCTGAACTATGCCCACCTCTATGCGTTGGTGGCTCGCGAGATGGCGGTGCCATCGGCCCTGCTCGAGCATGTGGCGGGACGCATATATAAGGCAATCGCCGAGGCCTATCCGGCCGTGACGGGCGGTTCGTTGCGTGTGGCAAAATTGTCGCCTCCCATTGTAGGCGAGGTGGGCGAGGCTGCCGTGACGATAGAATGGTAACGTATGAAATTTATGAAGGCACGTGGTATCATCATATTTTTGCTTCTTGTATGTGTAGGCGCAGTGTCGGCACGGAGTGGCTATCGCACACAGGCGTTGGCCGACAGCATACATACTTTGCAGGTGCGTCCGGCATCGGATATGCTGGCACCGCCGGTATTGCTGTTGGGTGGAGACGACAGGATTGTAATCTCGTTTGATATATTCACGGAGGACCCCGATGAACTCTATTACCGGGTGGTGCATTGCAATGCCGACTGGACGCCCTCGGCACTCACCGAGGTGGAGTATATCGATGGGTTCAATAATCAGTCGATCGATGACTACGCGCTTTCGTTCAATACCTATAGGCACTATGTGAATTATCGCTTGGAATTGCCCAACGAGGATATGCGTTTCTTGGTGTCGGGCAATTATGTCGTGGAGGTATATCCCGATGGTGCGCCCGATGAGGTGTTGCTCACGGCCTGTTTCTCGATTACCGAGAATGTGGTGGCGCTCGCTTGCGACGTGACCACACGCACCGATATCGATTACAACAAGGCTCATCAGCAGCTTGCCGTGAAGCTGATGCACCCGCGCTACGAGATACGCAATCCGCGCGAGGAGTTGCAACTGCATATATCGCAGAATGTAGATGAGGTGTCGCACGTGGTCGCGCAGCCCCTCTATGTGCGACAAGACGAATTGGAATATGCTCATCGGCCCGAGCTGATATTCCCGGCAGGGAACGAATATCGACGCTTCGAGATCGTGTCGCGTCACTACAATACGATAGGGGTGGAGGGTATGCGCTATTTCGCACCTTATTATCATGCCTTGTTACGTATCGATTATCCCCGGGTGGGGAGCGATTACGTCTATGACGAGACGCAAAACGGACGTTTCTTGGTGCGCAACAGCGATACCGACAATGCCGATACCGAGGCCGACTATTTCGTGGTGCATTTCACGCTCGATACCGGTCGCAGGCTCGCCGGCGAAGTGTATGTCGATGGGGAATTCACACACGGCCGTCGCGACGAGACTACTCGCATGAATTATAATGCCGAGACCGGTGTGTATGAAAAAACAATGATGCTGAAACAGGGAGCGTATAACTATCGCTATGTGGAGGAACGTACCGGAAAAGTCGATGCCGCTCCTATCGAGGGCAACTGTTATGAAACACGCAATGAGTACCGGATAAGGGCCTATCATCGCCCCATGGGCGCCCGTTACGACCGCTTGATAGGCTATACCCGATGCCGATAGTCTCAAACAAGAAAAGCACGACATGCGTCGTGCTTTGTGTCTGGTGACCCCGACAGGACTCAAACCTGTGACCTTCAGAACCGGAATCTGACGTTCTATTCACTAAACTACGGGGCCGTTTCGGTTGGCAAAAGTAAGAATTATTTGTAGTTTTGCAAAACGAATTAACTTCTAATTTTTGAAAGAAGTTGAAACACCTTCTAAAATCACGAACAACAAACCCATCTATACAATGAATGTGCGAATAGAGGAAAGTTGGCGCGAGCGCTTGCAGCAAGAGTTTGACGCGCCCTATTTCGAGCAGTTGACGGCATTTGTGCGCAACGAATATGCCACAACGACCGTATATCCGCCCGGAGGTCAGATGTTTGCCGCCTTTGACGCATGCCCGTTCGATAAGGTGCGTGTGGTAATTTTGGGGCAAGACCCTTATCACGAGCCGGGGCAGGCCCATGGTCTATGTTTCTCGGTGAACGACGGGGTGCAATTTCCGCCCTCCTTGCAGAATATATTCAAGGAGATAAATGCCGACCTGGGTATTCCGGTGCCACGGAGCGGCAACCTCGCTCGCTGGGCCCGTCAGGGGGTACTGCTACTCAATGCCACCCTCACGGTGCGGGCGCATAGTGCCGGTTCGCACCAAAACAAGGGCTGGGAGCGGTTTACCGATGCCGTGATACATCGCTTGGCGCAGGAACGGGAGCATCTGGTGTTTATCTTGTGGGGTTCGTATGCGCAACGTAAGGGCGATTTTATCGATACTTCTCGACATTTGGTGCTGAAATCGGCACACCCGTCGCCACTATCGGCCTATCGGGGATTTTTCGGCAATAAACATTTCAGTCGTGCCAACGCCTATCTGGCAGAGCATGGCATAGAACCCATACAATGGTAAATATGAAAAAGATAGATGTTGAAGCTCGGGCTATGCAGGCTCGGAGGCTTTTCACAAGTGGCTATAATTGCTCGCAATCGGTGTTTCTGGCTTATGCCGACGTGTTCGGTGTGGATAGGGATATGGCTGCGGCTATGGTGGCACCCTTGGGCGGTGGTATGGGCCGATTGCGCGAGGTGTGCGGAGCAGTAAGTGCCGCCTTCATGCTGTCGGGACTGAAATACTCGGCTGCCGATCCTACTGACAAGGCGGCAAAAACACGCTGCTACACTGTGGTGCAGGAACTCGCCGCACGATTTAAGGAGCAGAACGGCTCGATTATTTGTAGGGATTTGTTGGGTCTGGGCGGTGGCGCCGACACACCTGAGCCATCGGACCGTACGGTGGCCTACTACAAGCGTCGCCCTTGTGCCGATTACGTGGAGATTGCCGCCCGCATCGTCGGCACAAAACTCAATGAGGAATAAAAAATCCCGATAGAGGTGCGGTGAGGCACGGCCTATCGGGAGATAAAAACGAATATTTACCTGTTAAAACGTCGCAACCTATTGGATTTTGCGTTCTGTGGGGAGAGTGCGGTCGGGACGAGCGGGAGTGCGACGACGCTCTTTTTTCCATTGCTCGGCCACGGGTTGCCATTTGGCATATTTCTCCTTACCCATGATTTTCTTTATCTTTTTTTCTCGTTTATCGGCATTTTTCTGTAACTGCTCTTGCGATAGACGTTCACTACCCATTTGAGGGCGGGGACCGCCGGGGCGACCACCGGCTTCCATTCCGGGACGACCTCCACGTTGCCCGTCGGGACGCATACCTTGGGGTCGATTACCGCGCGGGGCGCCTTCGCGCATACCTTGGGGGCGATTGCCTCGTTCACCACCTTGGCGCATACGGGGGCCTTGTGGCATATTTTGGAACATTTCCTCGGCCTCGGCCAGATTTACCTTATAGAGTTTCTTGAATTGCTTGTCGGTGAGTTCTACCGTTTCGCGCATTTTTTCGGTCTTTTTCTGTGCAATCATTTCGGGAGTGATACGTTCTCTCTTTTCGTTGCGACGGTTGTCGTCTTTCACGGGAACTTGAGCCATAAGGGTGAGGCTGCTACCCAATAATACGATGGATAATACAAACTTTTTCATACGTTCGTGTTTTAAGGATTTTGGTGAAGTCGGCTTCTGTGTTTGTTTGTCATTTAGACATGAAAACGCCCGAGAGGTTTAATCGTTTCGACCGAGAAAGCGATATTACCGATAAAATAAACCTCCCAATCGATGACCCGATCGGGAGGTTTATTTATGGAACGAGGCGTGTTAGAAACTACCTTCGCCGTAGGTGGCTATGATACCCATCTTGGAGTCTTCGATGAACTTCAAAATGTAATCGATTTCGGCACCGGGGGTAACAACCTCCTTGATACGCAATACCCCATTTTCGAGGCTGGTACCCGACGAATAGATTTGTCGGTAGGCCAGCGCGATGTTTTCGATGACTTCATCGCTCAAGCCTTGTTTGCGTAAGATGTAGGCGTTGATACCCGAGTATTGTATGGGGTTGTGTGATGCGAGGATATAGGGGGGCACATCTTTGCCGGTACGGCAACCGCTCTTTATCAGCGCCCAGCTACCTACACGGCAATTCTCTTTTACAATCACACGGCCGGCGAGAATGGCCTTGCTGTGTATGTGGCAATCGCCGGCAAGGTCGCAATCGATGCCCAATACGCAATCGTCATCGACGATACAGTCGTGACCTACACGTGTACCTTTGAGTATGAAGTTGCGGTTACCAATCTTGGTAAGGCCTTCGGGGGTTGTGGCGCGATTTATCACCACGTATTCGCGAATGGCGTTGTTGTCGCCTATTTCCAGACGAGTAGCTTCGCCTTTGAAGCGGAAGTCTTGTGGTTCGGCACCTACGATAGCTCCTTGGAACACACGGTTGTTTTTGCCCATGGTGGTACCGGCGAGCACACTCGCATAGGGCTTTATCTCGCAATTATCGCCGATGACTACATCTTTGTCGATGTAGGCAAAAGGGTGAATGGTTACATTGTTCCCTATCACGGCTTTGGGATCTACATAAGCTAAATTACTAATCATGGCTGTGAGATTATTTAGTTGATTGTTCCTCTATTTCTCGGCCACCGCCCAAGGCGTGGTAGAGACTTACCACCGATACCATACATTGATAGCTGTCGGCAATCTCGGAGAGTTGCGCGCTCAATAGCGATTGTTGTGCGGTAAGCACTTCGAGGTAGGTCGATGTTCCGAGTTTCATGAGCGACTCGGTGTATTCGACGGCTTTTTCGAGCGAAGCCACTTGTTGCACGCGTTGCTCGTGAGCCTCCTTGTACGATTGGTATTGGTAGAGCGCGTTGCTCACCTCTTTACCGGCGTTGAGAATAGTTTGTTGGAAGTTAATGGCGGCAATTTCCTGTTGAGCCTTGGCTGCTTTCAGACGAGCCAGATTGCTGCCGCGATTGAAGATGGGCTGAGTGAGCGACGCGGCTGCCGACAACAAGATTTTTCCCGGGTTTACAATCGCGCTACCGGCCGAGTTGGTCCAACCGGCCGAACCTGATATTACCAGATTGGGGTAGAGAGCCGAGCGGGCGATGTTGGTCGAGTAATAGGCCGATGCGAGAGAAAGCTCGGCAGCTTGCACATCGGGGCGATTGGAGAGCATATCCACGGGCACACCCACGTGCAGAATGTCGGGGAGATTTTGGCTCTCGAACGTACCGCGCTTGATGCTCTGCGGAGCTTGGTAAAGCAGGGTGGAGAGGGCGTTCTCGGTCTCGCGTATCTGACGACGCAGGGCGGGTATCGAGGCGGCAATCATGTAGCTGTTGGCCTCACCTTGAACTACGGCGGCCTCGTTGAGCATACCGGCCAGTTTCATCGAGCGCATGGTCTCTACGCTTTGATTCCACAGACGTGAGGTCTCCTCGGTGATTTCGAGTTGCTTGTCGAGCATCAGCAGGGTGTAGTAGCCGTTGGCGATAGCCGAGATTATTTGCGTGCGTACGGCTTGCGCGTAGGCCTTGGTCTGCTTCAGTGCGGTTTGGGCGTTGCGTTTCGAGTTGAGCAGGCGACCGAAGATGTCGATTTCCCAACTTGCCACAACCGGCACGTTGTAGGTCCATGTGGCCTTGCTGCCATCGAAGCTGCTTACACTGCCTTGTGGGGCGAGGTTGAGTGCCGGCAGGAATGCCAGTCGGGCGGCTCTGAAATTAGCCTGAGCGGCCTCTACTTGCAACATGGCGCTCTGTAAGTCGCTGTTCTTTTCGAGACCGGCTCTTATGAGCTCTTGCAGAGCCGGGTCGGTAAATATCTCTTCCCACGGAAGATTTCCGATGTTCTGGTCGTCGGCGGCCAAGGTGTCGGTCAGCGATACGGTATCGCGGAACAACCCTTCGGTAGCGACGTCGGGACGTTGATATTTCTTATATATGTGGCAACTGTTGAGCGATAAGGTCAAGGCGATGCCGCATATCATATATAGAGTGATTCGTTTCATACGTATGTTTTTACGGGGTTATCACTATTTTGACTTGGCATATTGTTCGATTTCCGCGATAACATCTTTGTTATCGAGGTCGTCCCATTTCAGCGGGCTGATCTTTTCTTGGATTATCTGGAATACTACGAACAGGGCCGGCACGATGAAAATCTGGCATATCATACCGATGAACATACCACCTACGGCACCCGAACCCAGTGTGCTGTTACCATTGGCACCTACACCGTGGGCGAACATCATAGGCAACAGACCGATAACCATGGCCAATGAAGTCATGAGGATAGGACGCAGACGGGCGGCGGCACCACTGATGGCCGCATTGATAATGGGCATACCGGTACGACGACGTTCGAGGGCAAACTCGACGATAAGAATGGCATTCTTGGCCAACAGACCGATGAGCATGATGAGCGCGATTTGCAGGTAGATGTTGTTTTCTACCCCCATGAGCCAAGCAAATATGAAGGCTCCTGCCAATCCGAAGGGAATAGAAAATATTACCGACAAGGGCATGATGTAACTTTCGTACTGTGCACTCAGCAACAGGTAAACGAAGACGAGACAGAGCATGAAAATGATGGCGGTGGTGCCGCTACTCGAACTTTGCTCCTCACGCGTCATACCCGAGAACTCGTAACCATAACCTACGGGTAGGGTGCTGGCGGCAACCTCCTCGATGGCCTTGATAGCCTCTCCCGAGCTGTATCCATCGGCGGGGTTACCATTGATGGTGATGGCGGTAAACATATTGAAACGCTTGATGTTGTCAGGACCATACACCTTCTTCAAGGTGATAAACGAGGTGATGGGTGCCATCTCGCTGCCGTTACGTATCTTTATGTTGTTGAGACTCTCGGGGTTTATACGAGCACCCGGCTCGGCCTGTATCATTACACGATAGAGTTTACCGAAACGGTTGAAGTTCGATGCGTAGAGACCGCCCATGTAACCCTGTAATGCAGCCAACACGTCGCGTGGACTTATACCGGCTTTTTTACATTTGGCGACATCTACATCTACCATGTATTGGGGGAATGAGGGATTGAACGTGGTTGATGCCATGGCGATTTCGGGACGTTTTTGCAGTTCGGCAAGGAAGCCCTGTGTTACTGTATAGAAATCGTCGAGAGAACCACCGGTCTTGTCTTGCAAGTTGAGCTCGAAACCGTTACTGATACTATAACCCGGAATCATAGGCGGAGCGAAGCAGAGTACACGCGCATCTTTTACTTGTGTTTTGCACTGCATATATATGGCACCGATGGCCGAGTTCACGTCCATACCCTTCTCGGTACGCTCGTCCCAAGGTTTCAATTTCACAATGTATGAACCGTATGTATTTCCTTGTCCGCCGATAAAACTGAAACCGACAATTTCGGTGCAACTCTTTACGGCAGGGTGGGAGCGAATGATTTTATCGACTTCGGCCATAGCCTCTTCGGTACGCTCTTGCGAAGTACCCGGTTGCATATCGACGGTCGCCATGATAGTACCGGTGTCCTCATTGGGGATAAGTCCCGTAGGAGTTATATTCATGAGGTAAACCATCAACGCGATACCGGCAATGACCGTGGCAAATGATATTTTTTTATGTCGCACAAAGAATGTTACACCGCCTTTGTATTTATTGAGCAGGGCGTTATAAGCCACGTTGAACGAGGTGTGGAAGCGACTTGCCAACGAGGGCTTTTTACCATCGTGGTTCTGGTGTGGTTTCAACAAGATGGCACACAACGCGGGACTTAATGTCAAAGCGTTGATAGCCGAGAATCCGATGGCGATGGCCATGGTGATACCGAATTGGCGATAGAAAGTACCTGATGTACCGGTCATGAAACTCACGGGAATAAACACCGACATCATCACAAGGGTAATGGAAAGGATAGCACCCGACAACTCGCCCATGGCATCGATAGAGGCCTTGCGAGCTGATTTATACCCTTGGTCGAGTTTGGCGTGTACTCCCTCGACGACCACTATCGCGTCGTCGACCACTATCGCGATGGCGAGTACCAAGGCACAAAGTGTCAGAAGGTTGAGTGAGAAGCCAATGAGGTAGAGTGCGAAGAATGTACCGATGAGTGATACCGGAATGGCAATAGCCGGAATGAGGGTAGAGCGCATATCCTGTAAGAAGATATATACCACGAAGAATACGAGAATAAATGCCTCGATAAGAGTCTTGATTACCTCGTAGATAGAGGCGAACAAGAAGTCGTTGGCACTCATGGTCTCTTCGATGGCTACACCGGCGGGGAGGTCTTTCTCTACATCTTTGAGCAGTTTCTGTATATTACCGATGATTTCGGTGGCATTGGAGCCGGCGGTTTGGTACACCATGGTGGCCACGGCGTTGTGACCATTCACGAAGTTTTTGAATCCATAGGTGAGTCGTCCCAGTTCTATGTCGGCAATATCTTTGAGATATAATATTTTACCATCAGCGGTAGCCTTTATGACCATATCGCCAAATTCTTCGGCGGTTTGCAGGCGGCCTTTATAGGTAAGTACGTATTGGAATGACTGTTGTCCTTGCTCACCAAATTGACCGGGGGCGGCCTCGATATTCTGTTCGGCAAGTATGCCTGCTATATCGCTCGGCATCAGCCCATATTGAGCCATAATGTCGGGCTTGAGCCATATACGCATGGAGTAGTCGGCGGCCATTACGCTGGCGTCGCCCACACCCGGCACACGTTGTATTTGGGGTAATACGTTGATTTTGGCGTAGTTTTCGAGGAATGCGAGGTCATGAGAATCGTCTTTACTATACAAGGCAAACACCATCAACATACTTGTCTGGCGTTTTTGCGTGACGACACCCACTTGTGTTACCTCGGCCGGGAGCAGACCTTGTGCTTTGGTTACACGGTTTTGTACGTTTACCGCGGCCATATCGGGGTCGGTACCTTGTTTGAAATATACCGTAATAGTGGCACGACCGGTGTTGGTGGCTTGTGATGTCATATACAACATATCTTCTACACCATTGATAGATTCTTCGAGCGGTGCGATGACACTGTTGAGCACGGTTTGGGCATTGGCACCGGTGTAGGTGGTCGATACTTGTATGGTAGGAGGTGCGATATCGGGGTATTGCGTGATAGGAATTGAGGCCAATCCCAATATACCCAGTATGACCATAAATATGGATATTACGGTCGATAGCACCGGACGGTTGATAAATCTGTCTAACTTCATATCTTTTTACCTTATATTATAATAGAGGAAGTTTTTTATTTGTTATTGGGCCACTTTTATGGTCATACCATCTCGGAGTGAGTTGATGCCTTCGATGACGATACGATCGCCGGCGGCAACGCCCGACAATACTTTATACTCTTTACCATTGTCGATCGAGGCGATTTTTATTTCGGTAGCGTGTATGGTCATGTCGTCGTTGAGTACATACACAAATTTTTTGTCTTGTATCTCGAAGGTCGCTTTTTGTGGAACGAGAATGGCGGTCTCGTCTTTCATGGGAATAAGTACTACGCCGCTACCACCGCTACGCAACAGACGATCGGGGTTTTTGAAGGTGGCACGCAGGGTAGAAGATCCGGTTTGGGTGTCGATGATACCGCTGGCGGTCTCAATCTTTCCTTGCAGGGTATATACGCTACCATCGGCCAATTGCAACGATACATTCGGAAGGTTTTTTAAGAAATTGTTGGCACCATATTGGCCGGCGAGTTCCAGTATCTGACGCTCATTCATAGAGAAATATACATACATTTCGGAGTTGTCGGATACGGTGGTGAGAGGTGTTGCCGATGAGGGCGATACGAGACTACCCTCACGGAAAGGTATTTCACCGACAACGCCACTCAGGGGGCTGGTCACACGGGTGTATGAGTCGTTGTTGCGGGCGTTTACGAGTTGAGCCTCGGCTTGCGCCAACTGGGCTTGCGCTTGTGCGTAAGCATTGGCAGCGAGTTGCATATCGTATTCGCTCACGATGCCTTTATTATACAATTCTTTTTTGTTCTCGGCAGTGAGGCGTGCGGTTTCGGTACCGGCTTTTGCTACTTCTACATTAGCCTCGGCCACTTTCAATGCGGCTTTATAAGGAATCGTATCGATAACGAAGAGTACTTGTCCGGGTTTTACGACCGAACCTTCATCGACGCACAATTCTGTGATGAATCCACTTACATTGGGGCGAACGGCTATGTCTTGTTTACCTTTGATAGAGGCGGGGTAGTGACTATACCACTCCATGGCGGCCGGTTCTATGGTCATGACATTGTATTCGGGAACAAGTTCGCCACGATCTTGAGTGTTGCCTCCGCAGGAAAGCAATGTCGCGCACAGCGTCGTACAAGCGACAAATCGGATAGATTTTTGGATTAGTTTCATAAAGATGATTTTATGTTTTTTGATGTTGTTATATATCAAAATCCGATTCCGCAGATGTGTTTTTTCATCAAGGAATCGGTATAATAATTTATCAGTTGATATGCAATCTCACTGATTTTCAATGGAATTAAATGCTTTTTCTTAACACCTATTTTCATTGCAAAGATACAAACAATCTTTATATGAGAAGTGAAAATAATTAAAATAAATCGAAAAATATGTGCGACTTGTTGGTCAATTCGGATAGAGTTAGTATATTTGTGTAGATTTTGATATAGAATGGCGGAGAATACCAATATTATAATAGAAAGTCTGCGTAATCACGTGGAGGAATTGATGGAACGCCATAAAACGCTGTCGAAGCGTTGCGAGGCCTTGAACGAGGAATTGCTTGCAAAAAATGCCGAGATAGCCCGATTGCAAAATGAAGTGAACGACTTGAAAATGCAATATCGAAATCGACAAACGGCGCAAGCTGCAGTCGCCAAGGAGGGTGACGTGGAGGCGGCTCGTCGCCGATTTGACAAATTGGTGCGGGAAATCGATAAGTGCATCTCGTTGTTAAATAATTAGATGTCATGGACGATAAACAACCTAAGCAACGAATAACTGTTACAATAGCTAATCGCTCGTACTCGTTTTACATCGAGCGCGATAAACTCGAAGAGCAAGAACCATTTGCGCGGGGTGCCGCCGATGTGGTGAATGAGCGATTTGAAAAATATCAGAAGCTGATGTCCTGCTCAAAGCAAACCGATATGCAAGATATAATATCGGTGGTGGCATGGGAAATAGCTTATGACTATTTGGCGTTGAGCGCCTCGAAAGATGCCGATATACTGGCCGAAAAGCTGCGTCGTATCAATTCGGAACTTGAACGCCATCTGCAAGATACCGATGAAAGTCGGGGCTGAACAGATTGTAATACACACGTTATAACCCGCACTGCAACAATACTATATCGTATTGATGTGGTGCGTTTTTTTGAACTTAAAATATAATAAAATGGAAATTGTATCATTATCAACCGGAATCCTGGTAGGCGTGGTTGTAGCATTGGTGATATGCGCCATACTCTACAAAGTACGCCTCAGCTCTCGTACCAGCTCCATTCTCAACGATGCACGAGCCGAGGCCGAGACGATAAAACGAGATAAAATGCTTGAAGTGAAAGAGAAATTCATCTCCATGAAAGCCGATCTCGAAAAACAACTTGCCGTGCGTAGCTCGAAAGTGCAGTCGGCCGAGGCCAAAGTGCGTCAGCGCGAAATGCAACTCAACCAGCAGCAACAGGAGTTACAACGTAAAAAATCCGAAACTGAGGCCGTTCGTGCCAACCTCGACACTCAGGTAGATGTCGTGGAGAAGAAAAAACAGGAATTGGAACGCCTGCATAAAGCCGAGATAGAGAAACTCGAACATATCTCGGGCTTGTCGGCCGAGGAGGCAAAAGACCGTCTTGTAGAGTCGCTCAAAGAGGAGGCCAAAACACAAGCGGCATCGTATATCAACGACATAATGGACGAGGCTCGCATGACAGCCAATAAAGAGGCCAAGAGCATTGTGGTGAAGACCATACAACGTGTCGCTACGGAGACAGCCATCGAAAACTCGGTGACGGTATTCCACATCGATAGCGACGAGATAAAAGGTCGCATCATCGGTCGTGAGGGCCGTAACATTCGTGCACTCGAAGCCGCTACCGGTATAGAGATAATCGTAGATGACACGCCCGAGGCTATCGTATTGTCGGGCTTCGACCCCGTGCGTCGCGAAATAGCCCGATTGGCCTTGCACCAATTAGTGACCGACGGACGTATCCACCCCGCCCGTATCGAAGAGGTGGTGGCCAAGGTGCGCAAACAAGTTGAAGATGAGATTATCGAGACCGGTAAACGCACCACCATCGACCTCGGAATACATGGTCTGCACCCCGAGCTTATACGCCTTGTAGGTAAGATGAAATATCGTTCGTCGTATGGACAGAACCTCTTGCAACACTCGCGCGAGACAGCCAATCTGTGTGCCATCATGGCTTCGGAACTCGGACTTAACCCCAAAAAGGCTAAACGTGCCGGCTTGTTACACGATATAGGTAAAGTGCCCGACGATGAGCCTGAACTGCCACACGCACTGTTGGGTATGAAACTGGCCGAGAAATACAAAGAGAAACCCGAGATATGCAACGCCATAGGCGCACACCACGACGAGACCGAGATGTCAAGTCTCATTGCACCCATCGTGCAGGTGTGTGATGCCATATCGGGAGCCCGTCCCGGTGCCCGTCGTGAAATCGTGGAGGCCTACATCAAACGTCTCAACGATCTCGAGCAACTGGCGCTCTCCTATCCCGGTGTGCTTAAGACCTATGCCATACAGGCCGGTCGCGAATTGCGCGTGATTGTGGGAGCCGATAAGATAGATGATTCTGAAATAGAAGCATTGTCGGCCGAAATAGCAAAGCGTATTCAAGACGAAATGACCTATCCCGGACAGGTGAAGATTACGGTAATACGCGAAACACGCGCCGTAAGTTTCGCCAAGTAGTTTGAGAAGCTGTTTTGAATTTTCTCGAAAAACAATCGCTTCAAAATTTTTACACTGTCACGGATTTTTTCCGTGGCAGATTGTATTAAAACTTCAAACTATGGATAATAAACAACCCGAAAATATAAATAATATTCCTGCATCGGAACAGCCGACGGCCGATCTCACCTCGGCGGTAACTTCGCAGTGTGGCGGGAAGCTTGGTTGTTACGACTGGTTGGCCGATATACCCGAGTCGCACGACGATACCGAAATGGTAGAGGTGCAATTCAAGAATACGCGGAAGGGTTACTATAAAAACTCGGTGCATCTGCGCCTCGAAAAAGGCGATATCGTTGCCGTGGAGGGTAATCCGGGGCACGACATCGGGGTGGTGACACTTACCGGTCGACTTGTGCTGTTGCAGATGAAGAAAAACGGCGTGCGCCTTGATAATCCCGATTTGAAACGGGTATATCGCAAAGCCAAACCCAATGATTTGGAAAAATATAAGGAGGCGAAGGCTCGTGAACACTCGACCATGTTGCGCGCTCGCAAGATTGCCGAGGATTTGCATCTGAATATGAAAATCGGCGATGTGGAGTACCAAGGCGACGGTAACAAAGCCATATTCTACTATATTGCCGACGACCGTGTGGACTTCCGCCAACTGATAAAGGTGCTGGCCGAGGTATTCCGTGTGCGTATAGAGATGAAACAAATAGGTGCCCGCCAAGAGGCCGGACGTATAGGCGGAATAGGCCCCTGCGGACGCCAATTGTGTTGCTCGTCGTGGATGACCAACTTTGTGTCGGTGGCCACCAGCGCGGCCCGTTATCAGGATATATCGCTCAACCCGCAAAAACTAGCCGGGCAATGTGCCAAACTCAAATGCTGTCTCAATTTCGAGGTCGATGCCTATGTCGAGGGCCAGAAACGTCTGCCTTCGCGTGAGATACCTCTCGAAACGTTGGAGGGTACGTTCTACCACTTCAAAACCGATATATTCAAACGTCAGCTCACCTATTCGTCATCGAAAGAGGTCGCGGCCAACTTGGTAACGGTCGATGCCTCGCGAGTGTTCGAGGTGATAGCCCTCAATAAACGAGGCGTGAAACCCGATACGTTGGCGGTAGCCGGTGATGCGGAACCCGTACGTAAGGAATTCGAAGATGTGGTGGGACAAGACAGCCTCACCCGATTTGATAAGAAAAATCGTCAGAACAACGGTGGTGGCGGGAATAATCGTAAAAAGAAGCGTCAGCGCAACGAGCCGATGAACGATAGACCTATGCCCTCGCAACCTACGCCCGATACGCAATCGGTAGCCGGAGGTGCGTCGCCCGATAACGGCAATCAGCGAAACAATCATCGTCGTTTCGATAATCGCCGTAACAACAACCATCGTGGCAATCGTCGTAACTTCAGAAATGGAGATAATGCGCAGAATAAGCAGAATCCCGGTAACGGCGAATAGTATTATTGTATCGCTATTCGTAGCCATCGTGTTGTCGGCTTGCAATTTCGAGGCCAACAACATGCAACAATATCGGCATATACCCTCTACGGGGTGGTATGCCGATTCTTTACTATTGATACCTGTCCCGGTAAGTGATACGATAGGGGTGTACGAGGTATCGATAGGGCTGAGATATACCGATGAGTATCGGTATCGCAATTTGTGGCTGTTTGCGACCTTGGTGGCACCCGACGGCACGCAAACGATTGATACTCTCAACTGTAGGTTGGCCGATGAGTATGGCCGTTGGTATGGCTCGGGTATCGGGGCTACGATGCAACAGCGCGAAATGTATAAAGAGAGTTTGCGATTTCCCCACTCGGGTACGTGGCATATTGCTATACAGCAAGGTATGCGCGAGGAGTGCCTACAAGGTATCACCGATGTGGGCGTGAAGGTCTTGAGGCGGTAGAAAGGCCGATTCCAAAAAAATTACAATAAGAGGTCCGGTGCTATCGTGCCAGACCTCTTTTCAGTATCTTGAATCTTTTTATAGTATGTCCGCAGGCAAAAATGGCCCAAACAATGCCTAATTGATAATGAAGAAGTCCTATATCGCTATTGGCTCCTTCGCCCCAAATCAGTAAATATATTCCGGTAAGCGTCTCGATAATAAATAAAATTGTGACGATGAGGGTGATACGACTCTTTTTGCCAAGTCCCTTCGAGAGGGTTTTGTACCAATTCCAATGGTGTAGGATATGCCGTCCTGTGCAGATGAGAAATAATAGGGCGATTATAACGTGAATAAGCGCCAGTGTGTGCCAACATTCGTGGTTGTCTCCATGGCCGGCAAAGTGTAGAAACAGCCCGCCGATAAAGAGTGGCAGGAACAACAAAAACAATATGAAATCGGTAAAGAATATCTTCCTTGAACGTTGATGTTTATCGTGCTTCATTTTGAAGTTGTTTTTGAGTGGACAAAGATAGCCATTTATTCCCCAAAATTGCTGTGCCGAAGTATAAAATCGTGAGCCCCCACAGGACGAGATATTCGCCCCGCACGTCATATAGCGTAGCGGCGTCGGTGTTCATGCGTATAAATCCTTCCACGCCCCATGTCGAGGGTATAAGCGCCCCGACGATTTTCCATACTAAGGGTATACGGTCGTAGGGCCATGTAACCCCGCTGAGAAACAAAAATATCATAGAGGTGAATACGATGACGAGAAAAACACTTTCCCGTTCACGTACAAAGAGGGCGAGAGTGTGCCCGAAGAAGATGGAGGAGAGCAGAAAAGGTGTCGTGAAGGTGAATATCTCCCACCGATTTCCCCATTGGGGATAGTCAAACAATCGCGGAACAATGTATAGTACATATAGGATAATTACTAAATAGAGGCTGTAATAGCATAGCGATTTGCCAATGAGTGTGTCACCACGGAGAGAATGTAGGTGTCGCTCATATTCTTCGCCACGAATAAGCCCTATCCCCAAAAGAATGCTTTGTTGTATAATGATGACCAGGAGCGCCGGCATAAGGAAAGAGGCGAACCCCTCGGTAGGGTTGTATAGTACGATGGAATAGTGGGGTATGGGGTTGGTGGCTATATCGGTCTGTTCGCGTGTAGCGCCGACGAGTTTTCGACTTTGCAATTCTTTCCCCATGTCGAGGGTGATGTCGGTGAGGGTAGCGAGGTAGTTTTTGTAGTTGAGCAGTATGCTCATATCCGAATAGAATATAACCGGACTTTGAGTACCCCGCATGATTTTCTTGTTGAAGTCGTGGGGAATTTCGAGTATGCCGAGGCATATCCGTCGGTGTATCAATTCTTTTGCCTCTTCCATATTGGCGCAATACGATACGATTTTAGTTTCCGGAGCGGCATCTATTCGGCGACATAGTTCCCGACTGGTCATCGTGCGGGAATTGTCCACCACGGCGATAGGTGAGTCGCGTACCACCTCGGGATTGTATATCGACGCATATAACAAGGGGTAGGCGAGGGGTAATGCGATGAAGAACAATACGACGCCTGTATCGTGAAATACAACACGATATTCTCTATACCATATATATAGAATATTGCGAAGCTTGCTTAGTCCGATAGATTTCATGGAGAAAGATTTAGGGGAGATATACTTGTTGCTGTAAGGCTCTTTTTAGCAGAGGTAAAAATGGTAGGGGTAATAGCGCGTAAATAAGCAAGGCGATATAGTGTATGCGGCTGTAAAACAGTGAAGCACCATTCAAGGCCTGCTCGGCATAGATGAGGAAATAGTGCCGCAAGGGTAATATATCGCTCCACAACCTGAATGTAGAGTACATGGCCTCGGCCGGGAAGGAAAATCCGGTGAGCGAGAACGATACCACACCAAGCAAAGAAGCGACGCTCAACGACACTCGCAGCGAAGGTAACAGGCAGAATAGGAACACTCCCAATCCTTGCACTGCCAATACGAACAACAACATAGCCGTGAGCATGGGCCAAGCGCCGCAAAGCAAGGGGAAATCGGAATATCCATAGAGTAACGATAAGCACAAACAGCCCATGGCGAAAAAGATGATAGTTTGAGGGAGCAGTTTGCCTGCGATAGCGAGTAATATATTGTTGTGAGCCGAGAGCAACCATTCGCGCGAGGTGGAGTATTTTATCTCCGTACCTATCGAAAACAGGGTGGTAAGCAGTATAAGCAATTCGAGAATACCCGGTAAGAAATTGTTGTTGAGGTATATCGAGTAGTTGATCCAAGGATTGCCCAGTGGGTGCATATCGACAGGTATCGGTTGCAGTTGAGCGGTAATATCTCTATCATATTCCCCTTGAACAAGCAGATTTTGCTTGACGACCACACCCGATGCGAGGGTAGTCATGGTAGTGAGACTTTTGTAAATCAACGCACCGGGAATGAAATAGGTCTCGTTGGTAAAATAGGCGATTTGGGGTTGTCGTTCGGCGAATAAATCGGCCTCGAAGTCATCGGGTATCGATAGGAAGCCGAATATTTCACCTCGCTGCATGGCTTGGCGAGCCTCCGTGAAGTTGCGGTATCGAGTGGTAATATCGAGGGTATTATATGCGGTGAGCTGGCGCGTCAGCTCTCGCGATGTGGAACTGTAATCGTTGTCGATGACGGCGACAGACAGTCGATGAGGCAGTCCGTCGCGCAATAAGGTGAGGAAAAAGACAAAGCTGAATATGGGTACAATAATCATCGTGAAAATGTAGATGCGACGCGATACCAATCGTCGTATCTCACGATGGAATGTATTCCATAATGCGTTTATTATGCCGGCGGACTTCATGAAGGGTGGTTATTTCTGTTCGGGTGTAATCAGTACCGACATACCCGGGCGGAGATACTCTATCGGTTCTGTGGGGCGAGCTTTGATTTGGAATGTACGGGCGTCGTATCCTCCTGTCGCTTTGGTCGCTCGCCATACGGCATAGTCGCCCATATCTTTGATGTAAAATATCTCCAATGCGACAACCCGGTTGCCGAGAGCCGGTATTACGGCCTGTATTACTTCGCCCATGTGCAATACGTCGAGCAATTCTTCTCGCACGTTGAATGTCACCCATATATCATCGAGTTGTAATACATTCATGATAGGCGCTCCGGTGCCGACCAACTCGCTCACATGGGGAAATATCTCGGAAATCTCACCATCGATGGGTGTGGTAAGGTAGGAGTCGGCCAAGATGGATTTTACTTCGTTTACCCCACTTTGTGCGGCGCGTACCATAGCCGATGCAGCCTCTTTGTCCTCTTTTTGAGCCCCTTTACGAGCCATATCATATTGGGCGTAAGCGGCATTTGCGGCAGCCGTCATTGCCTCGTATTGGGCCTTAGCCTCATCGCGTTTCTGCTCCGATACCACCCCCTTGCGGAAAAGCGCCTCCATGCGGTCGTACGATTTGCGGGCAATATCGCGAGCGGCAACGGCTTGTTGCCATATATCGTGAGCCGATTGTATGACCTCTGCCCGGGCGCCATTATCCACCTTTTCGTTCTCGGCTTTATACAGGCTTTCCATGGCCGAGGCCTGTTGTAGTCGGGCTTCGGCGTCGGGCGATGATATACGCACTAATGTGTCGCCCCGATGCACATATTGTCCCTCGGATACACGATACTCGGCGATGCGCCCGGGCAGTTTTCCCGATATACGTATCTCGGTAGCCTCGGCTTGTCCCTGAATGGTCTCGGCAGGGGGCGATAGCAGTACAAAGCCGGCGATGGCCAGGAGTATGATGACGGCGACGATAGCGGAGAGGCCTATGATTAACCGCGTCTCTGTTTTCTTTTGACGATTGTCCATATATTATAGTGTTTATTTTGGGTATCTTGTTGTGATGCAATAAGTTGTGAGCCCCAATGCCTTGTTGAGATATGTTTCGCACATACGGGTATCGATATGGGCGTTGATGAGTTCCGTGCGGGCTTTAACCCAGGCGGTTTGGGCCTCCAACAGATTACTTGTGGCTATGACGCCCTCCTCGAAGCCTATATGTGCGTTGAGAAGATTCTGATTGGCGCTTTCCATATTTTTACGGCACATATCGAGTCGTTTTCGCGATTCGTCGATTTTGAACGTAGCTTGTCTTACTTGTAGTCTGATTTCGTCTTTGGCGTCGTCGATAGTGAGGTGAGAGATGTAGGTGTCGATTTTGGCCGCCCGATATTTATAGAGGTTCTCGCCCCAATGCAGGATAGGAACACGTAGCACAATCCCGATGTTGAACGCACCCTTGAATTTCTTTTCGAATCCGTTGTAAATGTTCGGGTTGGAAATGATATAGTTTCCCGATAACGCGATAGAGGGTAGCATCTCGGCCATGACTATGCGTTGTCGGTTGCGATAAATTTGCTCGACTTGTATAAGACTTTGTATCTCACTGCGATGTGCGAAAACATCGTTCATATCGATGGGGAAGCGTTGGTCTCTATATGCAGTTTCGATTTCTGCTGTTTCGTCGATTAGCGAGTATTGGGTATCGAGGTCCATGCCGCATACTTGCGCCAATACCATTTTGGCTAAGCACAGGCCGTCGAGTACCCGCGAAAGCTCTACTTGAGCCTCGTTTACCCGCACGGCGACCGACAACACGTCGCTATGGGTGGCAACGCCCTCGTCGTGCATTATTTCTATGTCGCGATGGAGTGTGTCGAGCAGTTGCAGATAGCTTGTGGCAAGCTCTTTTTTGTAGGATAGCGATATGACTTGCCAGTAGAGCACCTCAACTCGATATACGATGTCCTGGGCGGCGGTGTTGTATTGGCTCTCGGCCAATTCCTCGTTGTGTCGGGCTATTTGGTTGTAGGCACGTATTTTTCCACCGGTGTAGAGTGGCTGAGAGAGTGAGAGCCCCCCTACGAAAATGTTGCGGGTGTCGAGACTCAGGGCATCAACGATAGTTTCTCCTGCATTATTCAGGAGTGAGGATATGTCGATTTCGCCGAGTAGGGCGATATATTGAGCCAACTCGGGATTGTTGGCGGCCACACTTGAAATTTGTTGCGATAGAACGGTACCGATTTGAGGTAGAGATTGTTGTAGCTCCTTATCCAAAAGAGATATTTTACGGGAATTGTACAAGTATCCACCGGCGATGTCGATGTGGGGCAGATAGGCGGAAAAAGCCTCTCGACGTTGGTATCGCGCGAGTTTTATTTTGGCTTCGGCTATACGTAATTGCTTGTTGTTGCTCAGCGCCATCTGTCTGCAAGTGTCGAGCGTGAGTGTCAGGCGGGCGTCAACCGAAAGAAATGTCCCCCATACTAAGACCGATAAAATGAGTAGTTTTTTCATCGGGTAATGTTTATTGATGTTTTTTATAAATACATTTTAACACCCGATTTTGTTGGAGCGAGATAAAAAAAGTCCGTCGAATATTTTCGGCGGACTGAAGGGGAAATGGGTTTGTTATAATCGAGATTACTCTTCGAGGGAGAATGAGCCTTGGCCTATGAGCCGGCTGTCGGCATACAGCTCTACAATGTATTCACCTGCGGGCAGATATTCTTCGACCTTCCATTGAAAATACAGCTTTTCATCTACACCCATATAGTCTATAATCTGGTGTAGAGAGTAATAGTATTCGTTGCCTTGGACGATGAAACTATTGGTACGATCCTTGACCAACGTGGAACCGTCGGGCTTCTTGATGCAGACATAAATGTTTTTCTCACCCGTAGCGGCTACGGGATTGTGGTCGATGACAAAAGAAATCTTTATCTTCTCTATTTTGTCGTTGTCTTTACTCTTTCGTCCCCGCTTATTGAGAGTGGTGATGGAGAGTTCCGATGTGCCGAGTTGCGCCGCTTGATTTACTTTCTCGTTGAGTGCTTCGTTGTCTTTTTGTAATTGGTTGGCAGCTTGTGTCGCCCTCTTGTAACGATTCAGAGCCTCGTCTTTCTCGGCTTGCAATAGTTTGTTTTCTTGGCTGAGAGAATCGATTTTCGCTTGATATATACGTATGCGATTGCGTAATGTTTTCAACTCAGATTGCAACGAGTCGATAGTGGCGGTATTGAAGTCTTTTCGGGTGCGCAGTTCCTCGAGCAATCGCTGTACGCGTTGCTTCTCCCTGTCGAGCTGTTGCACGAGTGAGTCGTTGCTGAGCCAGGCCTTGTGGCCCTCGTAGTGGCTGTACTCTTGCGATATGGCGGCATATTCCTCTTCCAAGCGTTCGCGTTCGGCCTCTAATAGTACCTGTTCTTTATAGGCCTTCATTTCATTGCGTTGCCAATATACATACCCGATGAGCGCACCGGTAAGCACTATGAGTATAGCGCTGATGATAAACCATATAATAGAAACCTGTTTTCTCATTATTTGTCCTTGATGTCTTTGCGAGACAAAGATAATCACTTTGAAGAAAAGTTTGTTGTCGTATAAACTTTTTTAAGAAAATAGCGGGTTATACAACATCTGTTGCCGAAAAATATGTTGCGATACATACCAAACCTCTGAAATAATAGTTATCTTTGCCACATATCTATATGGTGTGTTACGGGATTGCTGACATACCGTGAAAACAACATCTAAAAACTGCTTATTGTGAAAATTCGTGTACGTATCCGATTTGTAATATTACATATCCTGCTTATTCTGCTGGTGGTTGTGGGAGGTGTGTTTATAACCTTTTTGTGGCTCGATGGTTATACCCGCCATGGTGAATCGTTTGTGGTGCCCGATGTCTCGGGATTGTACTATACCGATGCCGACGTGGCTCTGCACGAGCAACATATGCGCTCTATGGTCATCGACTCGATATATGTAGAGGATATGTCCGGTGGTGTGGTGGTCGATCAGGTGCCACAAGCCGGCAGTGAGGTGAAAGAGGGCCGAACGATATATCTTACCGTCAATGCGCTCTATCCTCGTAAGGTATCAATACCCGAATTGAATGATTTGTCTTTCCGTCAGGCCGAGGCCATATTGAAAGGTCTGGGATTTCCAACGCCTCACATCGTATATTGGAATTCGGAATATAAGGATTTGGTGCTGAGTGTATCGGCATTGGGTTCACCGGTATTTGCCGGCGATAAACTGCCATTGACTACACAACTCACATTGGCTGTGGGAAATGGAATGTATGCTCCGACGCGTAAAACCGTGACGGCGCACGATACGGTATCTGTGGCTCCCGATACCCTGTCCTCGTATGACGAAATACTTGATCCTGAATATTAAGGGCTATCCAAAACGGATTAATCTTTGTTGATATATGGTCGAAGATAAACTGTATGCCGACGATATAGAGCTTGACGACGGCGATAGCCGGGAGATGTACGAGCATTATAAACTTGTTGCCGAGAAGGGACAGGAGTTGTTGCGTGTCGATAAGTTTCTTGTAGAGCATATCAGCGTGTCGCGCAATCGCATACAGCAGGCGGCCGAGGCCGGTTGCATATTGGTCAATGGCAAACCTGTAAAATCGAATTATAGGGTGAAACCGCGCGATGTCGTATCGATAGTGATGGACCGTCCGCCCTATGAAAATGAAATACTTCCCGAAAATATACCCCTCGATGTTGTGTATGAAGATAGTGAACTGCTGGTAGTGAACAAGCCGGCAGGCCTTGTGGTACATCCGGGGCATGGCAACTACTCGGGCACATTGCTTAACGCGTTGGCATATCGCTTTCGCGATGATAAGAATTTTGATGTGACCGATCCTCGCCTCGGGTTGGTACATCGTATCGATAAAGATACGTCGGGACTTCTTGTCATAGCCAAGACGCCCGAGGCCAAGACCTCATTGGGGAAACAATTCTTTGACAAAACCACATCGCGCAAGTATGTGGCATTGGTATGGGGACGTATGGAAGAGTCCGAAGGTCGTATCGAGGGTAATATAGGTCGTAATCCTAAAGATCGGTTGCAAATGACTGTATTTCCCGATGGAGACCAAGGAAAAACGGCTGTAACCCATTACTCCACACTCGAACAGCTGGGTTACGTATCGTTGGTGGAGTGTCGCCTCGAAACCGGACGTACCCACCAGATACGTGTACACATGAAATACATAGGACATACCCTGTTCAACGATGCTCGTTATGGAGGTGATGAGGTGCTGAAGGGTACTACGTTTGCCAAGTATCGGCAGTTTGTTCAGAATTGTTTTGAGGCCTGTCCTCGACAAGCGTTGCATGCCAAAACGTTGGGATTTACCCACCCGACCACCGGTGAACGCCTTTTCTTCGACTCGGAATTGCCCGATGATATGACACGATTGATAGAGCGCTGGCGCACCTATGTGGGTAGTCGTGAAATGATGGAATAGAGAATTATAGAAAACTCGATACAATATATAAAGAAACTGTTTTTAGAAGCTGTCTGAAATTTTCTTGAAAAATTTATCCCGGTTTCATAAAAACAGTTTCAAAAAACATATAAGACAATGCAGAAGAAAAATATAGCCGTGGTTTACGGCGGATACTCTTCCGAAAACGTTGTGTCACGGAAGAGTGCGCAAGGGGTTGTCTCGTTTCTCGACCCCGAGAGATATAACATCTATCCGGTGGAAATAACCGCCGATGATTGGTTGGTAGAGCTACCGACAGGTATGAAAATCCCGATTGATAAGAATGACTTTTCGTTCACTTGTAATGGCGAAAAAGCGAAATTTGCCCTCGCATATATCACGATACATGGCACCCCGGGTGAAAACGGACTTTTGCAAGGCTATTTCGATATGGTAGGTGTGCCCTACTCGTGCTGCGGAGTACTGGCGGCGGCTGTAACGTTCAACAAATATGTATGCAATCAATATTTGTCGGGATTCGGATTCCATGTGGCCAAGTCGATGCGCTTGTTGCGTGGCGATGAGGTAGTTCCTGCTCGTATTGTCGAGGCGGTAGGATTGCCCTGTTTTATCAAGCCCAATCAAGGCGGCTCGAGTTTCGGTACGACCAAGGTGAAAAGTGTAGAGGAGGTGCAGGCTGCTGTCGATGCAGCGTTTGCCGAGGACAATGAGGTGGTGATAGAGTCGTTCCTGGCGGGTACGGAGGTATCTTGTGGTTGCTTTCGCACGCTCGAGGGTACGACGGTGCTACCTATCACCGAGGTGGTAAGCAAAAACGAGTTTTTCGACTATGAGGCCAAATATACCGCCTCGAAAGTGGAAGAGATTACTCCGGCACGTATCCCCGATGAGCAGACGGCCGAGATACAACGCCTCACGGCTCGTATATACGATCTCTTGGGTTGTAAAGGTATAATACGGGCCGATTATATTATCGTATCGGGTACGCCCTATTTGCTCGAAGTGAATACTACCCCGGGCATGACACCCACAAGTTTCATTCCGCAGCAGGTGCGTGCCGCCGGGCTGGATATACGTAGGGTGATGACCGATATAATCGAAACCGAATTGGCTCGTCGATGATACTATAAGATAGAAATCAAATATACGTGTGTTATGAAACAGACTTTTGATTTTGAGGAGATACGCCCGTATGAGGGCAATGAAGTGGCCGAGGCGGCACAACGCCTGTGTAAAGAGGAATTGCTCAGAAAGGCTGCGGCTCATGTCGTGCCCGATGTGGAGGCAGCGATGAGTGTATTGGCCTCGTGCCGCACCGTGCAGGACTTTCAAATGCAGTTGGCGTTACCTATCCTTACCGGGTTGTTGCAGAAGACCTCGGCCGGTATCTCGGCTTCGAGATTTGATGTCTTGTCGAAAAGTGCGTGTTATACCTATGTGTCCAATCACCGTGATATTACGCTCGACTCGGCATTTCTCAATGTCGTTTTGCACCATTCGGGCCTCGATACCTGTGAAATAGCTATCGGCGATAATCTCTTGATATATCCATGGATTATCGATTTCGTACGTCTCAACAAGAGTTTTATCGTGAAACGTGGTGTGTCGCGTCGGCAGATGCTGGAGGTGTCGGCACGTTTGTCGGCTTATATGCACTATGCCGTCACGACTAAAAAACAGTCGGTGTGGATTGCGCAACGCGAGGGACGAGCCAAGGACTCGGACGACCGCACGCAAGAGAGTCTCATCAAAATGTTTGCATTGGGCGGTGAGGCCGATTTCATCACGAATATCAGAAATCTGAATATAGCTCCCGTAGCCATCTCGTATGAATATGATCCATGTGACTATCTTAAGGCTAAAGAGATGCAACAAAAACGTGATAATGCCGATTATAAAAAACAACCGGCCGACGACCTGCTCAATATGGCGACCGGTATTACCGGGTATAAGGGCCGTATCCATTTCGAGGTAGCGACCCCCATAAACGGAGCATTGGCTCAAATCGCGCCCGAAACGCCTCGTACGGAATTGGCCGGGCTTGTAGCGCAGATTATAGATAAGGGTATTCATGCACATTACCGTCTCTATCCCGGAAATTATGTGGCATATGACGCACTGTGGGGTGGCGATGCGATGGCGCAATATTACACTCCGGCCGAAAAATCGGCATTTGATGCCTATGTGCAACAACGTATCGATAAAGTAGATTTGCCCGATAAAGATGAGACATTTCTACGTGAGCGCATACTCGAAATGTATGCCAACCCGGTACGTAATCACCTTGTCGCAACGCAGGAATAGTATTTTAGAAGATATTATTAAGCCCGGAGGTCATGACCTACCGGGCTTAATGTTTTTTATGGGTTGTGTGGGATTATATCTGTAATCCATCGAGGAGTTGCATGTAGAGGGTGATGGCCTCGCGTATTTCGGTCTTTATGATATATTCGCCGGCGGTGTGTGAGCGCTCCGATGCCCCCGGACCTATTTTTACCGTGGTGAAAGGCATTTGGGCCTGGTCGGAAAGTGTGGGTGAGCCGAATGGTTCGAGTCCCAGCAGTGAGGCTCGTTGCATGAAGGGGTGTTCTCGGTCGATACGCGACGAATTGAGCCGATATGAGCGAGGCACTATGGTGCACCCCGGAATAGCATTGCGTAGCAAGTCGAACGCTTCCTCGTTGCGGTAAAGTTCGTTGGTGCGCACATCGACTACAAATTCGCATCGGTCGGGTATCACATTGTGTTGTGTGCCGGCTTTTATCTGTGTGACCGTGAGTTTTACAGGACCGAGCATTTTCGAGATTTTCGGGAATGAAAATTTGCGAAATTCCTCTATTACGGGTATAGCCTCGTATATAGCGTTAATGCCTTCATCGCGAGCGGCGTGTCCCGACTTGCCATACACCGTGCAGTCGAGTACCATCAAGCCCTTTTCTCCGGTGGCGGGCCGCATATTGGTGGGTTCGCCCACCACGCCGAATGTGATAGGAGGCAATTCTTTCAAGGCGAGAGGTATGCCGTTTACGCCCGAAACTTCCTCCTCGGCCGAGGCCAGAAATATGAGGTTATAGGGTTCGAGACGGCTCGACAGTGCCATAAATACGTGTAGCAGCGATACAAGTGAAGCGCCGGCATCGTTACTGCCCAGTCCGTATATTCTATCCTCTTCGTCGCGAGCTTCGTAGGCGTGACCATTCCAACCATCGACAGGACGCACGGTATCGTGATGCGAGTTGAGTAGCAAGGTGGGACGTGCCACCTCATATCCGGGTGCGATAGCCCACACATTGTTGGCTGCACGGTGTGTCTCGAAACCATTTTTTTGCAAGTACTGTTCTATGATGTCGGCGGTAGCACTCTCATCTCGGCTGGTCGATGGCGTGGAAATCAACTCTTTCAGCAGGTCGAGCGCGGGATAATAGAGGTCGTTGGGATCGGTCATGGGTTTTATATCTATATTCTTCTGCAAAAGTAGTGAATAATTATATTTTTTGATTCGTATAAGCTATTTAGTTTTGGAATTAAAGTGTAAATTTGTTGATGTACTAATTTTTTCAAAACTATGCAAGCTGATACATTATTTACCGACAATGGCTTTCAGGTAGTAGGACCACCGATGGGTGGCGGACAATGGCATGATTTCATCTATACTCATGCGCAACTTTTATCGGGACTAAATATCTTCACGCTCATAGCTCTCTATGCGCTTGTGGTGGCGGTATGCTATTTAGTGATAAAGTCATCACAACGGATATGGATTAAGGTGCTGAATGTGATGGTAGTCAATTACCTGCCGATTCTTAGTGTTATTTATCTTCTTTACTTTGCAATCGTGAAGTGGACTAAGAAGCGTTGAATATCTTTCTTTATTATTGGTGTCCGATAAAGATTTTAAAAATCTTCGTAAATCTATGATTTAAGATAATTTATGCGATAAAATAAAAGGAGGGGCTTGAGTTTGTGTTATAAAAAGATTGCCGTTAGGTAATCGATTTTTACAGCCCCGTATAAGCGAGCCGGTAGGCGAGCGCAATGCGGGGAACATAGGGTATCGTAATAATCAATGCCTTTAGGTATTGGACCTATATAGGCGTGATAATCATTATTAGTCCGATACCTACGGCATCGCAAATCAATGGTCGATTTCCACCCCGCATTGCGCCGATAAATCACCGGCTTATACGGGGCTGAAATACTCGATAAGCGAGAGCAGAACCATACTTGTATGGATTATGCCGAGCGTAAGAGTATTCTGTAAGGAAAAATGTCTTATGCCGATGGCATAATGAAATCTTAAAAACAGTAAGTCGTATT
>JAFTRN010000049.1 GCA_017462265.1 Coprobacter sp. | reverse complement strand
TCGGCGCAATGCGGGGTAAAATTGACTATGGAATTGCGATGCCGTAGGTATCGGACTATAATGATTATTACGCCTATATAGGTTCAATACCTAAAGGCATTGATAATTCATATACCTCATATCCCCGCATTGCGCTCACCTATCGGTTCGCTTATACGGGGCTGTAAAAATCGATTACCTAACGGCAATCTTTTTATAACACAAACTCAAGCCCCGCTTTTTATTTTATCGCATAAATTATCTTAAATCATAGTTTTCCGAAGATTTTTAAAATCTTTATCGGACACCAATAAAAAATTATAGAGACCGATAAAAATCTATAAATGTTTAGATAACAAACAATTGCGGCGCATACCGAATGGTACGCGCCGCCGCTGCTATGAGGAAAGTAAGTTAATTTCTATGCAATACTTTATAGGTGTTTACGCCCGATGTGCGGGTCTCTTTCACGATATACACGCCATCGTTCATACCGGTGAAGTCGCCCGTGTTGCGCAACAGCACACCATTGATATTGTAGATGTGGGTGCTTAGTACCTCGTCGTCGATACCGACGGAACCTATGGCCGAGATTTCGGTGTCGGCATAGAAGTTGATGGTGCGTGTCATCGTACCTACGTTGTCGGCGTCATTGGCCGTAACGCTTACCGAGTATATGGCGTTCACTCCCGAGGTGGGGGCTACTTTCAGGGTAGAACCCTCGACGGTGGCGGTGATGTCGCCCGAGGCTATAGCTTCGAATGTGGGGGCGTTGTCGAATCCGGCGAACAGCGTAGCCAAATCGATGGAAGTCGTGGCATTGGCCGAAATCGAATAGTGGGGTACCGACAACCAATGCAGGTACTCTTCGAGTTCGGTATAGCCGTTGCGATCGTCATCGTCGTTGTTGTTGGCTACGTTGGGATCGAGGTTGTTTACCTTTTCCCACCAGTCGGGCATACCGTCTTGGTCGGTGTCCCAGTCGGCGGCTCTGTATTCCTCTACGATGTTGAGACCGTCAAAGCCTTCGGAGTCACTTTCTTTGTCGATGAGGCCGAGCTTACCGGTGTGCCAACCCTTATAGGTGTAGGTGCCGTTGAGTGTCTCGCTCACCATACGGGTGTCGTGGTTGTCGAAGAAAGGTTGATTGCAACCTACGTCGGAAAGCACGGTCTTGAAGGCGAGTTTGGCAGGTTCTATTGTTGCGTGCGATTCGAAGAAGGGCTGATCTACAAATACGTCCCAGTTGAGTACTTGGCCATTGGACAAGCGATAGCGATAGGTCACACCCTCGGCATCGGCGGTGAGTGTTCCATTCTTGTTCTCGCGAATATTGCCTTTTACATAGTACGATTGCGAACCGCCACCGGTGCCTTCTATATCGGCCGTGATGAGGTAGGTGTTGCTCGAGGCCGGGCCCATCTTGTAATAGTTGTTTACAAACTGACCTTGGTGTGTACCGCCATCGGTAGTACGTCCGCACCAGTTGTAGCATACGTTGTTGAACATATCGTGGTGACCGGCATAGTTGCCGTCGGCAAGTCCGCCCGACATACTCCAGTTGCGGCCTTCGTTGTGTGCCAACAGGTTGTGGTGGTATGAGCCGTAGTCGCCTCCGATCGTGGCGGCGTAGCCATGTTCCACGTGTATTCCTTGACGTTCGAATTGTGTGTTATGTCCGGCGTAGTTCAGAGCCTCGGATATGAGGGTACGTTGCAGGGTGACGTTCTTGGCGTTACGCGAACTGAAAGCTTCATCTATGGTCCAGCCCACGGAGCAGTGGTCCATGATACTATGGTTGTTACCGGCCATACCCAGTCCGTCGGCGGTATTGGGGTTGCCATTTACACGGTCCCAGTCGTCGGCACCACCGAGGCGCAGACGTATAAATTGCGTGATACCTTCATTGGCCATACCGAAGGGATTGCCACGTAGCATGATACCAGTTCCCGGGGCGGTTTGTCCGGCGATGGTCACGTAGGGGTCGGAGTTGGTGAGGCGGGCTTTGAGGGTGATGACACCGGCTACGTCGAATACGATGGTGCGGGGACCGCTGATTTTAGTGATACCATAACGCAGGGTACCGGGTTGCGGGTTCGAGGCATCATCGTCGAGCGAGGTTACGTGATATACGATACCTCCACGACCACCGGTCGCAAAGCGTCCGTAGCCCTCGGCACCGGGAAAGGCGAGTTGGCGGGGCCGGAATGTCCATGTATCGCCGGTGTAGATATTGCCGTCGGCATCTTCTTCATCTACACGCCAATAGTAGGTGCTCATCGAGTAAACGTCGGTCATGGTGTATTTGCCGGTCGTATTGGTCTCGACGAGTTGCATATCATCGTCCGAAGTACCGATATACAGGTGATTTTTTACGGCCGAAGTTGCCATGCTCCACGATAGGGTGAGAGAGCCGTTATCGGCATCGACGTGCATATCCTGATGTTCGGGATAGGGGTCGAGAGCCGTGGTTTTGGGGTTGGGACGGTCAAGTACGATCGCGTTTACATACACACAGCTGGTGCCGTATGTCTCGCCGGCTACAGGCTTACTGGTGTAGCTGATGGTGACGCTCTCGCCCTCGGCTACGGTGAATTTTACATAAGACTGTCCGCTGCTCGACGGTACGAGGGCGCGCGATGTCTGCTCTACGCCGGTGAGTATCGTGTCGCCGTTTACACTCACGCTTATCGGGGCCGATGTCACTTTACCATCGGTGTCGTTGTGATAGGCGAGAATGGAGTGTTCGCCGGCCGATAGTCCCGCAAGGGTGATGTTCATCGTCATGCTCTTATCGGGGAAATGTGTAGTACCCCCATCGGAGGCAAGACCATATACAATTGCGGCGTCGCCCACTAATTTGGCTCCCTGATTTACCACACCGGCCTTGTAATATTTGGTGCAGAGTGTGGTTGAGGTATCGCCGGAACAACTCATCGTGAAGGTCACGTTATCGACCGTGAATGTTGTAGATGAGGTCTGGGCGATGGTTATCGGCGTGTAGCCGTCCTCGGTACCTTCGGCCTCGTTACGTCCGGTCATGTTGAAATCGATTTTCTGTGCGACCATATTGGCACACATCATAACAGATAATGCAAGTAGTAGTCTTTTCTTCATGGTAATATAATATATGTATACAAAGAACAAAGGTAAAATATTTTTTTCAAAACCACAGCGTGGAGAGTACCGAAAATTTGTGTGGTATGCTTATTACTTTTTTTTAACAAAAAAATCCCGGTGAGCCTCACCGGGATTTCGTGGGTTACTATTGAAAACCTATAGTTAAGGGTTAGTAGTTGTTTTTCTTGCGTTCGAAGTAGGCTTTGGGGTGTTGGCAAGCGGGGCACAATTCGGGGGCATTTTTACCTTTGTGTACGTATCCGCAGTTGCGGCATTGCCATTCGATTTCTTCTTCTTCGGTGAATACGGTACCATTTACTACGCGTTCGTAAAGTTTGCGGTAGCGTATTTCGTGCTCTTCCTCTACCATGGCTACGCGGCGGAATGTCTCGGCGATGGCGGGAAATCCCTCTTCATCGGCGATTTTTGCAAATTCGGGATAGAGGTCAACCCATTCTTCGTTTTCGCCGTCGGCAGCGGCTTTCAGGTTCTCTGCTGTGGTCGATAATATACCGGCGGGGTATGATGCGGTGATTTCGACCATACCGCCTTCGAGGTATTTGAAGAATTTTTTAGCGTGCTCTTTTTCTTGCTCGGCAGTTTCCATGAAGATGGCGGCAATTTGCTCGTATCCCTCTTTCTTGGCGATGCTGGCAAAGTAGGTATAACGACCGCGGGCTTGAGATTCTCCGGCGAATGATTTCAACAAGTTTTGTTCTGTGCGGGTTCCTTTTACGCTTTTCATAATGTTTGAGTTTTAGTAGTGAGTATTTTTTGTTTTTATATTTGGTTTTGGTAACCGACAAGGTGGAGTTTTACCTCTTGTACGGTGTAGTTGTGTAATTGCTTGTTTTTTTTCAAATGTTCGATGATGATCGTGTGTAAATCTTCGTCGTAAACATCGATAATGCGGTGATTGGTGCTGTCGTGCAGATGTTGATGCGGGTGTGTATCGGCATCAAAATACATCTTGTTGTCGGGCGAGAATACCTTGGCTACCAATCCTGCCTCGACCAGACATTCGAGCGTGTTATATACCGTGGCGACGGTGATGGCGGGTATGCGGTTGCGAACTTCTTCTATTACCTCCTCGGCCGATGGGTGTCGCAAGTCCCACAATGTGCGGTATGTTACCAGTCGTTGCGGTGTGACTCGCAGTCCTTTCTCGCGGAACATATCGGTTATTTTCTTGTCGTCGATCATCATTGTTTATTTTCTTGATGCAAATATATTAGAATAATTCTAATTTACAAAATATTTTAATAAAATAATTAGTTAAAAAGTTTTAACAAGATAAAGAAAAGCGCCATAATAAGATTTATGGCGCTGATAATTACATAGATAATATAAAAAGTCGTTTTTTTTGTAGGACCGGTAGTTTTGGATTACTGTCCAGAGTTACACTACATAATACCTTTCTCGCGGAGGTGTTGTTGCCATTTCCAGGCCGAGGTGAGGGTGTCGGCCAGTGTCTCGGTGGCTGTCCAGCCCAGTACTTTATTGGCTTTCTCGGGATCGGCCCATACTTTGGTGATGTCGCCCTCGCGACGGCCTACGATTTCGTAGTTGAGTTTTACGCCGGTAGATTCTTCAAAGGTCTTTATCAGTTCGAGTACCGAAACGCCTTTTCCGGTTCCGAGGTTGAATATTTCCACGGCGTCGGCGCTTTCGCCGTTGAGCATACGATCTACGGCTTTCACGTGGGCCTTAGCAAGATCTACTACATGTATGTAGTCGCGTATGCAGGAGCCGTCGGGGGTGTCGTAGTCGTCGCCGAATACGCTCAGTTTCTCGCGTATGCCCATAGCGGTCTGGGTGACATAGGGTAGGAGATTCTGGGGTACGCCGAGGGGCAGTTCGCCGATTTCGGCCGAGGGGTGTGCGCCTACGGGGTTGAAATAACGCAGCAATATCGATTTGAAAGGGGCGCCGGCATGTATCGTGTCGGTGATGATTTCCTCACATATCTGCTTGGTATTGCCATAGGGCGAGAGTGCGGGTTTTATGGGCGCTTCCTCGGTCACGGGCAGTATATCGGGCTGGCCATATACGGTACAAGACGATGAGAATACAAGTGCCTCCACGCCATAATCGGGCATGAGGTCGAGCAGGTTGAGTATGGTTACCAAGTTGTTGCGGTAGTAGAGCAGGGGCTTTTTTACCGATTCGCCTACGGCCTTGCTGGCGGCAAAATTTATTACACCCTTGATGCCGGGATAGTCTTCAAAAAGTTGACGCAGGGCCTCCTTGTCTTGCAAGTCCATTTTTACAAAAGCTGGGCGTATGCCTGTGATGCGCTCGATACCGTCGATAACTTCGGCGTTGGAGTTAGACAAGTTGTCGAGTATGATTACCTCATAACCGGCATTTTGCAATTCTACGGCGGTGTGCGAACCGATGTAACCGGCACCTCCGGTAACTAATATTCTTCCTTTCATGATGTATATATATTATAGATGAAGCGCGACAATCGGCTTATAGGTAGTCGCGTACTTATTCTGATACAAATATATAAAATAATGGGTGTATTCACTATTATCTTTGTGGCATTTTTTTGTTGGATTGTTGCAGAAAGTCGAGGGGGTACACCGGTAAAGGCGATAGCGTTGCGAAATGTGGTGCAAAAAACTCCTTCTAATACCATTTGAGACGGTTGTAGGAGTTGCCACTCTTGTCGTATTTGAGGTCGCTGAGCATCGACGATTTCACACGTATGCTGAAGTTGTAGGACTTGTAGGGTCCCACGGGTATGAAACTGGCTGTCATCGACCAACAGTGCAGGTCGCGCGATATGTTACAGTTCATATAAGCGATGCGTTTGGTGGCGAAGTTGTAACTGGCCGAGAAGTTGAACGACCAGTTTTTGGTCGGTTGCAGGCTTCCCGATATACTGAGGTTCTGATTTATTTTACCATCATACTCCATCTTTTTCTTGTTGAACGTGCCGTAGCTGTAATTGATAGAGTAGTTTACCGACAGGCTCCATGGCACGTTCCATACCATATAGCCGTCTTTCATCTCCACGTCGCCTTTCTCTTTAGAATGGTCATGGTCGTGGTCGCTGTTTATATCTTCGGCGTTCGACATGATTTCGTCTTCGGGAGGAATATCACCGGTAGCATCGTCGGTTGGGGTATTGGCACCTTTCCCTTTGTCCTTTCGCTTGAACGTGCTGTTGTTGAAGGTGTAAGAGAATGATGTGCCGGCGCTTGACAGACGGGCGAATCCCTTGCCGGCTTTCCAGCGAGGAACGTTCACACGCACGGGATTGCCGTTGGAGTTGAGCTGGTAGGTATAGGGGTCGAATACGGCGCTTACTTGCAGGTTGAACTGCTTGGTGAGCTTGATAAGTATCGACGTGTTGAGGTTGCTCCAATTCATGGAGTCGGCCGCTAAGTTGTAGCTCATACTGGCCGATAGGTTCTCGATGAGGCTCACCTTGCGCACGCCGGTGGTGTCTTTGTCGGTATTCACCTTCATCTCGAGGTTGTTGGCTACAGATAGCGAGATACTTCCGGTTTTTCCGCGTGATGGTACACCATATAGACTGCCCGTGAAGGGGGAGTAATGTACAATATCGGTTGTCCCGTCTTTGTTCACCTTGGTATAGCGTTGCCAGTAACCATAACGTGAACTGCCGAAGTCGGGTGCCCCCGAGAAACGTACGGTGGGGGTGAATACGTGCCGTATCATCGGTATTTTTTTGCCGATGAAGGGTAGCGGTCTATAATATCCGTAGAGTTTGGTCTGCGCACTCACGCTGAAATTGTAGTTGAATACATTGTAGAATCCGTAAGTGGTGTCGCGTACCACGGCAGCGCTGCGGGGATCCCATTCCTGCATGATGCGGTGGGTGTACATACGGTCGGTGAATGTAAACGACGGCGTGACGTTGATGTATTTGAAGAAGGTGAATGTGGCCGAGACGGGGATATTGTGTTGCATACCATTATTCCAGTCTCGTATCAGATTTTTCTTGAAAAACTCGTTCTGTTTGGCTTGCAGAGAGTTTTTGAAATAACCGGTGTAGTTGAGGCTTATTTTTTCGTACCAACGCTCTTTACCTACCCGCTTTTTGCGCTTGAACGGATATACACGACTCATATTGATGGTGAGGTTGGGGAACGACACGTTGAGCGTGGAGTCTGAATTTCGTTGAGTGACGTTGGCGGTGAGCGATAGACTGAAAGGTGAGTTGGGTATGTTATACGACATACTCACCGTAGAACTAGTGGTGTTCTGGGTGAAAGCCGTCGCATTGCCGTAGTTGGTGAGGTTGTTGTGGCTGTATCCGCTGGTGGCGAAGTTTACACTCGCCGAGAACGACATATTGGGATTGGCTTTGCGGTCTTGCGTGTGCGACCAAGTAAGTTTGAAGTTGGTCTGCTTCGAGTAGTCGGGCATACCTTTGTCTCCTAATATGGTGGCGATGTAGCTGAAATGGAAATTGCCCGAGAATTTATACCGTTTGGCATATACCGACTGGGCGTTTACACCCCAAGACCCCTTGGTGTATATTTCACCGGTGAGGGCGAGGTCGATATAATCGCTGATGGCAAAATAATATCCACCGTCGCGTAGGTAGAAACCTCGCGCTGTCTCGTCTCCGAAAGAGGGAAATATGATACCCGAGCTGTATTTCTCGGTAAATGGGAAATAGCCGAAAGGTAGGGCAATGGGTAAAGGAATTCCTCCTAATACCATATAGGCCGGGCCGCTCACCACATCTTTCTTGGGGCGCATCTTACCCTTGGTGATTTTCATATAGAAGTGAGGCTCGTCGTGCTTGTCGCAAGTCGTGTACATACCATCGCGCAAATAGTATGAGCCATCGGGGTTTTTCTTGGTCTTTCCTCCCGACAGGTAACCCTCGCCTTGCTGTGTCACAACGTCGGTGATGAACGCTTTCTGAGATTTGAAGTTGTACTTCATGTTCTTGGTCTCGTACTCACCACTGGGATCCTTGAATATGGGGCTGCCTATGATGTCGCCTACCGAGTCGGTACGCCCGGTGGCATATATCTGGCTGCTGTCCATGTCCATGTGCAATTCATCGGCGGTAAGTTCCATGTTTTGGTAAGTTACGACGCCTTCGCCATAGAGGAATCCGGTGTTGGTATTGGTGAAAACGGCCGAGTCGGTTGCATGATACTTGATTACATCGTCGAAGGCCTCCTTGCGGGGCTTTTTGTCCGTGGTGTCGGTAGCCGTAGTGTCGGCCGGGGAGATGCGAGAGGTGTCGATGGTCGCGGTGTCGGTGACGACAGTGTCTTTGCGTCGATTGCGGTTGCGCCGACGTCGATTGCCCTCGTTCTTGGACTCGTCTTTGTCGGCCGATACGCTGTCGCGCAGAGCGTAAGTGTCGAGCAGGTAGTTGTGCCACAAAGCTATTTCGTCGGTAGGGGTAGCATCCGCCTTGTCGGTGGCGCCGATGGGCAGACACGACAAGAGCGCCCCGCAGAATACGAGGTGGCGAATAAGGTGACGAAACAGACTATATTTTTGTGACATTCGCGTCGGTGGGGGTTCTTAAAGAATCCGATACTTTGTTTTGTGAAGCGGTATATAAACTTTTAAGAGAAATCAAGGCTGCTATAATAGCCTATAAGACGTTTCGAGAAAAATTTAAAAACCGCTTCGAACTCGCAAAGATAGACAATCTGCCCGACATAAAACTGTCGGGCAGATGTTTTAATAATTTTTAGAAGAGAATTTGAGGTCCCATTGCTCGAAACGTTTGACCGAGGCTTCACCATATTTGGAGAGGCTGCGACGTATTCGTTCGGGCGTTTTCTCGCTGTCGGGGCTCGATTTGGAATAGAACTTGTCGGCATAGCATATAATCTGCTCTTCGATGCTTACCGGCAACATATCTCGATGGGGAATCGGGAGGTTCTGACGGATAATATCGTCTAATGAAAGTCCGGCTCCGGTATGCCTTTCGCAAACAAGCGCGTGGCGGGGAAATCCTTCGTTTTTCAGCAACTCGCTACCGAGCGTGCCGTGGCAGATATAGGGACGATTTCCCAAGCAGTGTATGTCGGGGGCGTCGGTGAGGTAGATGCCTATATCGTGTAGCATGGCCGCCTCGTATATAAATGTCTCATCGGCATTTAGTTCGGGGTGTTGACGGGCTATTTCTACGGCCTTTTCGGCGACACGTCGGCTGTGAGTCACCAATATCTCGTATAGCGGTGTCCCGGGGGTATAATACTTGTCAATAATGCTAAAAGGCTCCATGGCGAGATTGTTATTCGATTATCGTCACCCAACCGTGCGTATCGGGCTCGTCGCCATATTGAATGGCACGCAGTTTGTTGTATAAGAGTGTGCTGATAGGCCCGGGCTTGCCGTCTTTGGCAATAATATACGATTTTTTGTTCTCAAAATCGTCGATACGCTCTATGGGGCTGATGACGGCGGCGGTACCACAGGCGCCGGCCTCTTCGAATGTGGAGAGCTCTTCCTCGGGTATGGGGCGACGTTCCACTTTCATACCCATATCCTCGGCCAGTTGCATCAAACTGCGATTGGTTATCGAGGGGAGTATCGAGGTCGAGAGTGGGGTGACGTAGGTATTGTCTTTGATTCCGAAGAAGTTGGCGGCGCCACACTCGTCGATGTATTTCTTTTCTTTGGCATCGAGATAGAACTCGCAAGAATAACCCATGTCGTGGGCCATCTTATTGGCACGCAGACTGGCTGCGTAGTTGCCACCCACCTTGTAGATACCGGTACCGAGAGGTGCCGAACGATCGAATTCTCGTATGATGACGTAGGGGTTGGTCGAGAATCCGCCTTTGAAATAGGGACCTACCGGGGTGACAAATATGACGAAAAGGTACTCTTTCGAGGGGTGTACGCCTACTTGCGCGCTGGTGCCGATGAGCAACGGACGTATATAGAGGGAGGCTCCGCTTTCGTAGGGCGGTATGAAACGTTCGTTGGCTTTCACCACGGTCTTTACGGCCTTCACAAACATCTCGGTCGATAGCTCGGGCATCAATATGCCATTGCAAGTGCTCTGTAATCGTTCGGCGTTGGCTTCGGGACGGAATATCCGTATTTTACCATCTTTCCCGCGGAAAGCTTTCAATCCCTCGAAAGCTTCTTGTCCATAGTGGAGACAGGTTGCCGCCATATGCAGGTTGAGAGTCTCCTCCGAGCAAAGTTCCAATTCACCCCATTGCCCATCGCGATAGTAGCAACGCACGTTATAGTCGGTGCGCATATATCCGAATGACAGGTTTGACCAATCTATATTTTCCATAAAAATCTATGTTTTGTGTACATTATTGTTGCAAATTACAAAGATATAGCTTTTTGTGGAACAAATCTCTTTTTCTGTGTAAATTTTCTTTCCGCTTTTGTCTGTTTATGAATTATTATAAAATGTGACGTAAAAACACGATTCAAAAATATAGCAAAAGATTGGTGTCTGATAAAACTTTTCAAAAATCTCTATAATCATTTGATATAAATTGATTTTATAATGTAAGGTGTAAAGTGGGACTTATACAGAGCTGGAACCTCTTATGCCGATGGCATAATGATAATTATGATGAGTAAAGAGTTAAATTCTATCGGAGACTAAATAGGAGAATTTGAACAGATATTTAACTATTTCTAATATAAACGATATGAGAGGATTATGAGCTTTTTTTAGCTAATCCTCCCATATTAAAAAGTTTAATTTTTATTATTAGTGTCCGATAAAAATACGGCATACCGTGACAATCTCTCATCGGCCTGGCTCAGCGTTCTAAAACGTAGGGACGCTTGGCCCAAGCGTCCGCCGAGTGTGAAATAAACGCTTGCCCGGAGGGCTATATTTGAGTAGC
>JAFTRN010000048.1 GCA_017462265.1 Coprobacter sp. | reverse complement strand
TTCTTCAAACGCTTTAGCGGAATCCTTCAATGCTAAAATCAAACTTTTCAGAGCCAATCTTAGGGGTGTCGTTGATAAGAGGTTTTTCCTCTTTCGCATTGCTAAGCTTTACGCTTACCCACACTAAATAACTACTGAGCCTTTAAGATCCCTAAGTTTTTTTATGTGGCTATGTTGAAATAAAAATACCATACCCCTCCCCCTTTTGGGGCTTGTTGCCATCGTAGAGACATATGGTTCGTACATCCGAGGAGTGATTACCTACGGCAATCATAAAGCAAAAATTTCTTTGTCCGATAAAACCCAAATTGGCAAATGTATCACCGCTATTTCCGATATAATAAAGAAACGGGCCTGATTTTCATCAAGCCCGTTCGTGATTGTGGCGGAAGGAGGGGGATTCGAACCCCCGGTACCCATTCGAGTACGTCAGTTTAGCAAACTGGTGGTTTCAGCCACTCACCCATCCTTCCTTCAGATTACTCTCAGATGAGTTCCTTGCCGTAATCGGTGTGCAAATGTACGACAATTTTCCCAATCTCCAAATCTTCCGACAAGAAATTTTATCTATATTCAATTTTTTTACCTCAAAAAAGTTGCTACCTTTGTCTCCACTTACCACAATTAATAGTGATTATATGCCTACATTCCGAGCAAAAAAGCACTCTCCCATACGCCTTTACGTCGCAATCGCTTTTCTTATAATCATCAATATAGCCATCGTTATCGGTTGCGTAGTGATAAAGCAGTATCGATTTTCCTCATTTTGTAAAGAAGATTTCACACTGTATATAGGTCGCAACTACACAGCCGCCTCCATTCTATCACAAATATCTCAAGACGATACGCTGTCGCTACGCAAAACCGACAGACTGCGCCATCTCTTCGCCACAAAAGGCTTCAACGAGCCGGCTCGCACCGGTGCTTATCGCATCACAACCGATATGTCGGCACTCGAAGTGTATGAACTGCTTACCGTGGGAAATCACTCGCCGGTACGCGTCACGTTCAACAATCTGCGCACGGTAGAGGATTTCGCCTCCTCTATGGCTCGCCAATTATTGCCCGAAAAAGAGGAATTTCTTGCTTTGCTGCGCGACGACGCCTATTGTCAAGAAAAAGGCTTCACTCCCGCCACCATACCGGCTATGTTATTGCCCGACTCCTACGAGGTGTATTGGAATACATCGGCTGACAGATTGCTCGACCGCATGGCACGCGAATATGATTATTATTGGGACGACACCCGCCGCCAAAAAGCCAAATCGATAGGCCTCACACCCATAGAGGTAGCGACACTCGCCTCTATCGTGGAAGAGGAGACCAATGTCGCCGATGAAATGCCCGTTGTCGCCGGATTGTATATCAACCGTCTGCGCAAACGTATTCCGTTGCAAGCCGATCCCACTATCAAATTCGCGGTGGGAGATTTCATGCTCAAACGTATCCTCACCAAGCACCTCGATGTAGAATCACCCTACAACACCTATAAACATTACGGCCTCCCTCCCGGCCCCATACGCATCGCCTCCAAACGCGCCATAGAGTCGGTACTGAACTACAAGCGGCACAATTACCTGTATATGTGCGCTAAAGAAGACTTGTCGGGACGCCACAATTTCGCTTCTACCCTCTCGGAGCATAACCGCAACGCCGCCCGATACCACAAGGCCCTCAACAAGTTGCGTATCATGAAGTAAGCAATACCTCTTTTCAACAACTTTTTTGTTGTTTTTTTAAAATATCTTGCAGAACTTGTAAATATCGTCTATCTTTGCGCCTATATTATATAAAACCAATTATTATACCACATACAATGAAAAAGATTTTATTTTTTACCATGGCTATCGCATTATTGCTCACAGCTTGCCAAGAAGAAGCCTTGCAAGTTGCCGGCAGAACCGACGAGGTGGTCATAAATATAAGCGCGTCTGCCCCGGAACTTATGCAACGCTCTACCCCGACGACGAATAGCGCAAAAGGAGGTCTTACCAATATTGATTGGAATAAGTACGACCTCAGATATATACTCGAAATTTACGATGCCGATGGCACAAAGCTTGTAAAGAGCCGAAATCAGAAAACATATTCCAATGGTGGAAATGCCGATTTCCAAATAAGACTTACCCCCGACCGTACCTATCGTTTTGTAGTATGGGCCGATTTTGTAGAAGAGGGTAAAACTACCGATTTGCACTATAACACCGGTACAGAGTCATTTTTAAGCAATAATGGTATCCAAATCATTCAAGATAATTATAGTATAAACGATGAAAGTCGTGATGCCTATTTTGTCAGTCAGGCACAAGAAATCACCATTAATTCGGCGGTAAATCTCACTCTCACTCGCCCATTTGCCAAACTGCGTATCGTAGCCACCGATATAGATGAACTCGAAATCGGCACATACCCTCAAAAAATTGAGGTTTCTTATGACAAAGCAACCATCAGCGCTTTCGAGCCTATAACAGGGCTGTTACACAATACGCAAATGGAAAAGACATTGTTCTCGGTCACCCTTCCCGAACAGGGTAATTACGCGACGGGATACGATGCAGAAAACGGTGTGCAGACACTTTTCGTCGATTATATTTTCGCAGGTACCGAGCAATCGCCTATCCAATTTGAATTCTCGGCTTACGACAATAACAATGCCGTAATCAACACTTACGCTTTCGATACCGATATACCCCTCCAACGTAACTACCTCACAACAATCATAGGTAACATATTAACTACCGGAACAGACATAAACACCTCTATTGAAGACAGTTTCAATAAAATAACACTTACTTGGGCTGAATTTCTTGAAGCAAACAGTCTTGATATGGGATATGGCGGGAATAACAGCAATATCACCATCGACGGCGAGAACAAATACATCATTTCGGACTGGGTAGATGCTTGGTACACCGGCAATCTTACCGTGAAGAATATCACTTTCAATCAAGGCGCAACATTTACCACTGAAGATACAAATGAGGGTACAGTCTTGATTGAAAACAGCACATTCTACGCTTGCGATCAAGATTTGTTGGTTGCTGCCGGAGAAAGTGTATATGGCCGCATAGACAACTCGGGCGACGGTCTCTGCTTGGATATTGAGACCGGTGATAAAACCATCGTCAAGGTATTGAACAACAAATTCATCGGCGAAAACGACGCTACCGTCGATCGTAACGGATATAAAAATTGGACCTCGGTAACAAACGGAAGTAAGGATAAGGCTCGCGGCCATGCTATCTGCATCAATGGTATCGCCGGACAAGGCAACGCCACATCGGTACTCATCGAGGGCAACACCATCACCGGGGTACGCGGCAACTCTATACAGCTCTACACATTCAACTACCCCATCACGGTGACAGGCAACACCATCAACTCGTGGGGTATCAATAAACAGACCGCTGCCGGCGAGAAGAGCGACGCTGCTATACGTGGCGACATTAAGGCCGGAGCCGACGTATCGTTGCTTACCGTTACAAACAACTATTTCGGTCTCGATGAGATAGCCGGAAACATTCTCCATGTAAATGTTAATTACTCAGACGCAAACACCGATGGCACACGCAAAGCCGGAACCTATTAATATTCTATGTATAGCGAAGGGGGCTGATAAAAAGGCCCCTTTTTTATTGTATAATCGAATTATTTGTTCTCAAAATATAATTCCTACAACGAATCGGACTTCTTAAAAAAACTGAAAATGGCACGGGTTTCTGCTATTTTTCGGGAATATTCACATAAGCGATATGGTTTTCAGCGATAAACGCACTATCTTTGTCAAGAAGAAGATGGGTTAAACCTTTCGAGAACTTCTATGTCTAATAATCAGAAACGGCTGTGTAGCGAAGGGGGATTTTCTTGAATGATCATTCCGACGTCGCGCGCCAAGTTTCGGAAAGGAGATATATTATGAAAACCTTAAATCGTTTAGCTATCGTACTGCTACTATGCGTTGTGCCGGGAGTAGCTGCCGCACAATATTACGACGACCTGTATATCCGCCCGAGTAAAAAAAGCAAAGCCAAAAAGGCTGAGAAAGAGCAGGTCGCACCGGTCGTATCGCAAGAGCCCGCTACCGAGATATACCCCGAAAGCGCCTATGTTCCCGATAGCTCGTGGAATGTCGATGCCTATAATCGTCGATATACCTCGACACCGACCTATACCGATACCCTATATGCCCACGATGCCGAAACGGTAGAAGAACAACCCGATGAAAACGGTTATTATCTGAACGGATTCTATGGTACTCAAAGCGACTTGGAATATGCCGAGCGCATACGTCGTTTCCATAATCCCCGATTCACGGTACACATCTCCGACCCGGCCTACACCGATATATATTATCTGAACTCGTGGGATTGGAACGTGTATATCGACGGTACGTATGCCTATGTAACTCCCACGTGGACCAACCCGTGGTATTGGAGCTATACATGGACACCCTACAGCTACTATCCATCGTGGCGATGGAGTACGTTCTACGGATATGGCTATCCCTATTATGGCGGTTTCTGGGGCGATCCCTATTGGAGCAATTACTATTGGGGTTGGGGCGGTCCGCACTATGCCGGTATGCCACATCACCCGGGTTACGCCCCTCCCCCTCCACACCACAAACCCTCCTATCGTCCCGACGGACGGCCCTCACAAGAGCGACCCAACTACAACGAAGGTGGTTGGGGTACACGTCGCCCCTCGGATAGAGTGAACACACGTCCGGGAAGCGGAACCCGCACAAACGGCAACGATGCCGTGGCACCATCGAGCGGACGTCGCGTGCGCGAAGGCAACACCTCTCGATCGGCGCAAAGGCAGACTACCGTACGCGGTAACTCATCGACGCAACGCTCATCGAGTTACGATAGTGGCAACAATCGCAGCAGCCGCAGTTCATACACCCCAAGTTACAACAGCAACTCATCGCGAGGCAACAGTATAGGTAGCGGTGGCGGCAACTCATCGCGCGGAGGAGGTGGTGGCCACGTAGGTGGCGGAGGCAGCCGCAGTCGCCGATAATAATGTCTCTTGGCTCAGCATAAAATATACCTTTTAAATAATCTTGAAAGATAGTCCAGCGAGCATAATGTAAACTTGTTTACAAATTGCACAGCGAGTGCAGTCTATCTTCTGCAAAATAAAATTTAAACAACTTCTGAATTCTTATGAAACGATACATATATATATTGTCACTGCTTATAGCCGGAAATATCGCCACGGCACGCGCCCAATCGGCTACGGAGGTGTTGCGTCTGAGCGATACCGAAGTGGTCGGAACAGCCCGATTTGTAGCCATGGGGGGCGCTTTCACTTCATTGGGCGGCGATATAAGCAGCTTGTCGCAAAATCCCGCCGGCATAGGTGTATTCCGCACCTCCGATATTGCCGCTACACTCTCTATTTCGCCCCAAAGCAACAAAGTGAGCAATCTGCCCGGAAACACAGCCAACAGCAAAACGCGCGTATTGTTCGACAACCTGGGGTTTGTAGCCACAATGCATTTCGAAGAAGAATCGATACTGCAAAATATCAACTTCGGTGTAGCCTACAACCGCCGACAAAGTTTTTCAAAGAATTACCGAGTAAACTACAACTCGCTGCATGGCTCGCTGACCAACGCCATTGCCGGCCTATGCAATACCGCACCCGAAAATCTGCTGACTGCCAACGGCGCCTACAACAGTGGCGCACCATGGCTCGACGTATTGGCCTACGACAATTTTCTCATCGATTGTATATCGGGTAGCAACTCCGGCGCACCTCAATATGCAGGTATGTATGGTGCCGGCACGCGAGGAGCCGGGTATCTTGATGTGGAAGAGAGTGGCTATAACGGTGAATATACCTTCAATTTCGGCGGTAATATCTCGAACCGGCTGTTTTTCGGTATCGGCCTGGGTATTACCGATATGAAATACCTTACCGTGTCGGAATATGGAGAGTCGCTTGCCGGCGCACAGGGTACGACCGAAATAGATGGCACACTCTACCCTATCATCGCGTCGAGCTATTCGCTCTATAATGAATTGGAAATAAAGGGTACCGGCGTGAACTTCAAAGTGGGACTTATAGGCTACATCACCGACTCATGGCGCGTGGGAATAGCCGTGCACACCCCCACCTATTTTTCACTTACCCGCACCGCGTATGGCGACATCATCAACGACTATATCTACACCGACAACAACGAAGAGGTGATTGCCCACTCGAGCAGTTACACCCCTACCTCCATTACCGACTTTAACCTGCGTACTCCTCTGAAACTCAACGTCGGTACATCGTATCTGTTTGGTACCAAAGCCATCGTAAGCGCCGACTACGAATACAGCGCCAATACTCGCATGAAAATGCACGATAGCGACGGATATGCCTATACCTACGACAACGACGATATGCACACCTATCTGAAAAACAGCCACACCATACGCTTAGGAGCCGAATATCGCATCACCCCCCAACTGAGCGCCCGAGCCGGTTATGCTCTTACTACGCCCTCGGTATCGAGCGATTGGCTCGACAACAAGAGCTACGTGCCCACTGCCGGAACCCTTACCAACTATACCCTGCCTCGGACACGCCATAGTGCCTCGATAGGATTGGGTTATCGCATAAAGATGGTGTATATCGACGCGGCTTACCAGTATCGTCACATCAAAAATGAGGTAATGGCCTACTCGGGAATTCCCGAAAAACAAATTTCCGGTGCGGAAAATGCTCGTTTGATAACGAAAAATAACAATATAATTCTTACCTTTGGCGTGAAATTCTAAAATTATTGAGAACCTGTCGCAAAGGGGTCCTATACAAACACGGGAAACGACTTCGATGACAGACCAAACCTTTCTATAAAAACACAATGAAGAAACTTATTTTCCTCGTGACCTTGCTCTTAACCGTCGGTATGAGCAAAGCGCAAATGCACAATCCGGTACACTGGACCTTCTCGGTGAAAGATGTATCGAAGACCGAAAAAGAGTTGCTGTTTTCCGCCAAAATCGATGCCCATTGGCACGTTTACGGACTGCACCTGCCCCAAGATGGCCCCACTCCTACCAGCATCGAATTCAAGTCTATAAGCGGTGCCGAATTGGTAGGTGAAGTTACTTCTCCATCGCAGTTGATAACCAAATACGACGAAATGTTCGGTATGGAAATCAATTGGTACGAAAACGAAGTGACCTTTGTACAACGTATAAAACTCACCGGCGAAAAATACGATATACAAGGCGTACTGCGCTTTATGTGCTGCGATGACCAGTCGTGTATGCCCCCGACGGCCGAGGATTTCGCATTCTCGGGCGAAGGTTTGTCGGCTGCCGACATAGCTGCCGCAGCACCGGCCAAGCCCAAAGCAGAACCTAAAAAGGAGAGTGTCAAACCGGTAACCACACAAAAAAGCGAGCCTAAGAAAGAGGAGAAAACCGCTGTTGCCACCCCTAAGGCCGAGCCTAAAAAAGCTGAAGCTACTCCGGTAGAGGCTCCGAAAGAAGCGGTAGCCGTAGCCGTAGCAGAACCCGCACCGGCACCTGCCGCCGATTTGTGGACACCGGTCATCGACAAATTGCAAGCTCGCGGTGAAGAAAGCGCCGCTACCGACACATCGCTGTGGTTTATTTTCATCTCGGGATTTGTTGGCGGACTTCTCGCTCTCGTGACCCCCTGTGTATGGCCTATGATACCTATGACGGTAAGTTTCTTCTTGAAACGTACCAAAGATCGCAGCCGCTCGATACGCGACGCCATCATCTATGGTCTCGGTATCATCATCATCTATGTAGGTCTCGGACTGCTTATCACCATCGTGTTTGGCGCCAGCGCACTCAACAGCCTTGCCACCAATGCGGTATTCAATATCATATTCTTCCTGTTGCTGGTCGTATTTGCCATTTCGTTCTTCGGTGCGTTCGAGCTTACCCTGCCGGCTTCATGGACCACGAAACTCGATAGCAAAGCCGACTCTACCAGCGGCTTGATAAGTATCTTCTTCATGGCTTTCACCCTGGTATTGGTATCGTTCTCTTGCACCGGTCCCATTATCGGAACCCTGCTCGTGCAAGCCGCCTCCATGGGTGTGACCGTAGGCCCCGCCATCGGTATGTTCGGATTTGCGTTGGCACTTGCCATACCCTTTGCCCTTTTCGCCATATTCCCGTCGATGTTGCAATCGTTGCCTCGCTCGGGTGGTTGGTTGAACTCGGTAAAAGTGGTACTCGCTTTCCTCGAACTCGCCCTCGCCTTGAAATTCCTCTCGGTGGCCGACTTGGCTTATGGCTGGCGCATACTCGACCGTGAAGTGTTCGTGTCGTTGTGGATTGTAATCTTCGCTTTATTGGGATTGTATCTGCTTGGAAAATTGCGTTTCTCGCACGACAGCGAAGTGAAACACGTATCGGTGTTCCGTCTGTTCCTTGCGATGATTTCATTGGCCTTTGCCATATATCTCGTACCCGGTCTTTGGGGTGCTCCGCTGAAATCGATCAGCGCTTTCGCTCCGCCGTTGACCACCCAGGATTTTAACCTCTACGAAGACGAGGTACACGCTGCATTTACCGACTATGACGAGGGTATGGCCTATGCCAAGAAGGTAAACAAACCGGTATTGGTCGATTTCTCGGGATTTGGTTGCGTAAACTGCCGTAAGATGGAGGCCGCCGTGTGGACCGATCCCGCCGTGAAAGAGGTGATAGAAAACGATTATGTACTCATCACACTCATGGTCGATGACAAAGCCGAGCTACCCGAACCGATAAAAATAGAGGAATATGGCAAGCAACGCACCCTCTACACCGTGGGCGACCGTTGGAGCTACCTGCAACGTTACAAATTCGGTGCCAACGCGCAACCTTTCTATGTACTGCTCGACACCGATGGCAACCCGGTAGGCCCCTCATACTCTTATAAAGAAGATGTTCCCGCCTACCTCAACTTCTTGAAAAACGGTGTGAAAGTTTTCAACGAAGAAAACAAACGCTAACAACTTCTAAATCCTAATTTATCTATAATTCGCCTCTGCCTCGAAACATTCGAAGCAGAGGCGTGTTTTATTAATAAACTTTCTTATTATGAAATCGCGTTTCGTCATTACCCTCATTGCCTTATTGACCCTGTTCGTTACCGGGTGCGAAAAAGAGGACGACATTACCTACGAAAGCCTCCCCACCGAGAGCAAGACCTTCCTATCGACCTACTTCGAGAACATACCTGTAAGTCGCATCGAGAAGAAACACGACAATCCTCGCTATACCGTGAAATTAGACAACGGTTTTACGATATTCTTCTATGGCGAAGGAGGCTGTCAGTGTGTGAATGGCGACGGCACCAACATACCGCAAGGAGTGCTCTATGCCCTATTGCCCGGCAGTGTCACTACCTACATATACACCCACTACCCCGAGACAGCGGTTACATTGGTCAGTGTCGAAGATTACGGCTATTATACCGAATTGGGTACACGCCCCGTTGTCGCCCTCAAATTCGACCGCGAGGGCGGTGTCATCACACTGGTGTATAAATAGACAAGGCCTTATTTGCCCGATTTCTCGCGATTGCACGAGATGCACAGCATCTGGCAATTGTCGCTATTGGTCTTTCCACCCCTGTGCCACGGCACGATGTGGTCGCCCTCCATATGGGCAAAGTCAAAATGCTCACCACATCGAGTACAACGCCCCTGTTGCCGTTCATAGGCCGCCTGTTTCTCGGCCGGGGTGAAAGCACGTATATTGAGATGCTTCTCCTTCCCGTCGAGCAGATATTCATAGATACCCTTCTTGTTGGTCACATCATCGTCCATCATCAGGCGGGCGGTCTCCTTCTCGAGGTGGTCGGTATCGTACACATTGTCTTTATAGAGATTGTAGAGAAATCCCCACTCGACACCTTTCATAAATTTTGCTCGTTTCCTTACAAACGTACCCTGCACCCAGGCTATTACATCCTGATAGTATCGCCACAGAGCCAATGCATTGGCATCGTGTTGATGTGCAGCCATATAGGCATCTATCGCATCACCCGAAATCCACTTGATGGCGGTCTCTAAATAATCCTGACGAATAGGTGTACCCGACAGATAATCACTACCCAAGCCATAGGCCGCACTATTGGGCCGGCTGAAATAGCGCTTGGCATCGCTCACCCACGGACCGGCATACACGGCATTGCGCAACTCTTGGTCGGTAAGTTTCTCACCGGCAATATTTATGGTTTTGAACCATTGCAGTTTTTCCACATCACTACCGCTGCAAAAGTAGATGGTGAGTTCGTAATCGAGAATACGCTGTTGCTCACTCTCTTGCAGGTTGTGGTAGGTACGCGGGTGAGGGAAATCGCCTACGACCACGGAATAGTCGCCACATACATATTGACAAATGGATATGGTGCGTTGCTGTCCGTCGATGACCTCATAGGTGCCGTCGTCGCGTACCGCCCAATACATCACATTGAGCGGGAAACCCTTGGTGAGGGTATCGATTACCGCCTCGCGCTGACGCTCTTTGTAAATAAATTCGCGTTGATAGGGCGGTCGTATATCGAGTTTCCCGCCGTAACCTACTACACCGCCATCGTTATTGTCCTTATAGCCGGCAACCAGCTCTCGCACTGTAATATTTCTCAACTCTATTTTCATGGTTCTATCTCTTTTTACGAATAAGTATTCGGGCATAACACCCTATCAAAATGCCATTATTTCTATAACACAACTTTCCTTTACGAAAACTTTTATCTTCTCTAAACAATGCATTACATTCTTCTTCTGACAAGTTGGAACTTATGCCGCATAATATACCTAATTCACCTCCATTACCTATTCCAATAATTTCAAATTGAGACGGATTATATTTATCTAAGAAAGTAATAGGGACACCCATTATTCCTTCATAATCCATTGGTATATATTCCGTTTTTGAAACCTCTATTGCATTATAATTAATATATGTAGGGTATTCGGTAGGATTATACGTTTTATAAAGAATTAAATCTTCGTGACGTTTCTTTATATCAAGATTGGTAAACCAACAAACATTCCCAAATTTCTTTGTTGTACCATCTGGTTGTGCAAACTCTTTCACCAAATTATACCCAGTCCATATATAATTCTCTTTTATTAATGGGAATATCTCTTTATATGAGAATGCATTTTGATTTCCTATTATCAAAAATTTTTTATCATATTTTATCAGTTGCGCCACATACTCACGAAACAAAGAGAATGGCGGGTTGGTAACCACAATATCGGCCTCGCGTAGCAACTCCACACACTCGGCACTGCGAAAGTCGCCATCTCCTCGCAACGGACGCACCCCAATCTCGGACACATCGGGAACCCGATTTCCATTTTTATCGCCCTCATACACCAAATAGACCGCTTGTTCGCACTCGCCGGCACTAAACAAGTTCATATCTTGATTTTTGTAACAGGTGGTAATGAGCTTTTTCAGCCCCAGGTGCTCGAAATTGTAGGCAAAATAATGGAAGAAATTACTCACTCGCGGATCATCACAATTACACAATACGGTCTTTCCTCGAAAGTGCTCCTTATAATGTCGCAGTTCATTCTCTATATCTGAAAGAAATGTATAAAATTCATTATTTTTTGCCCTATTTGCAGCTTGCAGATTTTTATTACCCGCCATGATAGATTGATAGTTATGAAGCATAACTATCAATCTCGAAACGCAATAAAAAAAGGGCTGAGCCATCTTATTGCGTTCTGCGAGGTAGCGTAGGATGAAACCTCTATCACCATAATAAGCATACTCAAACCCTTAGGGGGTATGAGCATTACACTATTAATGGTGATAAAAGTTCTATACGTTACAGAACTTTACCTATTATTTGGGGTTCTTTTATATCACTAACAGTTTCCTACGCTTTTAGCAGAACGCGAAATAATAGCTAATGCTTCGTGTTAATATGTAAAATTATAATTCTCTGTTTCTTGTTTTTGATATTTTTGGTGTTTGATGCGAAGATAGAAATAAAATTCTTTCCATAAACAACAAATCCGTAAAAATTTCCATAAAATATCCGCTTGCCCCTCGAACTATAAATTCAATACGACTTCTTGTGGTTATTGTGAAAAAGAGTTATCTTTGTATGTGGATAGATATTGTCTATCGCCAAGAGCCGGAAATATTACATAATGCCATCGTTAAAAGGAAACGTCATACTAAACTATATAAACGTCATTACCGGAATTATATTTCCGGTGATAACGTTCCCATACGTGTCTCGTATTCTATTGTCTGATGGTATAGGGGTTGTAAACTTTCTTACCTCGATAGTGAATTATATAGTGCTTTTCACCTGCCTGGGAATTCCTATGTACGCGGTAAAAGAGATAGCCAAATACAGGGACAACATACCTTTACGCAATAAGATAGCCGTAGAAATAATCACACTGAGCTTGGTACTATGTATTCTGGGCTATGTAGCGGTATGGGCTTTGGCCGAATTTGTACCCCGTATCAGTACCGATGCGACACTCTTCTATATTTTGAGCCTCTCGATACTGTTCACCGGTATAGGCGTAAATTGGTTCTATCAAGGGATAGAAGATTTTAAATTTATAACCATACGAGCCGTCATCGTGCGTACACTGATGGCCCTCTCTCTCTTCCTGTTTGTAAAAGACAAAAACGACCTGCTCATATATGGTGCTATAACGGTAGGCTCGACCGTAGGCAACAACTTTATAAATTTCGTTCATTTAAGGAAATATATCCATTTCGCTCAAATAAAGTGGAAACAACTACACATAACCCGACACATAAAACCTGCTATACATATATTCGCATTCAACCTTATTACCAGTATTTATATCAACCTCAATACGGTGATGCTCGGATTTTTACAGGGCGATAAGGCCGTGGGACTATACACTGCCGGATATAAAGTAGCCTATATCATACTGACCGTTGTAGCTTCGCTCGGGGTGGTAATGATACCCAGATGTTCGAACCTGATAGAGACCGGAAAGTTCAAAGAGTTTGGTGAGGTAATCGTAAAAGCCACCCGATTGGTGATATGTATGGCACTGCCCGCAATGACTGGGCTAATGTTATTAGCCACTCCCGTAATCACTATTTTCTGTGGAGAGATGTTTGCGGAGTCTATTCCCGTATTATACTGGACCGCCCCCATTATCCTATTCATAGGATTGAGCAACGTCATAGGTTTACAGGTATTATATCCCCAAAACAAAGAAAATATCGTGATATGGAGTACGTTGGGGGGAGCTGTATTCAATCTGATACTGAACCTGATTTTAATACCACTATTGGCCGAAGTCGGCGCGGCAATCGCAACATTTGTGGCCGAACTTGTGGTGCTAATCATACAGGTCATATTTGGCAGGAAATATATACCTTTCAAACTCAAAGATATTCGATGCGGACAATACCTCTTAGCCACCGTTGCAATGAGTGTTTTCGTATTTTTCATCATGCGCTCATTTGATGACATCTGGGTGCAAACCGCAGCCTCGGTTTTGGTCGGTGGCGGTATATATCTGGGGTATCTTCTCTACAAAAAAGACGATATTCTATTCTCTGTCATAAACTTCGTATTAAAAAAGGGAAAGAGTGATGAATAATCGAAATTATTCGCTGGATATGGTAAAGATAGTCGCTATGCTTGGGGTAATATGCTTACACTCAACATTCCGCTATATAGTGCCGACAACCTTTACACTTGCCGATATACTATACAGAACAGCCGTTGTGGCCATACCCTTGTTTTTCATGACAAGTGGATATTTAATGCTGGGACGAGAAAACATCAACTATCGATACGCATTAACCAAAATAGCCAAGATTATACGATTTGTAGGTATTATCGTCGTGTCGTATTGGGGATTATATTCTATCAAAAATCAGACATTCGACCTCGTACTGTTGTTACAATATTTGGAGGGTGCTTTTTTACAAGATGGCCCACTCTCTATATTTTGGTATTTCGGGGCTATGATTATCATTTATGCACTTCTCCCCCTACTGAACCGGTTATATAGTGAAAGGAGCCAAATATTTTTCGGAATATTAATCGCCCTATTGCTCGTATGCAACATTGCTTTTATAGGAAATATCTATTGCGGTTTCGAGTTAGAGGTCTCTCAACCACTAAGGGCGTGGAATTGGCTCTTTTATTTCTGTTTAGGCGGATATGTCAAAACGTTACCTCCCCGAAAAATCTCTCTCCTCTACATCGTATTATTATTGGTGGGTAATATTGTATTGCAAATAGTAACCACTCCGTTTATAGGGGTAGAATATTGTGAATATTTCTATTCGTCGATAGTCGTGATGCTATTAGTAAGCATTCTATTCAAATATATCACAGATCGTACGATAAAGCCGAGTTTATTACTGAAAAATCTTTCGCTCCTGTTTCTTCCCGTGTATACAATCCATATGTTTGTCATTCAATACATTTGGAAACACATATATAATATGGCCGGAATAGTAAGCCCGGCGGTAGATTGGGTTATCGTTTCCGTCATATCCATTATATGCGCTTATGTGATAATGAAAATCCCTGTAGTAAACAAAATATTCAGATTATGAGCCGATATGATTACCTCATTGTCGGAGCCGGATTATATGGCTCGATGTGCGCCTACAAAGCGAAGTTGGCCGGTAAGCGATGTCTTGTACTCGATAAGCGTCACCACACGGGCGGTAATTTATACTGCGAGGAGGCAGAGGGTATAAATGTGCATAAATACGGTGCACACATATTCCATACCAACAATAAAGCGGTATGGGACTTTGTAAACTCCATCGTAGAGTTTAACAGATATACCAACAGCCCGATAGCCAATTACAAAGGAGAGTTATATAATCTCCCGTTCAACATGAACACCTTCAATAGAATGTGGGGGGTAAAAACGCCGGCAGAAGCCGAGGCCAAGATAGCCGAACAGCGTACCGAAGCTATGGAGCAATTGGCAGGGAGAGAGCCTCGCAATCTGCAAGAACAGGCTTTGACATTGGTCGGTAAGGATATTTTCGAGAAACTCATTAAAGGATATACCGAAAAGCAATGGGGGCGCTCATGCGAAGAATTACCGGCGTTCATAATCAAACGTCTGCCGGTGAGAATGGTCTTCGACAATAACTACTTCAATGACAAATATCAAGGCATACCTATAGGCGGTTACAATAAACTTATCGCCGGTCTGTTAGAGGGTGTGGAGGTAAAAACCGGAGTAGATTTTTTTGCCGACCGCGAATACTGGGATTCATTGGCCGAAAAAATTGTGTTCACCGGAAAAATCGACGAGTATTACGAATACAGATTTGGTAAGTTAGAATATAGAACCGTAAGATTCGAGCAAGAAATCCTCGATTGCCCCAACTATCAAGGTAATGCCGTCGTGAATTACACCGATAGAGATGTGCCTTATACCCGAGTTATAGAACATAAACATTTCGAGATGTTCGGAAACGATGTGTATCATTGCCCCAAAACGGTTATTAGTAGAGAGTATTCTACCGAATGGACCGATGGTATGGAGCCCTACTATCCGATAAATGATGCACAAAATACCATTCTTTATAACCGATATAAAGAGTTGGCCGAACAAGAAAGCCGTGTAATCTTTGGTGGAAGGCTGGCCGAATACAAGTATTACGATATGGCGCCTATTGTAGAACGTGTACTCAACTTGAAATTATAGCAACTCTATCTCAGGTATAAAACGGAAACAGCTTCTAAAATTTAACGAGTAGAATATGTGTAGAAAGTATTATCTTCGAGATATTTGCGTCGGAGAAAATTATAATGCCGGCACAAAAGCCGTAATAGATGTCAATGCCATATTAGAAACAAAAGCATACTCGGCTCTACCGGTGTGCCTGAGCAATAACACTCACAAATCGAAATGGTGGCGACTTATAATGTCGTTATATAGTATGCTAAAAATGCTTTTTACCCTCAAAAAGGGCGATATAGTGTTTGTACAATATCCATACTACATACATCGAGCTTTCATCGCGGCATATTATCGTATTCTCTATTGGAAACAGGTAAAAATACAGCTGCTTATACACGACCTGAACTCATTGAGAAACGAAAATGGGCAAAAAGAAAATGACATATTAACACGCGCGGAAATGGTCGTTTGCCACACACCTCGTATGAAAGATATTTTACAGAGTTTGGGGGTACAAGAGGCCAAAATCAAAATTTTATACCTATTTGACTATATCACAGACGTTAGCAATAATTATAAATCGAGCTATGAGAACCGGGTTGTTTTTGCCGGGAATATGAGTAAAAGCAGATTTCTCACAGAATTACCGAAAGTACACAACGTAGATTTTCTCTTATATGGATTACCTGCCATACAGGACGAAATAGGCGAGAATGTGCATTATATAGGGAAATTTGCCGCTAACGATATTGCGGATATAAAAGGTGATTGGGGGTTGGTGTGGGACGGAAACAACTTAGAAACCTGCACCGGTCTTATGGGTAAATATCTCGCTGTAAACTCTTCGCATAAAATCTCATTATATATCGCCTCGGAGAAACCGGTAATCGTATGGGACGAATCCTCTCTGAAAGATTTCATCACAAACAACCATTTAGGCATATCTGTAAAATCAGTGCATGAAATAGCGGATAAGATAGCCTCAATTTCAGACGAGGATAAAAATATTATGACCGATTCATTGAAATATTTCTCACAAAAGTTGAAAAACGGAGAAATGTTGGGGGATATAATAGCGGCTCTCGAAAATCATACCATACAATAAGCAGTTGTTTACCTGAATCTTTTTATGCAAGCGGGCCTCCTTATTTCTATGAAAGAGGCCCGCTTGCATCGTATATCCAATAATCAGACGCGTTCGTAGGTCACGAAAGAATAGGGATAGGCGTGGCGTTCATCGGGCCGGAAATCCTCTCGGGCAACCTCCCGCCATTGCGACTTATCTATCTCGGGGAAAAAGACATCGGCCTCGGGAAACTCATGATGTATTTCGGTGATATACATTCGTTGCGCCCGCTCTATCATCTGCCGATAGAGTGTAGCTCCCCCCATTATTATCAATTCCTCATCGGGTTCCGCCCCCTGCTCCACCTCTTGCCACGAGGTGCAGGCCTCCACGGTAGAGGGCATTGAGGCCGGTGCGGAGGTAAGCACCACGTTCCTGCGACGCGGTAAGGCACCTCCGGGCAAGGACTCGAATGTGCGCCGTCCCATCACCACGGTATGGTCGAGTGTAAGAGCCTTGAAGTGTTTCAAGTCGTTGGGCAGGTGACACAACAGGTCGTTGTCTTTGCCTATCGCGCCATTGGCAGCGACAGCGGCTATCATCGTGATTACAGGCATAATTTTATACGGCTACTACCCCTTTGATATGGGGGTGCGGATCATAATCGGTAAGTACAAAATCGTCGTATTTGAAATCAAAAATCGATTTGACTTCGGGATTTATCGTCATCGTGGGCAAAGCTCGTGGTTCACGAGAAAGCTGGAGATGTACCTGTTCGAGATGATTTTTGTAAATATGGGCATCGCCCAACGTATGCACGAAATCACCGGCTTTCAGCCCGGTAACTTGCGCCATCATCATCAGTAGCAAGGCATACGACGCGATATTGAAGGGCACGCCGAGGAATATATCGGCACTGCGCTGATAGAGTTGCAGACTGAGACGTCCATCGGCAACGTAGAATTGGAAGAAAGCGTGACAGGGAGGCAGATTCATCTTGTCGAGGTCGGCCACATTCCAAGCGCTGACGATAATACGACGAGAATCGGGATTGTTTTTTATGGTTTCGACAGCCTGCGCTATTTGGTCGATATGTCCGCCATCATAGTCGGGCCACGACCGCCATTGGTAGCCATAAATGTGGCCGAGGTTTCCATCGGCATCGGCCCACTCGTTCCATATACGCACGCCATTTTCCTGCAAATATTTCACATTGGTATCTCCATTGAGGAACCAAAGCAATTCGTGTATAATAGATTTGAGGTGAAGTTTCTTGGTGGTCAGTAACGGAAATCCCTCTTCGAGATTGAAGCGCATTTGATGACCAAATACACTTATTGTACCGGTCCCGGTACGATCCTCTTTGTAAGTACCCTCATCGAGTACACGCTGTAAGAGCTCGAGATATTGTTTCATATATTACTATTATTAGTAGCCCGCACGATACTTACCGGCGGTACTGTCGTCGATGATACTTAAATAACTTGTATAACGCGATTCGCTGATACGATGCTCGTCAAGCGCTTGCAACACAGCACACCCCGGTTCATGCCGATGGGTACAATTGCCGAAACGGCAATCGTGTGAGAGACGGAATATTTCGGGGAAGAAGTGCGCCACCTCCTCGGGAGCGAAATCGATTGTTCCGAAGCCCTTTACGCCCGGTGTATCAATCAAATACCCTCCTTGTGGCAATGGAAACATCTCCGAGAACGTAGTGGTGTGCATACCCTTGTGGTGTGAAGCCGATATTTCACCGGTTTTCAAGTTCAGGTCGGGCATTATGGCATTGATCAAGGTCGATTTTCCCACGCCCGAGTTACCTGATATGAGAGTAACCTTGCCCTGTAACAACGAACGCACCGCATTGATACCCACACCTGTCGTGGCCGATATGGTATAGCAGTCATACCCTATATATCGATACAAGTCGATAACCCCGTTCAACAACTCGGTGTCGTCGTCATCGTATAAATCGATTTTATTGAATATGAGCCGTACCGGTATGCGATAGGCTTCGGCTGTAGCCAAAAACCTATCTATAAAAACGAGATGCGTTTGCGGGTGGTTGATGGTAACGACCAAAAGCGCTTGATCGATATTGGCCGCCAATATATGAGACTCCTTGGAAAGGTTTGAGGCCTTGCGAATAATGTAGTTTTCGCGTTCGTCAATATCGACAATGAAGGCGGTACCCTCCTTATTGATATCGATATGCACCTTGTCGCCCACAGCGACCGGATTGGTGCTACGAATACCCTTCAAGCGAAAATTACCTTTGATTTTACATTCTATCAATGCGCCATCGTCGGTCTTCACCTGATACCAACTACCTGTATTTTTTATAACCAGCCCGTGTTTCATATATTATTAAGAAACTGTGTCAAAATAGAAATAACACACTCCTCCACCCGTTCGGGTATCTCTTCTAACTTAGATTACTGTCAGACTCTCCGCTAAGTTTGGGCGAGTAAAGCAGTAGAGGAAACACCAAATGCTATTTTGACACAGTCTCTATTCCTACTGAGAAGTTTCTTAATTTTTCAAGAAAATTCAATACAGCTTCTGACTATACGGTAAGTATTTCTTTTTCTTTTGCGGCAAAGATTTCATCGATTTTCTTAATGTATTTATCGTGAATCTTTTGCACTTCGTTTTCGCCATCTTTTTCTACGTCTTCGGGCATACCCTCTTTCAAAGCCTTTTTCAAGCCCTCGATGGCATCGCGACGAGCGTTACGCACACTGACCTTGGCGTTCTCGGCCTCTTGCTTGGCCTGTTTCACCAGGTTTTTACGACGTTCCTCGGTAAGCGGCGGGAGACGCAAGAAGATAGCTTCACCATTGTTCTCGGGAGTTATACCTATTTCGGAATTTTGTAACGCGCGTTCTATTTCTTTGAACATCGATTTTTCCCAAGGTTGTATAGTGATGGTTTTAGCGTCGGGTGTAGAAACAGTAGCTACATTACTGATAGCCACCATACTACCATAATATTCCACTTTCACGGGATCGAGAATACGAGGATTGGCTTTACCTGCACGAATAGCAGCGAGAGCGTCGTCGAGAAATGCGACACTGAGTGTCATTTTTTCTTCGGCATCGTTGAGATAAGTCTTAACGTCGGTCATAATATATTACTTTTATAGTTGTATTATCATTGTTTAATATACAAGTGTACCGATGTTTTCACCGGTCATTACTTTCTTGAGGTTTCCTACGGTATCCATATCGAACACAATGATAGGCAGATTGTTTTCCTTGCAAAGGGTGGTGGCGGTAAGGTCCATTACCTTCAATCCACGATTATAGATTTCGTCGTATGAAATTTTATCGAACTTAGTAGCCGTAGGATCTTTCTCGGGATCGGCTGTATATATACCATCGACACGGGTACCTTTGAGCATCACCTGCGCACCAACCTCCACACCGCGCAATGCCGATGCGGTATCGGTCGTGAAGAAGGGATTGCCCGTACCTCCCGAGATAATGGCTATTTCGCCCCGGGTAAGCGAGTCGATGGCACGAGCCGGACTATAATGTTCACCGATGGGGTGCATGGGGACCGCGGTATATACCCGGGCCTTTTGGCCTATCGATTCAAGAGCAGAACTTAACGCCAAGCTATTGATGACGGTTGCCAACATACCCATTTGATCGCCTTTCACACGGTCAAAGCCTTTCGATGCGCCGCTAAGGCCTCGGAATATATTTCCGCCGCCTATCACGATGGCTATCTCTATACCCAGGTCGGCAATCTCTTTTATTTGAGTGGCATACTCTTGCAAGCGTACCTCATCGATACCGTATTGTTTCTTACCCATAAGGCTTTCGCCACTGAGTTTCAATAGAATTCGCTTATATTGTTCCATAATCTGTCGTAAATAGAATTAGCGAAAGCAAATATAAATAAAAAAACGGGATTTTCAGCGATTCAAATGCAAAAGTTTCGGAGATAGTATGGTAAGTACTATTCCCCTCGATGACAAATAGGTGATAAAAGCCAACCACAGAGCGTGATTGCCCCATATCGGCGAGAAAATATAATAGATAAAAAAGAAGGCGACGGAGGCCACAAACATAGCCAATAGCATACTGCGAGTAGCCGTGGCACCGACATATATACCGTCCCACATAAAGGCCGCACACCCGGCAACCGGAATAGCCAATACCCAATAGAAATACTCACCGGCTGTCGCCAATACCGCACTATCGTCGGTAAGAAGTGAAAGGAAAGCATTCCCTCCTACCGCATACAATAATACGAACAGCATCGACAACAATCCGCTCCATAAAAAACTCAATCGCACGGTACGTCGCAATGCCGATTCGTTACCGGCCCCGATATATTTTCCCGACAAAGCTTCACCCGCATAAGCCAGGCCGTCCATTATATAAGTATAGAGCGTAAACATCTGCATCAACAAAGTATTGACCGCCAGCACAATCTCGCCTTGTGCTGCTCCCGTAGAAGTGAAAAACATTGTCACGGCGACAAGGCATAGCGTGCGGAAGAATATATCCCGATTGACTTGAAAAAATCGTGCCATCTCTCGCCGATTGAGCAACGCAGCTTTTGTATCAATATGACGGCGCAACGATTTATAATAACGCGCACATAGCCACACAGCCATGAAGAAACCGGCATATTGAGCGATAAGTGTACCCAAGGCCACCCCTGCGACTTTCATACCGCAAGCATACACCAGCGTGAAACTGACTACAATATTGACCACGTTCTGTATAATGGCTATCCACATGGGAAAGCGAGAATTCTGCATACCGATAAACCACCCCGAAAATGCATATAGGCCCAATACCGCCGGAGCGCCCCATATACAGATGTGAAAATATTGTGTTGCCAATTCCGCAACTTCGGGCGTAGCCTCAATAAAAAGAAACGATAGTCGGGTTATAAGATATTGTAGGAGAATAAGTAACAATCCTATGGTGAGGGCCACACCGAGCGAACGAATAAGCAACAGCGTAACCTCTCGCACATCGCGCCGACCATAGGCCTGCGAGGTCATTCCTCCGGTACCCATGCGCAAAAATCCGAATATCCAATATATAATATTGAACAACATACCCCCTACAGCAATGGCTCCAATGTATGCCGGTGCACCGAGATGGCCCACAATAGCCACATCGATAAGCCCCAACAATGGTACCGTTATATTGGAAACGACTGCGGGGAGCGCTATTTTCAATATCTCACGATGTGCGTTAGGTAATGACATTACTATCGGGCTATGAGTATCGGTAAGTCAAGTTTAGTAGTATCGTGTGTCGCATTGCTACGCACCATCACCGCATTACGCGCCGTAGGCAGAAGCGGACTGTAATTGAGTACATATCGCATACGGGTACGCTGATCGGAAGTGAATTTGTAGGCTGTAACCCAATTATAATCCATAAGATTATCGCTAAAATAGATCTCTCCGCTACAGCTATTACGTTGATACAGCGCGTTATAAAGTTGTTCACCGCGGTAATGAGCGGTAGCATAAGATACATACCCGAGATAGTCGTTGTAGTTGTAACTATAAGTATCAGCACAATAGTCCGTGTCGGCACACGTTTCTTCGTCATCATTCTCGGAAAACACATGCAATAATCCCAGATAATGGCCCAATTCGTGCGCAAGCGTACAACTGATATCTTTTGTTTCCCATTGCTCTATCGACGCATCGTGATAAAAATAGAGGCTGTTTATCGATACCGAATAGGGATATTTGAGATTTTCCAATGATATATATGAATAGCTCACCCTATTTGTGCCGGGAAGGTAGGTATCGACCTGAGTATAGGGAAGATGCGACACACCCAACACCATGCTCTCGGCCGTACTATCCTGGTCAAAATTATAAAGCATAATGTTGATATAACTATTGGGGTCCCAAAGATAGGTCGCATATTTTCCTGTATTATCATTCATAAACTCCATGCAATCCATCGACACAACATCTTGTTTCACATATTCCACCCCGGGATTTTCGAGAGTTGCCCCATACGGATTTTGTGTTGCAAGAGTGAAACGCACGTTGATATTCTCACCTCCGCTCTCACCGGCATAATAAGCATTTACCTTATCGAGAATCGTTGCCACCCGCGAAGCATCGACATATTGCAATGAGTCGGATTTGTCGTTATAGAACACATGGAAAATCACGGGAAGGACAATAGTTTCGGCTCCGGATTGAGTGATGGTAATCGTGCATTTCACATCGTCGGAAAGAGCCATCAACTCACAAACACGTTCTTGGTCGGAGGTATTGGCCTCTATCATCAGGGTAATATCCGTCGCAGTCTGTCCACTCGTTGTTGTCGTATGACACCACTCGTTCATACCGGTAAGAATCCAAGGGCGGCGACATGGTATTTCTACCGAGAGCTGTGTATTCACTTCGGCAACACTATATTGTCGTGTAAAGGCTCTCTGTTCCGACACTTCTACACAAGCAACAAGCGATAATGAAATCGCTACCATAAAAGCCAAAGTATGAATAAAATTTCTCATAATATTCTTATTTCTTTGAAATAATAGGTTCTTTTTTCACCTGTATCGGTACACAATACCAGTCGTCCATCGGGCTCAACATCGACTACAGCGGCCGATATAGGTTCATTTCTCAATACATCGAGATAGGGATAATATCCGTCTCCACGATAGAGATATTGCTTATAACGCATAGACAACGCATTGTCATCGTCGGGAGTATATGTCTCGACAGCCTCGATAATACGTCCGACAAATCGTTGTAACAACACCTCTCTATCGTATTGTATGCCGGTGATTCGGCGCATCGATACCGGGTGTATTCCGGCTATTTCGTCGTGGAACAACTGATTTACATTAAGTCCCACTCCTACAATACTATGTGAGACCATATTCCCGGCAAAACCATTCTCAATGAGAATACCTGCCAGTTTACTATCCCCTACATATATATCATTAGGCCATTTGACCATAGCCGTTATACGATACTCCCGCAACACCTCTATGAGGGCCAAAGAGACTAACTGAGAGAGGCGAAACACCTGCGTCACAGGCAACGCCTCGGGACACAACAAAATGGAAAAAAGCAGATTCTCTCCCCGTTGTGAACTCCATACATTTCCTCGCTGCCCTCGCCCCCCGGTCTGATAGTCGGCATAAATCAGCGTACCATGCCCGAGAGCGGGATTCTCGGCCAACATACGCGCCATGGTCGTATTGGTAGAGTCGGTTTCGGTGAGATGATATATCATTCTTCGGTATCGATATATTGAGGATAGTGGGCTTTTACGGCCGATAAATATTTGTCTTGCTGACTTTTGGCAAATTTACGCACGACCTCTATATAGGAATGGCATATCCATTGACGCATTTGCTCATCACGGGCTCGGGTATAATCTATGGTATTCCATAGTCGCTTGTTCATGTGATAGCCGGGTAATACATAGTCGTATCTGTCTCGCCAATAGAGTGCCTTATCGGGGTCGCACTTCACATTGGCCCACGGAATGTCATCACTCAAATCGGTAAACAAAAATATCTTTCCCTCCACTTTGAACGCCAATACATATTCGTCAAAAGGGAATTCCTCGGTTGTATAGGGCAACGAGAGGCAAAACTCACGCAAAGTCTCTATATCCATATAGGTCTATCTTAGTGTAGGATAAAACGCATCGGGAATATGTTCTATTTCATACCCACCCGAGTGGTCGGACAATAAAGCTATCACATCGAATCGCACATCAAAATCGAGGTCATAATGGTGAATATAGGCATCGGCCGCATCGATAATACGACGACACTTTTTAGGCGTTACCGCCTCCTCGGGACGCATAAACTCGGCGCTGGAACGAGTCTTCACCTCCACCACGACAAGCATATTGTCCTTATAGGCTACAATATCAAGCTCATAATGTCCGCTACGCCAATTCACATCACGCACCACATAGCCCTTTTTTACAAGGTATTCGGCGGCATACTGCTCACCTTTCTTACCGGTCTCGTTGTGTTGTGCCATAGATTTTTCTGACGTTTCTGAGAAGTTTTCCACTACAAAAGTAAGAAAAATATTGGCTGTTCGATTTACTTGTGCTATATTTGTAATGAACGGAATTATTTTTTCCGACAAACAATTTCAAAAACATCTATTCCTATGGAGGTATCAGTAGCAAAACAAGACGAACAATATATGAAACAAGCCCTCAACGAAGCTCATAACGCATACGAGGAGGGCGAGATACCGGTAGGCGTAGTAGTTGTGTGCGACAATCGCATCGTAGCTCGTGGCCATAATCTCACAGAGACACTGCGCGACGTGACGGCCCATGCCGAGATACAAGCCATCACTGCGGCTGCAGATATGATGGGAGGAAAATATCTGAACAAATGCACACTCTATGTCACCCTCGAACCTTGTGTAATGTGCGCCGGTGCCATAGGTTGGGCGCAATTAGGGCGGTTGGTGTATGGCGCCTCCGACGAGAAACGCGGCTATAAACGATTTGCCCCTGAAGCCTTACACCCCAAAACCCAAGTAACCACAGGCGTCCTGGCCGAGGAATGTGCCGAATTGATGACGCGTTTTTTCAAAGAACGGCGATGAACGCGACCGACCGAAAACATATTATAGACATCACCATCAATGGTGTGACGTTCGCCATGATATATGTAGTGGGCGGATATTTCACTATGGGGGCGTCGCCCGATGACACGGATGCCGGCAGTGAAGAGACTCCGGCCCATTATGAGCGCCTTAACGATTTTTATATAGGCGAAACGCTTGTGACACAGGCTCTATGGAAAGCTGTAATGGGTAGTAATCCGAGTAAATTTACTTTCGACGATAACAATCCCGTAGAGTCTATAAGCTGGGACGACTGCCACACATTTATCGAACGACTTGTGAGCTTGACCGGTATAAATTTCGCACTTCCGAGCGAGGCGCAATGGGAATATGCCGCCCGTGGTGGCCGTGAGAGCCGAGGCTATAAGTATGCCGGCAGCAACAATATTTCGCAAGTATGCCTATATGTGGCCAACAGCCATCGCACTACCCACCCTGTGAAGCAATTGGCGCCCAACGAATTGGGATTATATGATATGTGCGGTAATGTGAATGAATGGTGTGAAGACCGACCGATATATTATAGTAAAAAGTTCTGCGAGAAACCGAAATACCTACGGCAAGAATCTTATCGGGCCGTAAGAGGTGGCAGTTGGCTCAATCTTGCCCGGCATTGTCGCATATCAAGTCGGGGCGACAGCCTCCACGACGAGAGGTGCGATTGTATAGGTATGCGATTATGTATCAACACATAACATTACACATATGGCCAAAGATTGTTTTTGATTTTTATCGGACACCAATATTTGTTTTGAAAACACAAACGACTACTCAGTCTCGATTTTTGTGCTTTATTTTACGAGTATAGGCCTTTTTCGAGCGATGTACCCTATGTGTGGCATGAAAACCCGGTCCCAACAATTCTTGTTCAGCCTCACGACTTCCCTTCTTTACGGCCTTGATATAATCGTCGAGCGTAAACTTATTTTGCGATTTTGATTTTTTCATTCTATAATTCTATTCATTCTCATCTAATAATCTCAGTCCAAACGGACAAATCCCCGCCAAGGGGCGGATTGTGTGCCACCTATTTCACATCGGCCATCAGATTCTCGAAAAATTCGTCAAGCTCATCGCCTACTTTTTTCAAGAAATCATCTTCGAGCACAAGTACATCATTATCGAACGTTTTCAGTTCGGTAATCGTATCGCCATCGTCACTCAGCAGTATCACCGATACCGGGGTGAGCGATTCGAGCGAAGAAAACACCTCTTCCACACGCTTATCGTCTAATGCCTCCCGCAACAAATCGGCGATGTTTTCACCCTGGGCCGCCTCGTCATAGGCGTGCAACGTGGTTTGTACCAATAGAGCCTCACTATCATCGTAAAACGATAATTGAAGATCCTCGGGTTTAAAATCCACATACATATCGGTAAGCGAAAAAGCGGTATTGGCTTTCGCATACTCCACAGCCTCGCATAGCATATCGGCTATTGCCTTCACTAATGATTCTCGTGCAGTGTCCATTTTCTCCTTTTTTAGATGGCTCAAATTCATTGGTCTATCAGAACGAATCATAGCTGTTCCTCGACCTTATGACAAAGGTATGTATTTATTTTGACAAATAGTACACTCAATGTAAAAAAAAGAACCGATTCCATATTTCAGGAACCGGTTTCAGTCTTATAAAGCGATAAATTACTTTTTCTCTTTCAAAAGATCGCGAATTTCTTGCAAGAGTTTCACGTCCTCGGGAATTACAGGCTCGGGAGCAGGTGCCGGTGCAGCAGCGGCAGCGGCCTCTTCCTCTTTTTTCTTTTTCTGGGTAAGACGATTTATCAGTTTTATAGCCATAAATATAGAGAAGGCTATAATCAAGAAATCGAATGTCACCTGTATAAAATTACCATAGCTGATAGAGACCTCGCGCGAAGCCATAAGACCCTCTACACCGGGAGCATTGAAAGTCCATTTCAGCTCTTTGAAATTCACACCACCGATGATTATACCGATGAGCGGCATAACGATATCGTTCACAAGCGATGTAACGATTTTACCAAACGCGCCACCGATGATCACACCGACAGCCATGTCCACCACGTTGCCACGCATGGCAAACGCCTTAAACTCTTGTAATATTTTCATAGCGAATAAATTTAAAATGTTTTTGCAAATATAGTGTTTTTGTCAATATATACCAAAAATAAACACAAATCACCCGGTACTTCGTCAAAACACGAAGTACCGGGTGATAATATTTCTCATTTAATAGTTATTCTGCCGAAGATGAAATTGTTTTACGAGGAAGCGTATCTTTCTCGTCTATTACAGAATGAATGGTTATCATTATAAATAACACGATAAATAATATATGATTCCAAATAGATGGCACACATATTTCCCATATCATCAATCCAATAACAGCTGTCAGCAAAGTCCCTATTCGAAAAAAGGCCTTACGATCGGCCATACGAAGGCTTATAAACCAGAAAGCCTGATTAATAATCAACACACATATCATTCCATAAATCGGTATATAATCCAATCGAAAAATATCACAATTACGTTCTATCATCGATTCTACCATTATTACCAAGCCTATAACAAGAACTATTTCCAAACATTCAGATATAAATGTTGATGTAGGATATATTCTCACACACACTTTCTGTATTCTGAGAAATGATGAGAAAATGTGTATCGTCAATATAAGCCACAACAACACTATCAAAACAGATTCTATACACCCCAATAAATCTTGGTTTTCAAAGTATCTGAATACCCCTAAGACCGATTCGCAAAAAGTAAAAATAAAAAATACAATCAATGACGGATACAATAACTGATTGATGCGTTTCTTATTTTTTATATCCGATGTTTTGTTTTTATTTTTCTTCTCCATAATTGCTTTTTAATAATATTTCAGCATTTCTTTACGAATGATTTCTTCTGATGGGAAATTGTAGTATAAAATTACATATGCTAATTGACGCTCCGAATCATATTTATGTTGAATTATTCTCCATGTCAACGATGCGTCATTATATCTTTTCGCTTTAACCTTTAGGTAGGAGAAGTACCCGTCATCAAAACGATAGTCTGTGTCTACATTCCCGTCGTTATTACTAACAACAAAATATTCGCTCCTCTCATCAGAAGTTAAGTGACTTCTAAAAATTAACATTTGTTTTTCCGTTGGTATAGACGCATTTTGGTAGATAATTAGACCTCCATAACTATCAAACACGTCATCGGTATTTCGAACACAAAACAATATTCTCTCCTCTTCCAATATGCGCCAATATTCATCATGGGGAATACACAACAAATCATACAACGTCTTTTTTCGAGCCTCATCTCTCACACTTTTTGTCGGCTCGGTAGTAACCAATCTTGCAAATCCTCCGACCGTTGAATCTGCACATAGATAATCTGCATTTTTAAAATTGGGTATCATATTGCTGTTGGCCCGCATAATAGAAAGTTCATCGGCTGTAGGTAAACGCCATGTATCATATCCATATGTAGCCTTTTTGTTTATGGCAGATAATAATTGTGCAGGCAAGGTTTGAAACTCGCCTATATCTGAGGGGAATATGGTTATATAACCAAATAAGGTTATTGGCTTATCAGAACTACCCACAGGTGTTACATTCTCAGACTTCATACCTAAAACCTTTGTTACAAGAGCAAGACACCCTTCTTCAACCTCTATCGAGGCATTCCCCATCAACTGATCGGATACCATCATCGTTTGAGCACTCGATACATCAAGCATTTTCACCGCCACATATATTTTACCATCATCGGACAAAACAACTTCTGGTATCATCACCAATGATGCCCCGGTCATCTCTCCAAGTTTTTTTATTGTCGCCTCATCAACAAGTCCGGTGCGTTGAAAATTCTGTTCAGTCATAATCGATTGTAAATCGACCCTATCGTAAGCCGTATATCCTTGCTTCTTAGAGATCGCGGCCGTCAGTTTCGTTCTCACCATTACTTCTATGGCATACGACACCTTATCTTCCTTATCTACGACCTCGGTAACAGCCACTGCCTTATTTTGGGCTATAGATGTTGCAGCCCACAAAAATGCTAAAATAAATACTATCTTTTTCATACGATTATCATTCTGCTATCATTACCCTTATAATGGTTTGGTTTATCTGAATATATTGTTGTATTTCTACAGATGTCAATTCTTCCGGAATCGGCTCTTTATATTCATTCATCAATTTTTTAAATCGATCGCCTTGAATACCAATTTTAGCCTTAGCAGTATAAATTCCGGTATTGGGATTATACTTCACCTCAGCATTACCTAATGGTTCACAACCAACAAGGATACTATGAGAATACTGCTCCCAACTTGTCATTAGCGCCTGACATACCCGACCGTTAACATCAACGCCACATTTTGTAGCTTGATCGACAATTTCATTCTTGACAACCCGAGAAATAGTAGATTGGGCCTCCCTTTGAGCAATTTCAATAGCCAATTGTTTGTTATCAGACTCACCTATACCAACATACCACTTGAATGGTCGTTTTACAATCGTCATTCCATCATCACTTAAGGTTTCAACCATTTCTATTCCATGCAATTGTACATTCTCTGTGTTTCGTGAAGAGTTCTGCGCAGATGATGCCAATACTACAAACATCATCACAATTAAAATAATTGTTCTCATATTACGTTTTTTTTTAGTTTCCTTACTTCTTATTTTAAGCCTATTATTCAACACTTAGTAATTCGGTATATATCCACTTCCAGGCGTCTGCCGAAAAGATGTTGATGGCTTTAAAAGTCTTTTTGCTAATGAACGGCAACAATCATTGACTGCGGGTGTAGATACCTTTGTATTTCCCATCTCCGTCTTAATGACTTGAAATGTCTCTACATCAATCAATTTTGCGGTAATAACAAGTTCCGTTCTATATATGTTGAACCATGCGGCCTCAGCCACCATTACATATTCTGCCCCCATCGCAATTCCCAATTGTTTTATATGTTTTTCGACAACAATACCGCTTCGTTGAAAATTATGTTCTGCAAGTACCGCATCCATATCTACCCTATCCAAACCCTTGTATCCCGGTGTATTTGTTACAGCAGCCGTAAGACAACCTCTCAGCATGAGTTTTATACCTTGCGAAACATTTTCATCACGATCTACTATTTCAAGTATAGCAATTCTTCTTTCATTGTTTTGGGAAAACAAATTATATGGGAGTAGTAATCCCACAAATAATATTATGTATTTCATCATTTTATGTTTTTAATCAAAATATCTGATATTTGCTTAGTTATCCGCTTATACCCATCTCGAGCCGCTTGATTATAATTATGGGTATGGCTTCCTTTTTCAGAAATTTCACCTTCATATATTTTCTGTCCCGTTGCGTTTTTTGTAATTGTAAGGTTCGCATGGACATACGAAAAATAGGCTAAATTAGAGCCAATATTTACACAATTATATTCTTCGGCGGCAGATCGTATCGCGATTACCCAATCGGCACTATTAGGAGTTACTGCAAAATTAGCTCCTATTGACGAGAGGATTTCTTTGACATCTCCCTCAAGTTGAGAATAAGCTGTTCCAAACATATCGGCAGAACATTGTACATATACACCTATTCCATATTGTAATTCTAAAAGTTTTTGTTCCAGCTCCTGCTCAAGCACAATTCTTTCCGACAACAAATCTTCCAGTTTATTCTCGGGATAGTCGTAAATACTTAACCAAAATAGAGGTTCCTCCAATTTAGAAAACTCCTCTTTAGCATTATTCAACTCTGTTCTTGCTTTCGTTTTGAATCCAGTTGTAACATAAGCATTTGCGATAGCAATAGCTTTATCTATTCTACCATATATTAGCCTTATCTCTTTCACATACGCCGATGTCGCTTGGGCCTTGTTTATATAAGCTATTGCATACCCCTCTTTCGTGAATGAATTATAATACGATTTTGTTTCTACAAGTTTTATATTTAAATCGGTAGAAAACTGAGTGGTGGAAGTATAAATCACTTCAGATTTACCATTTACAGAAACTTTATTTAAGGTTGCGTAATCCGTAATCCTTACCTGTATTTGTTTCCCTATATTTGATCTTGCTATATCGACCAAATATTTCTTAAATTCTGTTTCTGAGCGCCCTGCAACATTCTTATCATGTTGCAAATCGGATATATATCCAGTTGTAACATATTGTTTCCATTCTGGAGGATAGTCTTGCGAAAATAGTCCTGACGGACATACTAAAACAATGAGTAAAACTATTTTAAATTGCCACATACTTGTATTCTTTTTTGCTTTCCTCCCCCTGCAAGCAGACTCAATAAGAAGACATGGGGTGATGTATTTTATTTTTCGATACAAAAAATAAAATAATGTCTCCGTATATCATACTTAGCTAACCAAATAGTTTTTCCAAGCGTGGCAAATATAATATAAAATAACGAATTATTTCAATTTATTCAATAAAAAAATCTAAAAAACGGCTTTTGGGTATTTTGAAAAAAATGGGCAAGCGTTTGATTCAAATGCTTACCCATTTTATCGTCTGAGACAATAAATTACCACCGCTACTTGCGGCGGAGGGTGATGCAGGTGATTTCGGGAGACATACCGATGCGCAGGGGTATTCCCACATAGCCTAATCCCCGATTGACATACAGCGACTGCGAAGAATGGGTGTAGAGGCCCTCCCACTCGTCGTATATCCACGACGAAGGGGACCAATGTATATTGCCCCGGGCAATGCCACATTGGGCGGCATGGGTATGGCCCGATAAGGTAAGGTCGATAAAGGGGTGACCGAGGACCTCTTTGCGCCAATGTGAGGCGTCGTGCGAAAGCAGTATCGTGTATTGCATGGTATCGGCACCGGCTATCGACTGCGAGAGATTACCATATTGACGGAAAGGCGGACGACCGGTATTCTCCACCCCTATCAGCAGGAACGAGGTATCACCCACAACGATATCGCGCGACTCGTTGAGCAACAAATCAAATCCGCAATCCCGGATACCCTCTTGCATGGCAGCAAGATTTCGCGACCAATCTTCGGGTGTTTTCCAATGATAATAGTCGCCATAGTCGTGATTGCCCATAATGGCATATTTCCCATAGCGTGGCGTGTCGAGCGCACGAAACAGTTTCTTTATCTCGGGGGTAATTTCCGTCGCAAATATATTGACAAAATCGCCGGTAAACACGATAATATCGGGGCGAGCATTGTTTATCAACGATACTGCCTCGCTCAGCACCCGATAGTTGGTGCCCCAATTACCGATATGCGCGTCGGAAAACTGCACGATACGCAAGCCGTCGAGCTCCCGAGGCAGACGCGATGAGGAGATTTCGACCTCCTCGGTATGCACGGCACTACGACCGATAAACGCACCATACAGAAACAGCACGCATACCCCTACTGCCACAAACAAGCCTATCCGTGTACATACCCTGCCGGCTCGTCGCGCCATACGGCCGACGAATAATCCGATAAGGTCGAACAGCACATAAAAGAGTTTCGGAAAGTAAACCACCAAGAACAGCCACAAGAGCCACAAAACAACATACATAGAACGATGGTCGGGCACATCGGCCGAGGAGAAATATCCACCAATAAAGAGCGCATAGAAAAGGGCAGTCGGCAACCAATAGAGTGTGACCGACAGGGTAGTTTTCAATTTCGTTTTTACCTTATAATATATCCACACGTCAGTCAGCGCTATAATCAACAGACACAACAATGTGGGAAGCAAATAGAGTTTCATATCAGAAAAAACAGGGCTGTAACCCAACCATGAGATTACAGCCCCTTATATTGATGTTATTACTATTTAATATTGGGTTCTTCCAGTCCGTAATGGTTGCGACGATCATCTACTTTGAGCCACAATGCGAAAAGCAACGCCAGTACGCCCAAAGAAGCGAAAAGCAACATCGGGACCGTGTAGTTATAAACCGCACCCTCTACACCGGTGGCAATCTGCTCGGCTACACCGGGATTGGATTTCTCCAAAGCATATCCTATGGCTATAGGAGTAAGACTTAACCCGAAATTTTGTACCCAGAAGATGAGCGAGTAAGCACTACCCAGATAACGTTTGTCCATAATCTTGGGTATCGAAGGCCACAAGGCGGCAGGTACCAACGAAAATGATATACCCAGCAAAACAATAGCAGCGAAAGCAATTATTTTATTGGGGAATATGGGTAATATCACCGCAAAAGTCGTATGGCATATAATCATCAGCAGCGAGCCGAGAATAAGCATTGTAGCACCTTTGCCTCGACGGTCGAGATACCAGCCCAGCAACGGAGTGATGCAGGCAGCACCGATGGGGAACCAACGGAATATATCCGCGGCTGCCGTGGCCGAAATATTGAGGTTGCTCTGCAACATATTGGCCGCAAACTTTTGGAAGGGGAAGATGGCCGAATAATAAAGTACGCACAGCATAGCCACAATCCAGAAGAGACGCGATGAGAATATCTTGCCTATATCGCCAATCTTAAATTCCTCCTCGCTCTCGCCTGTGGTAGTTTCGCCCGATTGCTTATCGAGCTTCTTATCCAACACGCAGAATACCGTGAAGCACAACAAACCGATGAACAGCAAAGCGGTACAAAATGCTACGGGGCGAACGATAGAGGGGTCGAGTCCATCAACTCCGGCAATTCGAGGCGAGATGGTGAATATGAAAAACACACCGACACGAGCCAAAGCCATCTCCAAGCCCATGGCTAAAGCCATTTCTTTGCCTTCGAACCACTTGGCCAATGCCTTTGAGGCGGTAATACCGGCCATTTCGCAACCGCAACCGAAAATCATAAATCCAAACGATGCCAACTTAGCACTGGCCGGCATATCCACCCACCACGAGTTGAGCCAAGCCTCCAATCCGGTTCCCATAAAGGCCTCGCTCACGGCATAGTATTTGATAATAGCACCCAGCAACATAAGTATAGCCGATAATTCACCGGTGAAACGTATTCCCATCTTATCGAGAATGATACCGGCCACAATCAAGAATCCCCATACATTGAGCAGATATTCCGAACCGGCGTATGTACCAAACACGTCAGAAGTCCAACCGCGCTGTACCTGTATAAGTTCTTTCAAGGGTGAGATTACATCGACAAACATATGCGCAAACAGCATCATCAGCGCGATAAGTACCATCGCCGACCAACGTGCCCACGCTTTGTCGCTGAGTTTTTGTTGTAAGATTTGTGTCATAGTTGTTATTTTAGTTTTTAGAAATTATTTTAGAATAGGTATGTGTCGTTTTGATTTTTTCACTTTCAGCACTTTGTCTATAGCCTCACATACCATCGGCTCCATCACTTCACGGTAACACTGTAAATTGGGGTGACACGTATCGTGACTCCACTTCTCGGGAATACCACCTTTATCGTCGGTAAGAGCCGTATGATAATCGAGATAATATATATCGTTTTCCTCGGCATAAGCCTTGATAAGTTTGTTTAAATCACGTATTTTTTGTGCCGGCTCTATCTCTTTTCGCCATCTGAAAACAGATGTCGGTGTTACCGAACAAAGAATTACTTTTATATCATTAGCTTTAGCTAATTCACACATCGAGGCTATGTTACCGATAATATTTTCGGGCGAAATATAACCGAGATTACAGGCAATATCGTTTGTACCCGATAATATAACGACAACACGCGGGTTCAAATTTATAACATCAGACCTGAAACGCACAAGCATCTCTACTGACGTTTGTCCGCTGATACCACGCCCCACGAAGTTGTTTTTCTCAAAAAATTCCTTGTCATATCGAGCCCAATTATCTGTGATAGAGTTTCCCATAAATACTGCATCGGGACGGATTGTCACTTGGGTATTAGCCTCGGCATAACGTCCGAATTTTGCCCAATCCTTAGCTTCTTGCGCCATAGACGAGAATGTCGCTATATAGGCAAGAAGAGTGACGAATATAATTTTTCTCATAACGTTTTTATATAAAATTACACCTTTAGAGTTTACGTTCCAACAATACGACATTTTCCACATGGTGGGTGTGCGGGAACATATCGACCGGTTGCACGCGAGCCACCCGATAAGCCACGTCGAGCAACGACAAGTCGCGTGCTTGCGTGGCCGGGTTGCAACTCACATACACAATGCGCCGAGGGGCGGCAAACAGTATGGTCTGTATCACGTCGTCGTGCATACCGGCACGAGGCGGGTCGGTAATGATGACGTCGGGGCGCCCATGCTCCTCGATAAACTCCGTCGTGAGTATATCTTTCATATCGCCGGCATAAAACAAGGTATTATCTATATTATTATACGCGGCATTTACTTTGGCATCTTCGATGGCCTCGGGCACATATTCGATACCGATAACCCGGCGTGCGCGTCGGGCCACAAAATTGGCTATCGTACCGGTACCCGTGTAAAGGTCGTAAACCAATTCTTCGCCTGTAAGCGAGGCAAAATCGCGAGCTACCTTATACAGCTCGTAGGCCTGCGCCGAATTGGTCTGATAGAACGATTTGGGGCCTATCTTGAATTGCAACCCCTCCATCGACTCCAATATATAGTCACGACCACGGAACACATGCACCTCTTGGTCGGTAATGGTGTCGTTGGCCTTTTGATTTACAATATAGAGCAACGAGGTAATTTCGGGGAAAGAGTCGGCCACAAACGTCATCAAGCGGTCTATACGCTCCTTATCGTCCTCGAAAAACACGACGATGAGCATTATCTCGCCGGTAGAGGCGGTACGCACAATGATATTACGCATCAATCCCGTCTGCTCGCGAAGGTCGAAGAAAGGGTAATCGTTGTCGAGGGCGAATTGTTTTATCGCCAATCGTATGCGATTGGAAATATCCTGTTGTAGCCAACACTTGTTGATGTCGAGTACCTTATCGAACATTCCGGGGATATGAAATCCCAGCGCGTTGCGATTGTCGAACGTCTCGGCCTGCGCCAACTGCTCGGTGGTAAGCCACGATTTGTTGGAGAAGGTGAATTCGAGCTTATTGCGGTAAAATTCCGTCTGCGCCGAACCTTTTATGGTATCAAATTCGGGTAAAGGGATTTTTCCTATGCGAGAGAGATTGTCGAATACCTGTTTCTGCTTATATTTCAGTTGATATTCATAGGGAATATGTTGCCATTTGCAACCGCCACACACCCCGAAGTGTTCGCAAAACGGGGCGACGCGTATGGGCGAGAGTTGATGGGTGCGTATAACCCGACCCTCGGCATACTTATGCTTTTTACGGTATATCTGTAAATCGACTATATCACCGGGGGCTGCGTAGGGGACAAAAACGACAAGGTCGTTCACACGAGCTATCGCTTTACCTTCGGCGGCTACATCAGTTATCTCCACCTGTTCGAAAACAGGCAGTTCTTTCTTTTTTCGTGCCAAAACTATAAGATTTTGAATAAATACAAATTCGCTCAAAGGTAGGCATAATTATTCAATAAATACAAATCATACGACAAAAAAGTGACATAGTCTATATTTATAGGTCGTAATCTTTTGCTTATCTCGATATTACTTTTATTTTTGTGTCCGCAAAATTTATCGTACTATCCGATGTAATTTTTTAGACGATTAAACAATTTACAAAACCTTATCTTATATGAAACAAGTCTATACTTTCGGTAACGGCCATGCAGAAGGACGTGCCGATATGAAAAACCTGTTGGGTGGAAAAGGTGCCAATCTCGCCGAGATGAACTTGATCGGCGTGCCCGTACCTCCGGGATTTACCATCACCACCGAAGTGTGTACCGCCTACAACAAAGAGGGCAAGGACGCCGTAGTGAAAATGCTGAAGAGCGATGTGGAAAAAGCAATTGCCCACATCGAATCTTTAATGGGTACAAAATTCGGCGACGCCGAGAATCCCCTGTTGGTATCGGTACGCTCGGGTGCCCGTGTATCTATGCCGGGTATGATGGACACCGTGCTCAACCTCGGTATGAACGACGAGGCTGTAGAAGGTATCGCCCGTAAATCGGGAAATCCCCGTTTTGCTTGGGACTCGTATCGTCGTTTCGTACAAATGTACGGCGACGTGGTACTCGGTATGAAACCGAAGAGCAAAGAGGATATCGACCCGTTTGAAGAGGTAATGGAAGAGGTGAAAGCCGCCAAAGGCATCAAACTCGACACCGAACTCTCCGTCGAAGACCTGAAAGAGTTGGTAGTGCGCTTCAAAGCCGCTGTGAAAGAGAATACCGGAAAAGATTTCCCCGCCTCTCCTTGGGAGCAATTGTGGGGTGCCATCTGCGCCGTATTTGACAGCTGGATGAACGAACGTGCCATACTCTATCGTCGCATGAACCAAATCCCCGAGGAATGGGGTACCGCTGTGAACGTACAGGCTATGGTATTCGGTAACATGGGCGAGACATCGGCTACCGGTGTGGCATTTACCCGCGACGCCGCAACAGGCGAAGATATTTTCAATGGCGAATACCTCATCAACGCACAAGGCGAAGACGTGGTTGCCGGTGTACGCACGCCGCAACAAATCACCATCGAGGGTTCGCGTCGTTGGGCCGCATTGCAAGGTATCAGCGAGGAAGTACGCGCCTCACAATACCCCTCACTCGAAGAGGCCATGCCCGAATGCGCCAAAGATCTTATCGAAACCCAACAAAAACTCGAGGACTACTTCACCGATATGCAAGACCTCGAATTTACCATACAAGACGGCAAATTGTGGTTGTTGCAAACCCGTAACGGTAAACGCACCGGTGCCGCTATGGTGAAAATTGCCATGGATATGCTGCGCGCCGGTATTATCGACGAAAAGACCGTATTGAAACGTATGGAACCGCAAAAACTCGATGAGTTGTTGCACCCCGTATTCGACAAAGACGCCGTAAAACGCGCCAAAGTGATGTCTAAAGGTCTTCCCGCATCACCGGGTGCCGCTGCCGGTCAAATCGTATTCTTTGCCGACGACGCCGAGGCTTGGGCCGAGAAACGCAGAAAAGTGGTGATGGTTCGTATCGAAACCTCGCCCGAAGACTTGCGCGGTATGAGCGTGGCTCAAGGTATCCTCACCGCTCGTGGCGGTATGACCTCGCACGCTGCCGTTGTGGCTCGCGGTATGGGTAAATGCTGCGTATCGGGTGCCGGTGAAATAAAAGTTGATTACAAAGCCCGTACCCTCGAAATGGGTGGTAAACTCTACAAAGAGGGCGACTGGATTTCATTGAACGGCTCGACCGGCGAAGTGTACGACGGACAAGTTCCTACCGTAGAGGCCGATATGAGTGGTGACTTCGCTGCAATCATGAATCTTGCCGAGAAATATACCAAGGTAGATGTACGTACCAATGCCGACAGCCCGAAAGATGCCGCTGTAGCTCGCAAATTCGGCGCCAAAGGTATCGGTCTGTGCCGTACCGAGCACATGTTCTTCGAGGGCGACCGCATCAAAGCCATGCGTGAAATGATTCTCGCCAAAGACGAAGAGGGTCGCCGTCACGGCCTCGCCAAATTGTTGCCTATGCAACGTAGCGACTTCGAAGGTATATTCGAGGCTATGGACGGCTATGGCGTGACCATTCGTCTGCTCGACCCCCCCTTGCACGAATTTGTACCTCACCAACTTGCTACTCAGAAAGAATTGGCCGAGGAAATGGGCCTCTCTATCGACGAGGTGAAATTGGCTTGCGACTCACTTGCTGAGTTCAACCCCATGTTGGGACACCGTGGTTGCCGTCTCGGTTGCACCTATCCCGAAATCACCGAAATGCAAGCTCGCGCCATCATCGAGGCAGCCCTCAATGTGAAATCCCGCGGTATCAAAGTATTCCCCGAAATCATGGTACCCCTCGTAGGTATCGTAGAGGAATTGAAGATACAGGCCGAGGTGATACACCGCACCGCCGCTCAAGTATTTGCCGAACGTGGCGATAGCGTTGCCTACAAAGTGGGTACGATGATCGAGGTTCCGCGCGCAGCCGTTACCGCCGACCAAATAGCCGAGGTTGCCGACTTCTTCTCGTTCGGTACCAACGACTTGACTCAAATGACATTTGGTTACTCGCGCGACGATGCCGGTAAATTCCTCAAAGTGTACAAGGAAAAAGGCATCATCAAAACCGATCCGTTCGAAGTGCTCGACCAGAAAGGCGTAGGCCAACTCGTGCGCATGGGTGTGGAAAAAGGTCGTTCTACCAAGCCCGAACTCAAAGTGGGTATCTGCGGTGAGCACGGTGGTGAACCTTCATCGGTTAAATTCTGTGCTTCGCTCGGCATGAACTATGTAAGCTGTAGCCCCTTCCGTGTGCCTATCGCTCGCGTAGCTGCTGCGCAGGCTGCTGTGGAATAATCTTTCAATCCTAATACAATGCGTCCCCGCCTCATCATGAAACGGGGACGTTTTTTATTTTTTGGAGGCAGGTAAAAATCATGATTGTTCAGCCGACCTTGTTGGCCTTTTCGCCCTTGTGGGCGTTTATTCCTCTCGGACGCTTGAGCCAAGCGTCCTTACATTTTGTGTCCAATCTCTAATCCATTTTTGCAGGATTGTGACCTTCCTGCCGTAGGGATGCACGGTTCGTGCGTCCGTGGAAAATTGAGCGCTTCCCGCTCATGTTTATTTATCATATCGTTTCCGTGCGAACCGCTTCGCTCATCGCACGGCTACTCAGCTATAGCCCTCCGGGCAAATGGTTTTTCACAATATCTGCCCGAATGGGCCGAATTTGAATAGCCGAGGGCTTAGCGATAGCGTGCCCTCGGTTGCATTTAGACATTTCGATGAGCGGGTAGCGCTCAATCTGAATATGTGGTGTATCTTGGCGAGATTGCCCTCTATGATGACAACAAGATTATACCGTTATTTCTCTGGCAATGCGCCCAAAGGGCGGGGTGCGAAGCTCGTCAATAGCCGCGGACGCAGTCCGTGGTAATGTCAGCGAAAGGTATAGCCGTCTGCAAAGACGGGAGCATGGGATAAACTTATTGTGCGTGTACCCGTCTTATCAGACGGATTTCCTTTCTATCATATTACCGGGCACTTCGCTTCGCTCGTACCCGGCTATTACCTACGCTCGACCTGCGGTCTCGCGCCCGTCCTTCGGACGATAATTTTCCCTCGGACGCTTGGGCCAAGCGTCCCTACGATGTATATTGGATTTTATTCTGACAGGGAAAGCCGGAACCCGTCGGAGTAGTACCTGCTGGCGGGCGTGTTGAAGTTGCGATTCGACACACGGCAGGAAGCCGCGCTGCTGCTCCAACTGCCACCGCGGAGCACGTGAGAAAGACCTGCTATAGGGCCATCAGGATTAGTTTGCGAATTACTACTATAACTATTATAAAAATCGTAACACCATTCACTTACGTTACCGCTCATATCGTATAAGCCAAGTTCATTAGGAGTCTTACCACCGACAGGGTGAGTGCTATTACTATTATCGATGTACCATGCAACATCACCGATGGTATTGCTACCGGCATATTTATAGTCCTTGCTCTTATTACCTCCTCGGGCGGCATACTCCCATTCCGCCTCGGTCGGCAAACGGAAGTTTTGTCCTGTAAGTGCGTTCAATTTCTTGATAAACTTTTGACAATCATTCCATGAGACATTTTCTACAGGTCGTTGTTCGCCTTTGTAATTGCTCGGATTTTTACCCATTACCGCTTGCCATAGGGCTTGCGTGACCTCTGTTTCGCCTATGTAGTAATCACTGAGTGTTACTTGATGGGTGGGTTTCTCATCGCTACCGGCATCGCTTCCCTGCTCGCTCGTCGCCCCCATGGTAAAAGTTCCTCCCACTACGGGTATCATGGTGAACGATACGCCCTTCACCGTGAAGGTCTTCCCGGGTGTCGTTGCCGAGCTTGTAGTCGTGGACTCATAGGATTTACCCTTTTCCACGAGCACTATCTTCATATTACCCTGGGAGGCGGTAATCGTCTTCTCAAACATTTTGCAACCGATAAAGCTGCAACGCAACACATCACCACGCAAGCAACGAATCTCGAATCGGCCATCGATATCTGTTGATGTTCCACCCGAGGCACTGCCTTTGATGGTAACTAAGGCCCCTATCAGCGGTTCATTATTTTTGCCACACACCACGCCCGAAACCGTGAGGTAGATAGAGCTTTTCGCCCCGCTATTGACCACTGTTTGCGGTGCGGACTGCTTTTCGAGCGAGAGATTGAGGGTTTGCGTCTTGCCCTCCTCTATCGTGACCTGCTGTGTGGCAGGTTCATAACCCGCCTTGCTCAGTTGCAGGGTGCGTGTACCTATCAGCACCTCGGTGAATATATCGGGCGTCGTGCCTATCTCCTTGCCGTCGATGCTCACGGCAGCCCCCACGGGGCGACTGCTCACATCGAGCGTACCGTAGCGAGGTACCGGGGCGGTGAGGGTAATCTGTCGCGTATCGCCGGCCTCCAGCTCCACGCTCTGCGATGATCCGTAGTGCGAGGCCTTGCGTGCCTCCACGGTATAGAGCCCTGCATTGAGGCGACCGCTCCATGAGCCGTTACCCTTCAGTTCGTCATTGACATAAATATCTGCATCGCCCGGGACTGTGATAGTCACCTCGGCAAAGTTGGGCCGTAACGTAGCGCTGAAGGGTTGCGTGGTACCGTCGCCCGTGACCTGCACGTCGGCGGTATAGATTCTATACGACGGCAATCGGAATTCGAGGCTGTGACTACCCGGCGAGAGCCATTCGGTGGTGAAAGGGGTGATACCGGCCGCCTTGTAGGCGCCATCGATATACACCTCAGCACCTTGCGGCTCGCTACCCACCTGCAACACACCATAATCGGGGGCAAGGCGTATGTTCATCTCCTCTTTCTTGTCGGTGATGGTCACTATGCCGGCCTCGGAGCGGTGCATGGCGGCCTGCACGGTGAAATTGTGTTCGCCCATCTTCAGGCGCGCCATGGCCACGCCATCGACCACCTCCACCGGGTTATCGTCGATGGTGACACGGGCGTTGGCGGGTGTGATATTGAGCACGAAATATTGTTCGGTGGCAGTGTGCTGTACGATTTGTTGCACGCGACCACTTATCAATTTCATTTCATACGTTCGGCCCGACTCGATAGGTACAGGGTAGGCATAGTTGCGCAACACGCCGAGTTGCGGGTGCTTGATGGTAATGCGCTTGGCCGAGCGCGGCACCCACACGTAGATTTCGCCCACGTCCTGCTTGGTATCGACGATACCCAACAATCCACCCTCGAAAACAAAACCCGTCTCGGTGGTCTGCACTTTGATGAGAGCGGCCACCTCGCCGTTTTGGTCTATTCGCCGGTTGGGGCCTGCGATGTTAGCAGAGATTTCATTTTCCAACAAGCGGAAACTCTCCACGGCCAACTCCTGTGCCGCACCGGGCAAGGCTACGAGCAGGAGACAGAGCGGTATAAGGTATCTATATAGCGTGCGCATAGGGTATGTATTTTGTGCGTATTTTAATGATTTGCAAAATTATAAAAAATTATTGGCGTGCGATAACAAAAAACAGGGATTATACATAATTGTGGGGAGTGCAAGGCGGTGAAATCACAAATATTCGGTATTGCCGGGGTGAATGGGGCTGTATATCTTTGCATCGTAAGAAACAGACGACCACATAAGTTGGCGTGACAAAGGTTTCTTACATCGTCTTATTCCTTTCAGAAAAAGCTGTACAAATTATATTTGGATTTGGGTTTTTAATATGTAGTGTGTAAACGACGGCCGGGCATAGTCCCGGTCGTCGCTTTTATAGGGTAACGTAATTTTCTTAACGACGATTGTAGCGATTTTTCACAAGAAAACGGTATCTTTGAATGTCGATATTACAATCATTCACCATAAAACCAACTATATGACTACAAGAGAATGGGTTACAATCAAAGAATACGAAGATATTCGTTTTGAATATTTCGAGGGTATCGCCAAGATTACGATAAACCGACCGGAGGTGTACAACGCGTTCCGTCCGCAGACCAACGTGGAAATGCTCGACGCCATGGCGATATGTCGCGAACGTGCCGACATAGGCGTGGTGATACTTACCGGCACCGGTGATAAGGCCTTCTGCTCGGGGGGCGACCAACGGGTGAAAGGCTCGGGGGGCTACATCGATGAGAACGGAGTACCTCGCCTCAACGTGCTCGACCTACACAAAGCCATTCGCTCCCTACCCAAGCCGGTCATAGCGATGGTCAATGGCTACGCGATAGGCGGCGGACATGTGCTACACGTGGTATGCGACCTCACGATAGCCTCGGAAAACGCACGATTCGGACAGGCCGGTCCCAAGGTGGGCAGTTTCGATGGAGGATTCGGCTCGTCGTATTTGGCACGATGCGTGGGGCAGAAAAAGGCCCGCGAAATATGGTTCTTATGCCGCCAATACTCGGCACAAGAGGCCGAGGAGATGGGGTTGGTAAACAAAGTTGTCCCCCTCGACCGCCTCGAAGACGAAACCGTGGAATGGTGCAAAACCATACTGCAACGCAGCCCCATGGCCATACGCATGATAAAACGAGCCCTGAATGCCGAGCTCGATGGTCAGCACGGTCTTATGGAGTTTGCCGGCGACGCCACGCTCATGTTTTACCTGATGGACGAGGCGCAAGAGGGGAAAAACGCTTTCCTCGAAAAACGCACGCCCGACTTCGACAAATTCCCCAAATTCCCATAGCATCGTAATCGCTACATGAAAGCAAGTTATACCCGATACGATTTACAATTTTCGTTCCCGGCCGGTACATCGCGCGGGGTGCTCACCGCCAAAGAGACCTATTTCATAAAACTATGGTACGAGGAAAATCCCTATGTATATGGTGTGGGTGAGTGCGCCATTTTTCGAGGACTGAGCGCCGACGACCGCCCCGACTATGAGGATAAACTGCGAGAGGTGTGCGAAAATATCGACAAACTCGACAGCATAGACCTCACGGGGTGGAGTTCGATACGTTTCGGCATAGAGACCGCGCTGCTCGACCTGCGCCACGGCGGGGCACGCCGTATATGCCCCACCGATTTCTACGAAGGCCGGCAGAGTATCACAATCAACGGACTGGTGTGGATGGGCGATAAAGCCACGATGCAGCGGCGTATAGAGGAGAAACTGCAAGCCGGATTCAAATGTATCAAGCTGAAAATAGGCGCGATAGATTTCGAGGCCGAGCTCGACCTATTGGCCGGGGTGCGTGAGCGATTTTCCCGTGATGAAATAGAGTTGCGCGTAGATGCCAACGGCGCGTTCACGGCCGACAACGTGCGCCAACGGCTCGACGCTCTCGCCCCATACGATTTACATTCCATCGAGCAGCCCATACGCCAAGGGCAATGGGAACTGATGGCCGACCTGTGCCGTAACACCCCCATACCCATAGCTCTCGACGAAGAGCTGATAGGGATAGACACGCCCGAGCAGAAAGTGGCAATGCTCGATACCATACGACCGCAATATATCGTGCTGAAACCGGCATTGGTCGGAGGATTGAGCGGCTCGGCCGCATGGATAGAGGCCGCCTCGGAGCGCGGTATCGGTTGGTGGGTGACGTCGGCACTCGAATCGAACATCGGACTCAACGCCATTGCGCAGTGGGTAAGTTGTTTGCCCTTGGAAATCCCGCAGGGATTGGGTACAGGGCAACTCTATACCAATAATATACCCTCACCTCTCTACCAACAGGATAGTGAGGTAGCTTACAACCCCGCGCTATCGTGGGACCTGTCGTCGCTCGAATGGAAATAATACTTAACGGAATACGATGCACCTCGCCCGACGAGGCCGAGCGTGTGGCCGGTAGCGCGGTAGCCGATTTCTTACGAGCTTGGTGCGACGACAGCAATTATGTGATGGGGCATACATCGGGCTCTACCGGTACACCCAAGGAGATACGTCTGTATAAAGAGGATATGCGGGCCTCGGCTCGACTGACCAATGATTTTTTCGGTATCGATAGTCACACATCGATGCTGCTATGCCTATCGCCCACATACATAGCCGGCAAAATGATGCTGGTGCGAGCCATGGAGGCCGGGGCTACACTCTATGTAGAGCCGGCAAGTTCACAACCGCTCGTTCATGCCAAGACGGCTATCGACTTTGCCGCCATGGTACCTATGCAGGTACACACGCTGTTGCAAAGTGCCGAGGGGCGCGTCAGGCTCGCCTCTATCCGTCGGCTCATCATTGGAGGCGCTGCTGTATCGTCCGATATGGAAAAAGCCTTAACCACCCTACCCACCCTATGCTATGCCACATATGGTATGACCGAGACCGTGTCGCACGTAGCATTACGGCGACTGGGCGAGGCGCTCACGACATTCACGGCAATAGGCGATGTGACGTTCACGACCGACGACCGCGATTGCTTAGTGATACACGCCCCACAACTGCGATGTAAGACATTTGTCACCAACGATGTGGTGAGACTCGAAAGTGACAATCGCTTCACATGGTTGGGACGTTACGACCATGTAATCAACTCGGGCGGTGTGAAGATACAACCCGAACAGGTGGAACGGATCATCGCACCGCTTCTCGACAAGCGTTTTTTCCTCACCTCTCGGCCCGACGACCGCCTCGGTGAACGACTTGTATTGGTCGTGGAAGATAGTCCGTGGCCCGCAGAGCGCATACACGCCCTGCAAGAGCAAATACGCGCCATACTCGATAACCCCTATCACCTACCCCGCGAAATACACTTCATGCCCCGCTTCCACGAAACCACCACCGGCAAACTCCTCCGCCACGTAGAGTGATTTTTAAGATTTTTTAAAGAAGTCTTAAACCAAGAAAAAGCGTTCACAAATTTGTGAATTAATAAATAAAATCATACCTTTGTAACGAAAAAAATCATTCAAAATGGTTGTAACATTTGGTAAAGAATACTTGTGCGAACTTTATGAGAAAGGAATATCAACAGATAAAAAACATCGATACCAACCAGATATAATAAGGCGATATCAAAAATGTATCAATTATCTGATTGTTTCTCCGTCAATAGATGTTCTCCGAACTATCAATTCTCTAAACTATGAAACATTAAAAGGAGACAAACTCGGGATATCTTCAATACGAGTAAACAATAAATATCGAATAGAGTTTACTATAAGAGATTCCGCAGAAGAACCGATAGTTACAATCTGTAATATTCTTGAATTGTCGAACCATTATAAATAGTTGAAGCTATGATTACTTTAACAGGCGTAGATAATAAAATGATTGCCAACAATCTCACACCATCTCTTGCCATACACCCGGGAGAGATGATAAAAGATGAAATAGAGTATAGGGGTATAACCCAGAAATCGTTGGCTACCCAAATGGGTATTTCACCAACTCTACTAAACGAAATTCTGAATTGTAAACGAAGCATATCTGCCAAATATGCATTATTATTTGAGGCCGCACTGGGTATCGATGCCGAGGTATGGATTCGTCAGCAGGCTCGATACGATATACAAATAGCCAAATCTGATAAATCTTTTATCGCACGATTGGCCGACATCAGAAAGGTCGCAGCAATATTGTAAATAATTTCCCCATCGACTACGAACGAAATGCGCCGTAACCGATGGGGATTTGTTATTATCATTCAATCGAATAACCTTCTTATTTCTTCTTTTTGGGGGACTTTTGGGTTTCGTTGATGAACTCGGCGGTGTAGGCAAATTTGGCAAAACCTTTTTGCAGCTTTTCAATGTTGGTCTTGTCGGCATCGTAGGTTATCGTCACCATACGCGAGGGAATATCGGTTTCCAGCCCCTTAACACCTTTCTCGAAAGGTATGTTTTTACGTATCTTGGCATCGCATTTCTCACAACAGAGTTGCTCTACCTTGAACACAACGACACGGAGGTCTTTGGCCATGACGGTGGTAGCGCCCAACAGCGCCACAGCAAGAACAAGCATCAATCTTTTCATTTTCATAGTTATATTTGTTTTATAATTGTTTTGAAGCTGTTTGAATTTTATTGTCGAGATTCTTTAAAAGGTATTTTGGAATAATTTTTTCAAGAAAATTTTAATCAGTTTCTTAGTCGCGGGCAAGATTGAAACGCACTCCCAAATAGAGTTTCCAACCATGTACCGGCCCCCATATCATCGTAGAATCGAACGTATCGCCCCAGGGATCGGCGGCATCGATTATCGGATTTTTCTGTTTGAAGTTGGTGAGATTTTCACCGCCGAGATATATCGACCAACGACGGAAGTAGCGAGTGATTTGCGCATTAAGTTGCTCGAATGCCTTGTAGCGATTGTCCCACGAAGGGATACCCTCATCGGTCGTGTAGGGTGTAGGCATACGTCCTCCGCCATTGAGTTGCAAGGTAGCATCTATCTGCCATTTACCGAGGGGCGTTTTGTAAGAGGCGGTAAGGAGACCCTTGTATTTGCTCGTGAGCGGTTTCTCCATCAATACCCCTCGGTAGGTACATTTCACATCGGTGTGTCGATAGGCCGCCGTGAGGGAAAATCCCTTGAAAAAGGGATAAGTAGCTTCGACCTGAAATACATGAGAATAGGAACGCCCCGAAAGGTTGTAAAAGGCCACTTCGTGTGGGTTACTATCCATATCGACCACGACCTGTTTACGGAAATGGGTATAGTAATACTCGGCATTTATATTCAGGGTTTTACCGGCTATAGGTATATAGGTTGCCAAGCTGAGACCCGTGTTCCAAGCCTCTTCCATATCGAGGTCGGACGCGATAGAGAGGCGACGGCTACTCGATAGCAGGTAATTGTTCTCGGCCAGTACATGGTGGCTACGATAACCCTTTCCCGCCGATACACGCACATTGAAATAATCGTTGGGACTATATTTGATATGTGCGCGCGGAGTAATAAAAAATCCGTGTTCGCTACTATGATCGGCCCGCAATCCGGCCATTATCAACCATTTGTCGTAGAGGTTCAGTGTATATTGAGCATAGAGACCGACAACATTCTCGGTATCGTCGGCTTTTGTCGTTGTCGCCTCGGTATCGTGGGTAAGGCGATAGTTCTGGTCATACCCGTCGTGATTGAAACTGATGCCGGCCGACAGGCTGTGTAGAGGGTTAAACTCCGTCTCGAACATGAGCGAGGTATAAATATCGGTCTCGTTCACATCGTAGAGTTTCTTACCATATCGGGCATCTTGGTCGTGCCATGTGGCCGATGCAATAAGGGCTATGTTAGTATTCTTTTCCTTATTGAATATATAGGCGTTTTTGGTGAAAATTTCGTATCGACGCGTATCGATGCCCACGGTGTAGAGGTCGTGCGAGGCATCTTTTACGGTGTGGGCGGTCTGCCCGCTGCGACGGTCCTCGTTGAGAAACTTAAATCCCACTTGGAACATATAATGCTCACCCGCGTAGGCCCAACGATTGAAGAGTTGGTACTGCTCCACCATAGGGGTATCGACAAATCCGTCGTCGTTGTCGTCGTGAGCCTTGGTCTCGTTCTCATAATGCAACAACAGCGTGGTGCTCCAATTATTTTTCAGTTTTATGGTCGCATCGACATTCGCCTCATAGCGACTGCTCGTACTGCCAAAGAGATTCACGGCCACCCAATCGGCATCGGGCATTTGCGGTTTCTTAAATTCCACATTTATCTGCCCCGTGAGGGCCTCATAGCCGTTTTTCACCGACGAAGTTCCTTTCGATACCTGTATGCTCTGCATCCAAGGTCCGGGCACATAGCCGAGACCGTAAGGCGCTGCCACACCACGATAGTTGGGTATATTCTCGGTGAGCATCTGCACATACGTACCCGAGAGGCCGAGCAATTTTATCTGTTTGGCTCCTGTCGTGGCATCGCTGTACGACACATCGACCGAAGGATTGGTCGTGAAACTCTCACCGAGGTTACAACAAGCTGCCCGGCAAAGTTCATCACCGCTTATCAAGTCCTCATTGACGATACTGCTACGTAGTTTCATCGTGGCGGGCTTATAGCCGGTCACATCGACCTGCGACAGTGTGACACCATCGTGTAGCGTGACCTCTATCACCCTCGACGAATTGTGCGATATGATTATCGTATCATTCTGAAAGCCTATAAAACTCACAACTATTTTATCGCCACCTTGGTCGGGACGAGAAATGGTAAACGTGCCGTCCTCTTTACTTATTGTGGCGTGGGTGGTATTGAGCCAAGTGATATTGGCACCGGCGATAGGTTCGCCGGCATTGTCTTTCACTACTCCCCTCACCTCTTGCGCTGATAGTGACACATGTGCGAGTAATAGTAGTATTACGATATATATATTGTATTTCATTATCTATAACGAATGTATTTGTAAAACATCTATCAATGTCGCAATCAACATATTGCGACGCAGGGGACATTCGTCATGCTAAATAATGTATGTGGAGTATAGTGCCAACCGTAGAGCCGGAGGCAATGGTGGCGAAACCGGAGTATTTATATACGAAGATACTATAGGGGTATAGGTGTAATTAGGCGAGGCAACAACAGCACCGGACGTCGCCCAATCATCGATATTCAAGGCCGGCTGACCTATGGCGGTATCGGGTGAATAGGATAGTACTATACAACCGTTGGCGCAACACTCATTTTCGAACGTGGCTGTAGGGTGATTGCATTCGGCCCCACCATCGCAAACCGATGATGAGCATAGCGATGAAACCGAATAATCCTCGGAACAACAACTATCCACACATTTACGACAACAATCGTAGAGTATGGATATTTTACACCCCGAAGCTATAATGAGAAAAGCCACAAGGTATGTTGCTATCAGATGTATTCGTTTCATATATGGTTACGACAAAAAGGACAACGATTGTGTTGTCCTTTTTGTATTACTATGATTCTTCTGCTATTCTTATTCTGCTGCCTCGGCAGGAGTTTCAGGAGCAAGGTCGGCAGGAACCGATTGGGTTTCGAAGTTTACAGAGGGAAGCTCTGTATTGATAACCTCAGTCGGGGCCTCAGCTTCATGACTCGGCAAGAACGCTGCGGTAACAATGCTCAATACAATTACTACGCCGGCAAGAGTCCAAGTGGCTTTTTCGAGGAAGTCGGCCGTTTTGGGAGCACCCATTACTGCGTTTCCGCTCTGGAATTGCGAAGCCAATCCTCCACCTTTGGAGTTTTGCACTAATACAATGAGTATCAAGCACACAGCTGCGATAAGAATCAATACGGTAAGGAATACGTACATGGTTATTCTGTTTTTATGTTAACAATCAATTTTTCTAAGAATCGAATTTGGTCTGCAAAGTAAATATTTTTTTCCGGATATTTCAAACTTAATTTGCGAATAATTTCCAAAGCTTTACTATATCGACGTTGTTTTATATAGATTTTAGCCAAACTTTCGGTTAAAAACTCCTCTTCGGGAAGGTCGTCCGACTGATTTTCGATTTTCTCTGTTACTATCGGCGCGGTTGTATCGGCCACGATTTTTTTCTCCTCAGGCGATTTTTCGAGGAACGCATCGATAAGGTCAAAAGAGCCGACGCTATTTTCACCGGTCGTTCCGTCACTACTCGGGGCCGGAGTATCTTCCAACCTATACGGCACCTCGCTTACCACACCACCACCGGGATAAAGTTCTTTTTCGGATATTTCCGACGCATGAGCAGCCAAGAAAGAGTCTATCAGTTCGAAAGAATCATTACGGACATCGTTCGAGGTAGGCGGATAGAGGTCGCACCACGATTGCGATGCCCCCTCGAGTAGAAAGAAGAGCGATTTGCGGTCACCGGCATAGAGAGCGTTCTCCTGTAAAGCTCGCGGGTATCTCTCTGGAAAAGAATGACGCAGTTTTTTCAGATAGAGAAATCTCGCAGTCTGAAAATAGGGATAGTCGAACTGCAAACGTTGCAACTCGTCTATGGACATTGTCGGTATATCCCGACCTAAGTCTTGGCGTATGAGTGTTCCTTCGTTCACGATATTACCAGTTTCCTACGGTGGCGTTAAAGATAAGTTCGGCAAGTTCTTCGGTGATTTCGGTTATCAGGTCGTCTTGCACATCAGTGAGCATTTGGTCGCTCGAAAAGTCTCGATACGCGCTGAATGAGCGGTCGAGGTCGTTAGTGGGTTTCTTGGTATCGGTATATCGCACCTTCACCGTCACGGTGAGCCGTGTCTGCGACGCATAGGCATCTTCGGTCACGGCTTGGGGGGTGAGGGTATATCCGGTGATTTCACCTTCGAGTACGAGGTCGCCCCCACTTTCTACGAGGCTCAAGCGCGTCTGCCGTATATAAGCATCTTTCAAGGTTTCGTTGAATGTGGTAGCCAACGGGGGGTACACCAACGCTGCCCGTATGGGGAAATCGTTGATGGTTATCGTCTTGGTGGTATTATAGTCGATCGACGCGCCATTGAACTTGTACGAAATAGTACAAGCCGTGCATACTATTAATAATAGTGAGAACAGTCGTTTCATATCCCGGCTATTTCGTAGTGAGATTATATTCGTTTATTTTGCGATATAGGGTACGTTCGGATATACCCAACTCTTCGGCCGCTTTTTTTCGTTTACCGCCATTTCGGGCGAGAGCCTCGCGTATCATTTTCTTCTCAGCCTCTTCGAGCGAAGGTGGCACGGCATTTACCTCTTCAATCTCTGTGGAGACCTCTTCTCCGGTGATATAGTCGTCTTCATCGGGCACTATTTCACTTACACGCTTATCTATGGGGTGTATCTTCACAGCCGGAGCGGTGTGCGTGATAGGCGACAATGTATCGGCAGTATTGGGGCCTGTATAGTGAGCAACGGCTTGCGTGGTCGGACTGATGGTCGGTTGCGCGCCATGTGTGAGCGTATCGACCATAGAACGCAACTCGTTGAGCTCTTTTTTCATCTCGAACACCAAGTACAGCAACTCTCGTTCATTGCCAAAGGGGGGAGCCCCTCCTGCCCCATGATGATTGAGCATAGGCAGACTCTCCATATCGTAGGCCGGCAGATAGGTTTTCAATGTCTCGGCCGAAATCTCACGCGAGGTTTCGAATATGGATATTTGCTCCGTCACATTACGCAATTGACGTATATTACCGGGCCAACGATAGGCTTGCAGCGTCTTCTTGGCATTATCGCTCAACTGTATGGCCGGCATACGATATTTCTCGGCAAAATCGGCTGCAAACTTACGAAATAACAAGTATATATCGTCCATACGATTGCGTAGCGGGGGCAACTCTATGGGGACGGTACTCAACCTATAGAATAGGTCTTCACGAAAATTACCGGCAGCGATAGCCTCCATCATATTTACATTGGTGGCTGCCACTATACGCACGTTGGTCTTTTGCACCTTCGATGAACCGACTTTTATAAACTCGCCACTCTCGAGCACACGCAACAGACGGGCTTGGGTGGTGATGGGCAATTCGCCCACCTCGTCGAGGAATATGGTGCCGCCATCGGCCTCTTCGAAGTAGCCCTTGCGATCGGACAATGCCCCGGTAAAAGAGCCTTTTTCGTGACCAAACAACTCCGAATCGACCGTACCTTCGGGTATAGCACCGCAGTTTACAGCAATATAGCGACCGTGCTTACGGGCACTATTGGCATGTATGATTTGGGGAAAGAACTCTTTACCCGTACCGCTTTCGCCCGTAATCAATACCGACAAGTCGGTCGGTGCTATTTGCAAGGCACGACTTATAGCACGAGTCAATCCCGTGCTGTTACCTATGATACCGAAGCGTTGCTTCACCTGTTGTATATCTGCTTGTGCTATCATGCCATGAAGGGTTTCTGTCTATATAACGAATAATGCGAGTGGGTGTTTATGCCTGTCCCCAAAAAATCAAAACTCCATTCGTCGTCGATTTGTAAATGCAAAGATATAACAAAAACCCGAAATTATTATTCCCACGAAATAAAGAAACTATTTTTCCGCAAAAGAAAGATTGAGAAAAGGTAACATCAAACGACCATACAAACAACTTCTAAGGGAATTCTCTATTTTTTCAATCAATCTTATGTATAATAGTTTCTGTCGTTTTACAACCATCTTTCACTAAAGTCCAAAATGGAGTTCTATATTTTTGCAACGTAGCATATTCTCTTTCCCGTTCCAAATCATATAACACAATCTTTGTAAGTAATCGACCACAAGGAGCTTCCATATACTCCGCATTTCTCACAATATCTGCCCGAATGGGCTGAATTTGAGTAGCCGAGGGCTTAGCGATAGCGTGCCCTCGGTTACGATTATGCATTTCAATGAGCGGGAAGCGCTCAATCTCAAGCCCCCTACTCCGAAACATACCCCTCCGCCCTATCGGGCACCTCTTTGAGGCCTCCGTCGCGCAGAGCACTGCGCTCCCCTCACTGCGGCACGGATTGACATTTAGTCAATCCTCTTCGACCTTGTTCGCCCCTGACTCAGAGGAGGAGCTTTGGTTTACTCGCCAGGCCTTGTCGCCGTTTTAGCACTTGTGGCCCCTTTAAATGCCTTCGTACTCGGACACTCGAGCCGAGTGTCCCTACATTGCCCGGCTTGCCACCTAACTTAGAAGGAGAGTTTTTGGGGCACAAAAAAAAGGAGCCGGGGTGTCCGGCTCCTTTTATGAGGGGTGTGATAAGGCGGGCCTTATTTCACAATGACTTTCTTAACTTCTACCGTTCCGTCGGTGTAAACTACCTTCACGATGTTCACGCCTTGGGTGAGGGCGGCT
>JAFTRN010000047.1 GCA_017462265.1 Coprobacter sp. | reverse complement strand
GTTATAGCGTCAGGGCTCCACCTCTTCCCATTCCGAACAGAGAAGTTAAACCTGACCACGCCGATGGTACTGCGCAAGCGGGAGAGTAGGTAGCCGCCCCCTCGGAGAGCCGACAACGAAAGTTGCCGGCTCTCTTTTTTTGTATCTCACCGTTGGTAGTACCGCCCACCTCACGCAAGAGAAGGCCCAAAGGGGCTACAAGGGCGGAGAGCCTCCGCGGGCAAGAAGCGACCAAGGTCTCGCTCGGCAGCGTACTCCCTCCTTGCACGAGAAGGGTTCCCAAATGCCCACAAAGCGAATACCGCAACAACGACCTGCGCCCGACAATGTAGGGACACTCGGCCCGAGTGCCCGCCGAGAGAGAAACGCTTGGAATACTCAATAAAGCAACGTCTCCGACGTAGTGTTTTTATGAGGGATATGTGCCTATCCTCCATAATCCCACCAAGTTACATTATGGGGCTTCTTATAAATAACATCTTCGATGTACTTTTTCGTTATTAAGGCATATTCTTTTTATCCAACGATAAAACCTCGAAGAGGTTTCTTAGGAGGAATTCCCACGATCAAGCATAGCGATTCGTGGGGTAGATGTACGTAAAAAACAGCTACATCGAAGATGTTGCTATAATGATATAGTCCGATACCTACGGCATCGGAATTCTCTATTAACCCTTACCCCGCATTGCGTTCGCCTACCGGCTCTCTTATACGGGGCTGTACAAATCGATTACCTAACGGCAATCTTTTATAATACAGATATAACCCTACTTTTCCCTTTGCGCTATAAATTTATTTATACTAAATGGTTGTAGGAATTTTGAAAATCTTTATCGAACACCAAAACTTTATAAACACCTTTTACAAATTTTTCTGAAAATTTCTTGCATAAATCATATATAATAAATACATTTGCGTGGTAATATAAAAATATTATTGAAATGAAAAACTTGTTTATTTTAGTGCTTATTGTATTAGTATTGAACCCGGGGTATTCACAGATAAAAATACAAGAATCCTATACTAATGAGCTAATTGTTATAGGAACAATATCTGCCGGAGCTATGGCGATGAATGTACTTGCAGGGAGTAATACCGAAAAGTTGCCTAATCATAGTTTGTATTGTCGTATATTTAAAGATAAGACGACTTATGGAATTTTAATGGAAACGAAAAATAGATTTGATGATAATTTTGAGTTTGCATTGGGTACAAGCATTGATAAAGCGAAAGAGAGTATTAATACTATTTTAGAGTTCATGGCTACAAAACCATTGGATACGAGTATAGAAGTAAAAGATGAAGACAATAGATTGGTTCAGATAACTATAGATTCAAGGAAATCTTGTAGATTAAAAGCTATAGATGCTAATGGTGCAATTATTGTAGATGAAGTATATCTGACTAAACGGAATTTTAATAGAGCTTTACGATTGTTGGATGAGCGAGCAGAGAGTAAAGTTAATTCTGCAATAAGAAAAAATATGGAATGATATATTTTAGGACACTTTTGAAACATCATAGGTGTAAAGACCGTAATTAAACACCCGCCCCGAATATTTTCGGGGCTTTTTGCGATTTGGGGAGTGATAATAATGTTCCTTAAATGTAATATTTAAATTGATAAAATGTGGATTTGGGGTGGAAATTTTATGGAGTGGAAAATATTTTGTATCTTTGCCCCGATTTTTAAGACCATATAATGTCTAATTTAGTAGTAAACAAATTATTAACTTAAAAAAACATGGACGAAAAACAAATCATGCCGGTTGAAAATTTCGACTGGGAAGCCTATGAAAAAGGCGAAGTGCTTGGCGAAAAGAGCCATGATGAGTTGGTGGCTACTTATGACCGCTCGCTCAACACCGTAAACGACAAAGAGGTAATCGAAGGTACCGTTATCTCTATCAACAAACGTGAAGTAGTTGTAAATATCGGCTACAAATCGGACGGTGTAATTTCTATGAACGAATTCCGCTACAATCCCGAACTGAAAGTGGGCGATATGGTGGAAGTTTACATCGAAAACCAAGAGGACAAAAAAGGCCAATTGGTACTCTCTCACAAAAAAGCTCGCGCTACCCGTTCGTGGGATCGCGTAAATGCTGCTCTCGAAAACGACGAAATCATCAAGGGTTACATCAAATGTCGTACCAAAGGCGGTATGATTGTTGATGTATTCGGCATCGAAGCCTTCTTGCCCGGTTCGCAAATCGACGTTAAGCCCATTCGCGATTACGATGTATTCGTTGGCAAAACTATGGAATTCAAAGTCGTAAAAATCAACCAAGAATTCAAAAACGTTGTTGTTTCGCACAAAGCTCTCATTGAGGCCGAACTCGAACAACAGAAGAAAGAAATCATCTCGAAACTCGAGAAAGGTCAAGTACTCGAAGGTACTGTTAAGAACATCACCTCTTACGGTGTATTCATCGACCTCGGCGGTGTTGACGGTCTTATCCACATCACCGATCTCTCTTGGGGCCGCGTAAGCCACCCCGAAGAAGTGGTTGCTCTCGACCAAAAGCTCAACGTTGTAATTCTCGACTTCGATGATGAGAAAAAACGTATCGCTCTCGGCTTGAAACAACTCACTCCGCACCCCTGGGACGCACTTGATGCCGAATTGAAAGTGGGTGACAAAGTGAAAGGTAAAGTTGCCGTTATGGCCGACTATGGCGCATTCATCGAAATCGCTCCGGGCGTAGAAGGTCTTATCCACGTATCGGAAATGTCGTGGTCGCAACACCTCCGCAGCGCACAAGACTTCATGAAAGTAGGTGACGAAGTAGAGGCTGTAATCTTGACTCTCGACCGCGAAGAACGCAAAATGTCGCTCGGTATCAAACAACTCAAAGCCGATCCTTGGGAAAATATCGAAACCAAATATGCCGTTGGTTCACGCCACATGGCTAAAGTTCGCAACTTCACCAACTTCGGTGTATTTGTAGAAATCGAAGAGGGCGTTGATGGTCTTATCCACATCTCGGACCTCTCTTGGACCAAGAAAATCAAACACCCCTCTGAGTTCACTCAAATCGGTGCCGAAATCGAAGTTCAAGTACTCGAAATCGACAAAGAAAATCGTCGTCTCAGCCTCGGTCACAAACAACTCGAAGAGAATCCTTGGGACGTATTCGAGACCGTATTCACCGTTGGCTCGGTACACGAAGGTACTATCGTAGAAATGCTCGAAAAAGGTGCTGTTGTAGCTCTTCCCTATGGTGTAGAAGGTTTTGCAACACCCAAACACCTTGTAAAAGAAGATGGTACTCAAGCTCAAGTAGAAGAGAAACTCGAATTCAAAGTTATCGAATTCAACAAAGATGCAAAACGTATCATTCTCTCTCACAGCCGTATTTTCGAAGATGTAGCTAAAGCCGAAGCTCAAAAAGAGGCTGCCGCTAAGAAAGCTGCCAAGAAAGCCGCTAAAGCCGAAGAAACCATTTCGGTTCCCGTAGTAGAAAAAACTACTCTCGGCGACATCGAGGAACTTGCTGCATTGAAAGAAAAACTTTCAGGAAAATAATCGCAGATTATCTTCATAATGAGAGCGCAAGCCCCGATAGGCTTGCGCTCTTTTTGTTTGCGCCGAAAAAGTGTTTCGAAAAAATTTGTGATAGCCATGTCGAATGTGTATTTTTGTTAAGTTAAAAACAGATATGAGCAGATTTGAACTCTCGATATTGGGTTGTGGGTCGGCATTTCCTACCACTCGACACCTGCCCAGCGCGCAGGCGCTTGCGCACAATGGGCGTGTGTATCTCATCGATTGTGGTGAAGGTACGCAATTGCAATATCGGCGTTCGGGCCTGAAATTGGGTCGATTGCAGCATATATTCATATCGCACCTGCATGGCGATCATTGTCTCGGCTTGTTCGGTTTGTTATCGACGTTGGGCCTATATGAGCGAGGTGGTGAGATTGTGATACATGCTCCGGCCGATGCCTTGCGGATATTCCCTCCGATTTTAGAAAGTTTCTGCCATGATTTGCCGTTCGAGGTTCGTATCAATCCTATTCCTACCAACCATTCCGAGGTGATATATGACGATAAGGCGGTGACGGTGCGTACTCTCCCGCTGAAACATCGTATGCCTACTGCCGGATTCCTGTTTGAGGAGAAAGAGGCTTCCCGCCATCTTCTCGGCGATATGGCCGACTTTTACCAAATACCTCACTATCGTAGGGCCGCAATCAAGGCCGGAGAGGACTTTGTACTACCCGATGGCACCGTGGTGCCGAACGATCGATTGACGCGTGCTGCCGAGCCCCCTTGTCGATATGCCTATTGTTCCGATACGATGTATAACGAGAAGCTGATACCGCTCATCGAGGGTGTCGATTTATTGTATCACGAGGCTACCTACGACGAGGCCAATGCCGCTATGGCTCGCAAGGTGTACCATTCGACAGCTCGACAAGCTGCCGAAATAGCCCGTGCGGCAGGTGTGAAACGACTGATGTTGGGACATTTCTCTTCACGCTACGACGATGAAACACCATTACTGCGCGAGGCACAAGAGGTATTTCCCGATACGATATTGGCTAACGAAGGATTGAAATACTCTTTTTAATAGAGATATTCTAAATATAGCTTCAAAAACATAAAATGATATAAAATGAAAGTATTACGAAACATGATGTTGTGCGCAGCCTTATTGGCGGCAACATCACTGATGGCCCAGGAAAATGTATATGTGCAACCTACACCGCAAGAGGTTTACACCCCCGCCTATCGCAACGATGGGGCTAATAAGAAGGTGAAAAATGTAATATTGATGGTGGGTGACGGCATGGGGCTTACCCAGATGACTTCGGCGTTGCATGCCAATGGCGGCGACCTCACAATAGCCCGCTTGCGCCATATAGGTCTGGTACGTACTCATTCGCACAATCGGTATATAACCGACTCGGCAGCCGCCGGAACGGCTTATGCCACGGGAACAAAGACCGACAATGGAAAATTGGGCGTAGATAGCCAAGATAAGTCGTTGCAAAACATGACCGAGATTTTATCGGCCGCCGGTTATGCCACCGGTATTATTTCTACCGATAAGATTGTGGGGGCTACTCCTGCGGCATTTTATGCCCACCAAACCCATCGTAGCAAGAATGCCGAGATACTTTCCGACCTCATTCGCACACAGGCGTTGTTCGTGGCCGGTAGCGGTGTGGAACTTTTTGAAAATCCGAAAGTCGGAGGGGGAAAACTCGACTCCTTGCGAGCCAACGGATTTGGTGTGATACACAACTTCAAAGAACTTCCCGATGTAAAAGAGGACAAAATAGCCCTCATAGCCAATAAGACCGATGCCGAGTGGGTGCAGAAAGGCCGCGATGCCGACTATCTGCGCTATGTAACCGAGTTTGCCATCGACTTCCTTGACAGGAAGGACGATAAAGGATTTTTCTTGATGGTAGAGGCCGGCGAGATAGACCATGCCGCACATGCCGGTAATACCGAGGGGGTAGTGCGAGAGACACTCGATTTCGATAAGGCAGTGGCCGAGGCTTTGCGATTTGCCGATGAAAATGGAGAGACGTTGGTCATAGTGCTGGCCGACCATGAGACCGGCGGTATGGCGCTGGGTGATGGTTCTGTCGAAGAGGGTAAGGTGCAGGGTCGTTTCACCACGGGTGGCCATTCGGCACTATTGGTTCCTGTATATGCTTATGGCCCGCACGCCGGCGATTTCTGTGGCGTTATCGATAATACCGAGGTCTTTGCGAAAATATTGTCGGCCTTGAAGGTGAAGAAATAATCCACCTCTGCAAGTATGAATAGACGACGCAAGTACAATCGAGCACTTGCGTCGCTTTGTTTTTAATATTTTGATTTGTAGTGGATTGATGTTTTGCGTTATTGGCTTTGTTGTAGGACGTGAGATACTTTATAAGATGATGTTGCGGTCAAAAAATCTACCTCTATTTCGGATTTTTTTATCCTCATATTTGGGGTAATAGTCCTCTCGATTGTAAATGAAAATTTATTCCTTTGCAACTATCCGATTTCCAATAAAATCAGGAAACAGCAACATCAAATTCAAAATCATATCAACCATGAAATTAAAGCAATTGGCAATCTTAGCATCGGCAATACTTTTATTGGCTACCGGTGCGTATGCTCAGAAAAAAGTTCACACCATTGGCGACTCAACCATGGCTCCTTACGATCCCGAGACTACGGTCACTCGCGGTTGGGGTATGTATTTGCAACAATTCCTCTACGATGTGACGGTAGTAAACTATGCGAAAGGCGGACGTGATGCCCGCGGCGGTTACAACGAATTGTGGCAGACGGTAAAGAAAAATATGTCGGCCGGCGACTATGTAATCATACAGTTTGGTCATAATGATGAGAAAAACGGCGGTATGGACGGTGTAGAGCTCTACAATTATTATATAAAAACCGGCGATACCGAGAAGGCCAATGCCGTAGATCAACGAGGAACGATACCCTCGACCACCTACAAACAAAACCTTAAAAAGATTGTAGATGAAGTGATAGAGTTGGGCGGAAATCCTATACTCGTGGCGCCGATTTGTCGTGCGCAATGGAACGGCGATAAGGTGCGTCGCAGCGGACGTCACGATTTGGGAGATAGTTTCAGTAAGCTCACTGCCAACGGACCTACCGAGAACAACAGCGTGCCGCAAGACGATCATACCATGGATTTTCCCTACCATATGCAACAATTGGCCGACTCTATGAATGTGCCGTTTATAGACCTTACCACGGCTTCGGCCGAGCTTTATGAGAGCTATGGCAGTGAAAAGACGGCTACCTATCTTTTCGATGGTCAGGGTGGTACCCACCTCTGCACGACAGGTGCCGTGTTGGTAGCTCGCAAGTGTGCCGAGTTGATGAAAAATCAAGGAATACTTCTCGATAATATCGTGTTGCCGACCGACATCACCACTACGCCGGCCGATGGAAATTTCGGAGAGTCTTACAAAGGACAGACACTGCAAAAAGAATATACATTGAGCGGTTTCGGCCTCTCACCCGAGAATGGAACGGTATCTATCACCACGACGTCGGGTATATACCTTTCGACCAACAAGAGCGACTGGTCATCGTCGCTGAGTATCGATTATCAGGCCTCGACGCTGATACAGACATTCTATGTGCAACTCACTCTTACCGAAATAGGCGAGACGACCGGTATGATAACGATACAGCAGGGCGATAAGGCCGTGGAGATACCGGTATCGGCCACAGCCGTGTCGCTTGAAGGCGGTAGCGAGGTTACGGCCTATTGGCGATTGGAGTCGAGCGACGAGTGCGCGCTTACCGGTCCGGCTACAGTCGTGCCCCAATCTTGGTCGGGAATGTATGTACAGCGATATGCCAACCCAAATGCCAATACCGTATGGCCAGAATGGACGGGATTTGCCGCTACACGTAAAACTCAGCGTAACCTGATTGTGGGGGATATATGGCCTGCCGATGAGATAGACGACAACCCCGAACGTTATATCGAATTCGGCGTACAGGCCAACGTGGGCAGTACGCTCAAAATCGACAGTTTAGGAATGTTTGTATGCGGTTGTGGCGGTAATGGTATGATGTGTCATATCTATTATTCGACCGATAATTTCCAGACTCGCAAGACAATCTTTGCCCCTACATCGCTCCCTGCCAATAATATGCAGGCCGTGCAAGCACGTCCTGTCATCACTCTCGACGAGGGCGAACGATTGCTTATCCGCGTATATCCGTGGTACACTTCGTCGGCCAGCGGTAAGACCATCTGTCTGAGTGATGTGACTATTCATGGACGCGCCTATGAGGCCGATAACAGCAACAATATTACATTGCCTACCGATTCGGCCTTGAATCCTGCGAAGGCTGTGCTCGATTCGTCGGTAGTGGCTATCGACTCTACGACCTTGAGTGCCGATGGAGGAGAGGCGCGATTTTCATTATATAATACGGCATCGGGGGCGGCCTATCGTGTGTCGTTCGATGCAGTGGCCGATGCGGAAGCCTCTTTGCACCTTACTCTCTCCGATAAGGCGACCGATGTGATGGAACTCGACAAGGTTGTAGCTGTGGCGGCAGGCTCTACCCTCGCTACATACGATGTCATAACTTACCAACTGACCGGTGGGCTCAAAGCCTTTTCTATCGCTTTCGATGGAAAGGTGAACGTGAATAATATCCGTTTCACCCCACTTACCGACGACGAGCTGTGTAAACTCACTACCGACATTACCCCCTCGACCGATGCCGGCGCAGTAGCAGTCGTGCCTACATACTCTTACTTTGCACCCGGTACGGAGGTGACGCTTACCGCCACGGCCAATAAGGGCTATCTGTTCGAGGCTTGGGTTGATGCCGACGGACAACCGGTATCTGCATCGTCGGTTTATACATTTACAATCGATAAAAACACGGCGCTTACCGCCCGTTTTATTACCAATGAGCTGATAAACAATATCCCTACCGACGATGCCAATCCGTTTACCATGGAAAATGGTACATTGACAAGCGCAAAGCCACAAGCCAACTTTGGTAGTGACCACCATATCGATTATATGTATAATAATGACTATGCGACCTACACGTTGCAGAGTCTCAAAGATGTTGCAAGCTATGAAATAGCTTTTACCGCCGGCACCAAACAGTCCGATGTGAGCCTCAACTTCAAAATTACCGATATGGCCGGTACCGAGGTGTGTAATCAGTCGGTGGCGATAGAGAATAATGGCGATTGGAGCGCCTCGTCGCGCGCCTACTCGTTACGTACCGGAGCGATGCCTGCCGGGAAATATACGATGGTCATAACTTTTAACTCGGTAGGGGGGAACGGTACGACTGCCAATGTCAATAATATAACCTTTACCGAGGTAGCATCTACCGGTGTCGATACCGTGAACGTCTCGACCGAGCCTCTATCTACGACCTATTATACGGTCGATGGTCGCCGACTGCCGGGGCCTGTGCGAGGTGTGAATATCGTATGTCGATTGCAATCCGACGGTTCGGTATCTGTCGCAAAGTTGATTGTGAAATAGATCTTTTTCGACAGCAGTCGAATAGTATAGCCGATAAATCCGAAATAAATTTTAAACAACTTCTTTGTTTCTGTGTCGGTTTGCACTATCTTTGCGACAATAAAACCCAATACTATGAGTGATCAACGCTATAACCTGCGAGGTGTTTCGGCCTCGAAAGAAGATGTGCACAATGCCATAAAAAATATCGACAAAGGTATTTTCCCGAAGGCGTTTTGTAAAATTATTCCCGATATTTTGGGTGGAGACCCCGAATATTGCAATATCATGCATGCCGATGGAGCCGGTACCAAATCGTCGCTCGCTTATATGTATTGGCGCGAGACCGGAGACTTGTCGGTATGGAAAGGTATAGCGCAAGACGCGCTCATCATGAATATCGATGACCTGCTGTGTGTGGGTGCTACCGACAATATATTGGTGTCATCGACCATCGGACGTAATAAATTGCTCGTTCCCGGTGAGGTAATCAGCGCCATAATCAATGGTACCGACGAATTGCTGGCCGAGTTGCGCGATATGGGCGTGGGCGTGTATGCCACCGGTGGCGAGACTGCCGACGTGGGTGACCTCGTGCGTACGATAATCGTAGATAGTACGGTCACTTGTCGTATGCGTCGCAGCGACGTGATAGATAATGCCAACATCCGTCCCGGTGATGTAATCGTGGGTATGGCTTCGTATGGAAAAGCTACTTACGAAAAAGAGTATAACGGAGGTATGGGTAGTAATGGTCTTACTTCGGCCCGTCACGACGTATTTGCCAAGTATTTGGCCGAGAAATACCCTGAAAGTTACGATGCCGCCGTGCCCGAGGAGTTGGTATATTCGGGTGGATTGCGTCTTACCGACGCTATCGAGGGTCTCGGTATCGATGCCGGAAAAATGGTGCTTTCGCCTACCCGTACCTATGCTCCGGTTATCAAGAAGGTGCTTGACGAACTTCGCCCGCAGATACATGGAATGGTTCACTGCTCGGGTGGCGCGCAGACCAAGGTTATGCACTTTGTCGATGATGTGAAGGTGGTGAAAAATAATCTCTTCCCCGTGCCGCCGTTGTTCCGCACCATACAAGAGCAGTCGGGTACCGATTGGCAAGAGATGTACAAAGTATTCAACATGGGCCACCGCATGGAGGTGTATCTCGCCCCCGAGTATGCACAGACGGTAATCGACATCACACGTTCGTTTGGTATCGACGCGCAAATCGTAGGCTATGTATCGGCCGCTGACAAGAAACAGTTGATTATCGATTCTGAGTTTGGTCACTTCGAATATTGAAATACGGACAAATAGAAAAAACAATACCGCGGAGAATACACAATTTGTGTACTCTCCGCTTTTTTATGAATTATTAGTGCCCGACAAAATCAAGATTTTCCTGACGGGCCTTTTTCTTCGGAGAATACTTCACACTCGACATTGCGCATACAAGTATGCCTCTCACTTACTTATCGATATATAATTTGCCGACAATTAAGAAGCTGTTTAAAATTTTCTTGAAAAATTATTACGGCTTCAAAAAAACGTGGTTTCGGATTCTTTAATATTAGTGTCCGATAAAAATACGACTTACTGTTTTTAAGATTTCATTATGCCATCGGCATAAGACATTACAGCCCCGTATAAGCCGGTGATTTATCGGCGCAATGCGGGGTAAAATTGACTATGGAATTACGATGCCGTAGGTATCGGACTATAGATTATCACACCTATATATAGGTCCAATACCTAAAGGCATTGATTATTACAAATACCCTATGTTCCCCGCATTGCGCTCGCCTTCGGCTCGCTTATACGGGGCTGTAAAAATCGATTACCTAATGGCAATCTTTTTATAATGCAAACTCAAGCCCCTCCTTTTATTTTATCGCATAAATTATCTTAAATCAAATCTTTACGAAGATTTTTAAAATCTTTATCGGACACCAATAATTCTTTAAGGCTCTTTTGGTCGTGTTTTCATCAAAACGCTTGGATATAGCCCGCTATTACCTGCGCATTTTGACGAAAACTCCATTCCAAAACAGCTCTTAAATAATCTCGAAATAAAATTTAAACAGCTTCTAAATTATACCGTGGGCTTTAAATCTTGGAGGGTGGGAATGTCTTCAGCAGTGATGGCGCCTAATGATTCTGCAGTAATGGAGGAAACCTCGGCCAGTCGGGAGGCTTGGTTTTCGATGATTCTCTCGAATACGTTTCGGGCATAGCGACCATTTCCGAAATTTTCATCTTTGTTTTTTACCGCATTCTCATATAGAGTCAATAGGCGCTTCTCGGCCTCTTCGTCTAATGTGTACTCATTCTTTTTGATATTGAGTTTTGTAATTTCCAATAGTTCCGATGCTTCATAATCGGGGAAGTCTATATATCGACTGAAACGAGATTGCAAACCGGGGTTTGAATCAATAAATTGTCTCATTTCATTTTTATAGCCGGCTAATATTACAACCAATTTGTCTCTATCGTCTTCCATCCTTTTGAGCAATGTGGCTATAGCCTCGTGTCCGAAGTCTCCGTGACCACCTTGCGCCAGTGTATAGGCTTCATCTATAAACAAAACACCATTTAATGCGCTATCGATGACTTTATTGGTTTGTATGGCTGTGTGACCTACATATCCGGCCACAAGTCCCGAACGATCGGTTTCTACGAGATGCCCTTTTTTCAAAATGCCTAACTCTTTGTATATCTCAGCAACGATGCGGGCAACAGATGTTTTACCGGTACCCGGATTTCCTGTAAATACACAATGGTAAGACATTGCACTTGACCTCAGGCCTTGCTCTTGCCGTAGTAATTGCACTTTGATGAAGTTTGCCATTTTTGCAATATCCTCTTTTACAGGATTCAATCCGATAAGCTCGCTCAATTTATCTTCGGCATTGCTATGGACTGTCTCGGGACAGTTAATGTATGTGGATTCTTTTTCCAAAATCTTGTTGTAAGAAACAATACTTTTCAGATAGTTAGCCTCTTTTTCCGAAACTGTACCATCTGCTTTTATTAATAACGATAGAAATCGATATAGTAGTACGATGTATCTATCTGTAATGTAATCGTTTATATTCCATATTTTCAGTGTGTCTATGAAAGGAAGTGTTACATTCGCAATACTCTCGTGTGTGGCAATATAATCGCAGACATATGTAGCTTTATCTTTGTTAGGGTTTACGGAGAGGAATTTGTGTATGTAGTCAATAAGAATATCTTTTTCTTTTGTTTGAAGTTGAGTAGAGTACCCTAAGTCGCGATAGCATCGCAAAATATCTTCTATGGCCAGAAATGCCAATCGGGGATTTATGTTTTCATATTTCAAATTGTCTGCTTCCCAGGCAATCATATGTGTTTGTAGGATATTCAGTACTGATTCGGTTTCGTTTAATCTTTGGATATATTCAAATAAATTTGCTGCTGCGGTTTCTATGGCGGTGCTATTTAGCATTTGAGAGTTGATATTCTTTTGTGGATTACCAAGTAGGTTGATATACTCGTTGTATGTGGAGGCAAAATCCTTGGCTAATGCCCCGTTTGAGAATAGAAAACGGTCAGTAGATTTTCCGATAGAGATAGAAAAAATACCTTTTTCTACATCACATACACATTTGATGTTGCAGAATTTGAATGGTATAACCGAAAAATTCCAAGGAGAGTGGGCTTTGATGATATAGCGCGGATAGAAGTAGTATTGTACCTTACCATTATCGAATACCGGAATATCAAACTCGGAATATATGTAGTTGAACACCCCTACATATACTGACGCTTTTCCCTTGCGGGATAGTTTCTTTATGCTCACAACCTCTCCCGAGGATAAGAGTTCCTCAAATTTCTTGCAAAGTACTCTATATGCGTGCAATTCGTGGGGTTCTAAGTCGTTTTCAATAGGGGTTTGGTACGACTTTAATTCTTCTAATTTGGTATTTAAGGAACTTTCTTCAATAATTATCGCTACTTGCACTCTTTCTTTTTGTCTTAACCCGAGAGTTAATTCCTCATTTAATTTTTCAATTATCGCTTGTCTTTCGTCTATCTCATCGGATAATTTAAAGTAGGATATAAATTTCTTGATGATGCTTTTTTCTGCATTTGGCGTGTTATATCGGTTTACTTTCCGTAAAGCCTTTTTCAGCCACTTATATTCTAAGTATGAAGTAGGGTCAATACGTATAAATTGATGAAATGTTCGCCAAAAAAAGTATGCCCCACAAACGATAAGTGTGAAAAACCAGAATTTTTCTCTTGTGTATGCCAAAATGGCAAAGTTTACAGCTACTACAGCTATAAACAATAGGAATGCTTTTGCACAACCAGAATAACCATGTTGGGGCGCTTTGGGCTTTGGAATGGGATTGACGGGAATATTTTTCTCACCACGTTCATAATAACCTGTACCCGGAATTCCGGTGTTTATATAAGCTCCTTCTTTATCGAACGTACAACTTTTTTCTCTGACACCGATATTCGATGTAACCCCCTTTTTATATATACAGAATAAATCATCGGGACTTAGGGTGACAATTTTGACTATTTTACTATATCTCCAATCCATAAATCTAAAATTTTTTTGTAAAGATAATATATTAAGCAAGAATATTAAAATGTTTTTCATAAAAATTTGTTACCAGTTCCGATTTCGTTCTGGAAAGTCTTAGTTAATTTTTCAAGAAAATCTTAAGCGACATCTCGATAAAAATGGTTATCTTGCACCATAATTTAAGGAGATGTTATGATACTGATAGCCGATAGTGGATCGACCAAGACCGAATGGTCGTTGGTGGATAAAGAGGGTATAAAATGTACGTTTCGTACATCGGGTATAAATCCCTACTTTCTCACCGAGGAGGAGATACGCCGCATTCTCACGCGTGAAGTGTTGGTGGAACTTCCCATCGAACGTATTACCGAGGTGTATTTCTATGGGGCCGGGTGTACCGGAACTAAATCTACCGAAAATCTATGTGTATTGTTGCACCGCATTATCGGCTCGGATATGGTGGAGGTCGATAGCGACTTGATGGCTGCCGCGCGAGCGCTGTGTGGCGACGAGCCGGGTATCGCCTGTATTCTCGGTACGGGTTCCAATTCGTGTGTGTATGATGGTCGTAGCATCACAGCACAAGTGCCATCGCTCGGATTTATCTTGGGCGACGAGGGCAGTGGCAGTGATATTGGTAAAAATCTCTTGGCCGATGCCATGAAAGGCCTGCTCCCGACCGATATAGCCGACTCCTTCTTCTATCGATATAATCTATCGCGCGAGAATGTGTTGGAGGCGATATATCGTCGTCCGTTACCCAATCGTTATGTGGCTCAATTCTCCCATTTCGTACATGAACATCTCGATAATGAATATGTGCGGAGCTTGGTACGGTCGCGATTCGAGGCATTCTTCCGTCGTAATATTCTCTCCTATCCCTATCGTGAACTACCGGTACATCTTACAGGCTCGGTGGCCTATCATTACAAAGAGTTACTGCATGAGGTGGCTTCAGAACTCTCTATTCGTATAGGGACGGTGTTGCCTACACCCATGAACGAGTTGGCTCGTTATCACGCCGATCGCTTGGCAGAATAATCAGAAGCTGATTAAAAATCTCTAAAATGGCTGAATTTCAAAAAATAACAGAAAGCTCGTCGCCCTATCGCCATCTCGAGACCTTGTCGGTGAACGAGGTGCTTACCAATATCAATGCCGAAGATCGCAAGGTGGCCGATGTCGTGGCCGAGGCTATACCGCAGATTACCGCTCTCGTCGAACAGCTTATACCGCGTATGCGCCGAGGCGGACGATTGTTTTATATGGGGGCCGGCACGAGCGGACGTCTCGGAGTGCTCGATGCCTCGGAGATACCTCCTACATACGGTATGCCCCAAGGGCGTGTCATAGGCCTTATAGCCGGTGGCGACACGGCGTTGCGATTGCCGGTAGAGGCTGCCGAAGATGCCGGCGAGAAGGGTTGGCTCGACTTGCAAGCCCACGATATATCCACGCTCGATACCGTGGTGGGTATTGCCGCGTCGGGCACTACTCCCTATGTCATCGGTGCGTTACGGCGTTGTCGCGAACAGGGTATTCTCACAGCCTCGATTACCTGTAATCCGGCTTCGCCCGTAGCTCAAGAGGCCGATATTGCCATAGAGGTGGTGACCGGTGCCGAGGTGGTGACGGGCAGTACCCGCATGAAAGCCGGAACGGCTCAAAAGATGGTACTGAATATGATATCGACAGCCACGATGATAGGCCTCGGCCGGGTAGAAGATAATCGCATGGTGCATATGCAACTCACCAATAAAAAACTGATAGACCGGGGTACACGCATGATAGTGGCATCGACCGGCTTGCCCTACGACAAGGCGCAAGAGTGGTTGCTGTGTTACGGCTCGGTAAGCAAGGCGGTAGAGAATTATAAACACTCTTCACACGATAATGATGACTAATGATACAATACCGGGCCCCGTACCCGAATACCTGCAATCTCGCATAGCCCATTGTTGCGGTGAACGGTACTATATGTTGGGCAATTCGCAGTATTTGAAAACGGCATTGTCGCACGCAATGGCGAACGACGCAACGGAATATGTACTGTTGCAAATTGCGGGAGCCGTGGCTATTCCGACAGGGTGTGTCGCCCGACTTGCCGATGTAGCCGATGCCACGGGTGCCGTGATGGTATATAGCGATTATTGGGAGAGGAATGACAGTCTCACCGCACACCCGTTGAACGATTTTCATGCCGGTTGCCTACGTGATGATTTCGATATGGGTTGCCTATTGCTTGTCAGGGTTGCCTGCCTCCGGGCCGTGCTTGCCGAGATGGATACCGATTATCGATACGCGGCCCTGTACGACTTGCGTTTGCGTCTCTCTCGCAGGGGTGAGATATTCCATCTGCGCGAGAAACTTTATGTGCGACATTGTGCCGATACCGAGGGCGATACACGGCAATTTGCCTATGTCGATGCCCGTAATCGTGAAGCACAAATCGAAATGGAACAGGCTTGTACGGCACATTTGCGAGCTATCGGTGCTTTTCTGCCTCCGATAACGAAAGAAATAGAATTTACAGGTGATTTTGACGTGGAGGCCTCGGTGATAATCCCGGTCTATAATCGGGCGAATACGATAGTCGATGCCGTGCGGTCGGCTCTCTCGCAACAGTGCGAGTTCCCCTTTAATGTCATTGTGGTCGATAATCATTCTACCGATGGTACGACCGATATATTGAGTGATTTGGCCGAGCACGACAGTCGTCTGATACATCTCATACCTACTGAAGATACGTTGGGTATCGGTGGCTGTTGGAACTATGCCATTAACGACAGCCGTTGCGGCCGTTTTGCCGTACAGCTCGACAGTGACGACCTCTATAAATCGCCCGACGTACTGACGCGTATCGTGGAGACCTTTCGTCGTGAAGGATGTGCTATGGTGGTGGGGAGTTATGAATTGACCGATTTTGACCTCAATCCGCTACCGCCGGGGCTTATCGATCACCGCGAGTGGACTCCCGAGAATGGCCACAACAACGCCCTGCGGGTGAATGGGCTGGGTGCGCCGCGGGCCTTTTATACCCCCTTGGTACGTAGCCATTCGTTTCCCAATGTGAGTTATGGCGAGGACTACGCCATGGGGTTGCGATTGTCGCGCGAATATCGCATAGGGCGCATTTACGACTCGCTCTATCTGTGCCGACGGTGGGCAGGTAATTCCGATGCGTCGCTCTCCATCGATAGGCAGAATATCAATAATGCTTATAAAGACCACTTGCGGCTCATAGAGTTGCAGGCTCGCATACGTTGCAACCATGAATGACCTCCCCTTGCTTACCCCTCATGCCGAGGCTCTCTTTCTCCGACAGAAAACAGAGTGGCAACTGCTTGCCGATAACTATCGGGCACTCGATGATGTATTGACGCGCACGCTCGATGTCGCCGGCATACCGGTGCGGTTACAGTGCAATCCCTCCCGCATACGCTCTACCGCCTCGTGTGTCGATGTGACGGCGATTGCGGAACGACCTTGTTTCTTGTGCGATAAAAATCGTCCGCCCGAGCAATTGTCAATACCTATCGGTGAACGATATAAATTGTTGGTCAATCCCTATCCGATATTTCCTATCCACTTCACTATCATGTCGGTGTCTCATGTGCCACAGACCTTGAGTGTATCCGATGAGCGCTCCTATACCCGATTTCTCGATATGCTATCTATCGCCCGGGCTCTACCCGGATATGTGGTGTTCTATAACGGTGCTCGAAGTGGAGCCTCGGCTCCCGATCATATGCACTTCCAAGCCGGTAAGTGCGGTATTATGCCAATGGAGACAAACTGGGACGCGTTGATGGCAACGTGTGGCAATACCTATCGCTATTCCGATGAGGTCCGCCTCTCGTGGCTCACGCATGGAGTGGCTATTGTGGCTATCGATGGGAATAATCCTCTTAAGTTGTACGAGACATTTTCGCATATAATGAGCTACCTGCCCCTCTCGCAAGGCGAGGCCGAACCTTCTGTAAATGCCCTTTGCACGGTACGCCCCGAGGGGTGGCGCTGCTGGGTGGTAGCGCGTTCGGCGCACCGACCGTGGCAATATACGGCTACGGGGGAGGCCAGTCGGTTGGTCAGCCCGGGAGCGGTGGATATGATGGGCTTGATTATCACTCCGCGCAGGGACGATTACGACCGTCTTACCGCCGATGAAATAGCCGATATATACCATCAGGTAGCATCGCCTTCACTTCTAATAAAAGAGATATGCACTCGATAAAAAATCTCTCGGTACGCTCGGCGTGGTCGTGGGTACCGTCGCTCTATCTGGCCGAGGGTATTCCCTATGTGGCTGTCATGACACTGGCCACGATTCTATACGACCGTATGGGTGTGTCGCATACCGATATTGCATTTTATACCGCCTGGCTCTACCTGCCGTGGGTTGTAAAACCCTTGTGGAGCCCATTTGTGGATATATTGCGCACGCGTCGTTGGTGGATAGTCGTGATGCAATTTATTATCGGAGCAGCAATGGCGGGAGTAGCCTTTACGATACCGGCGTCTTTCTTTTTCCAAGCGACAATGGCGTTTTTCTGGTTGATGGCGTTCAGTTCGGCAACACACGATATCGCAGCCGACGGATTTTATATGCTGGCACTATCGTCGCACGACCAATCCTTTTTTGTGGGCATACGTAGCACATTTTACCGCATTGCCATGATAGCGGGACAGGGACTGCTTGTGATGCTGGCCGGCTCTCTCGAAGTGTATGCCGATGTATCAGTGGCTTGGTCGCTGACATTTGCGGCGATGGCTGTGCTGTTTCTCGCGTTTGCCGCTTACCACAAGTGGATATTGCCCTACCCTGTGACCGATAGGGATAGTGCCGACACGCATACCGTTAATGCCGTGTGGCGGGAGTTTGTCGAGACGTTTATCTCTTTTTTTCGCAAGCCGGGCATCGTGGTGGCTCTTGTGTTTATGCTCACTTATCGCTTTGCCGAGGCGCAATTGGTGAAAATCGCTTCGCTGTTTCTGCTCGACGATGTAGCTTCCGGCGGGTTGTCGCTTACCACCAAGCAGGTGGGGTTTGTCTATGGCACGATGGGTGTTGTGGCTCTCACGATAGGAGGCATATTGGGGGGGATGGCCGTAGCACGACACGGATTGCGCCGTTGGCTATGGCCTATGGCGTTGGCGATAACCCTGCCCAATATCGTTTACCTCTATATGGCAATGGCTCAACCTGCTTCGTATGTGGTAATCAATCTATGTGTGGCGGTAGAGCAGTTTGGCTACGGATTTGGCTTCACGGCTTATATGCTTTATATGATAACCATTTCCGAGGGGCGTCATGCCACGGCGCACTATGCGTTATGTACCGCCTTTATGGCGCTCGGTATGATGTTGCCCGGTATGTTGGCCGGTTGGTTGGCCGATACCTTGGGTTATACCCGTTTCTTTGTGTGGATAATGATTAGTTGTATTCCCGTATTTGTGATACTTCCCTTTCTACGTATCCCCTCCGATTTTGGCAAAAAACAAAGCGAATAATAAGGTGTCCGGTAAATAAAAATAGAGGTTGTTCCCGAAATTACGAAAACAACCTCTAAATATATGATATATAATACTTTTAACTGAATACACCGCTCAGGTATTGCTTGGTGAGCTCGTGTTGCGGATTCTTGAAAAGCTCCTCGGCCGTACCTTGTTCTATTACTTCACCCATGTACATAAATACCACATAGTCGGCTATACGCAGGGCTTGGCGCAGGGTGTGTGTAACCATGATGATGCCATAGCGTTCGCGTAGTTTGGCAAAAAGATCCTCGATGTGCTTGCTCGAAATGGGATCGAGTGCCGAGGTCGATTCATCGGCGAGGATAAATTGGGGCTCTACGGCCAATCCGCGCGCCAAGCACAGGCGTTGTTGCTGCCCGATGGAGAGTGCCGAGGCAGGATTGTGTAATCGGTCTTTTACCTCTTCCCACAAGTTCACACCACGCAGATATTTCTCGACCGTGGCGTCGAGCACTTTGCGGTTTCTTATGCCATGTATACGGCAGCCATAGGTCACATTGTCGTATATCGACATGGGCAGTGGGGTAGGACGTTGAGAGAGCAGACCTATTTTCTTGCGTATGTGTGTGATTTCGGCTTTACGATCGTAAATATCTTCGCCATCGACCAATACTCGCCCTTCGACACGTAGATGCTCGGTGGTATCGATCATGCGGTTGATACTGCGCAGGAGGGTAGTCTTTCCACACCCCGACGGACCGATGATACAGGTTATCTTCTTATCAAGCAGGGTGAGGTTCACATTTTTCAGAATATGATTGTCGCGGATATAGATATTGAGATTCTCTATATCGATGACCGCATTACCATTCTTCTCCTCGGTTTCTGACGATTTCGAAGGGGATTCAACCTCGGCTTGATGCCCTTTCCAAAAGGCAAATCGGTTGAATATGCGGGCAGAGTCGGATTTTTCTTTCTCCATTATTTTATTTTATTTTTTGAGAATCGGTGGGTGATGATACGTCCCAGTATACTCAGAATCAATACTATCAATGTCAGCAGCATAGCTGCGGCGTAGGCTCGTTCGCGAACCTCGGGCAGGGGGCTGCTCAGTTGGAAAAATATGGATAGGGGCAGTGTGGCTGCCGGCTGGTCGAGCGAGGTGGGTATGCTGTCGGTAAATCCGGCGGTAAACATCACACCGGCCGCGTCGCCTATGGCACGGCCTATCGACAGCAGAGTGGCGGTGGCTATACCCGGCGCAATCTGCCGTATGGCTACCTTGATGGCCTCGAGGCGCGTAGCCCCCAATGAATAGGTGGCTTCGAGCAGATTTTTGGGTAATTGTTGGGCTACTTCGTCCATGGAGCGCACGAAAATGGGTATGATGAGGAGCGTTATCACAATGATACCTCCCAGTAGTGAGGCTCGTAACCCGAGGAATATCATTATGGCAAAACCGAAGGCTCCATATACAATGGAGGGTATGCCATAGAGCACATCGAATGAGAGGCGGGTAAGGTTGGCCAGCTTGGAGTCGCTTTTGAGGTATATGTTGATAAAGAACACGATAGGTATGCTGATCAGTAACCCCAGCAACGTCGAGGCGCCCACGATGTAGAGTGAACCGATGATGGCATTGAGTACGCCACCCTCTTTGCCGATATAGAAACCTCCACCCGGCAATTTGGTTATCATGTCCCACGACATGGCGGGCCAACCATTCTGTATGATGGTGATGAGTATGCTGCCTAAGAATCCGAATACAAGGATTACCGACACAATCATCAGTCCGAGGAATATTTTTTCTGTAATGAATTTCGCTTTCATGATGGTCCTATCGCTACATTTTGAAACTTCGCTCTACCTTTCTCAGTATCCAACGTGAGAATATGTTGAATATGAGAATGATAAAGAATAGAATGAAGGCGGCGAACATCAGCGCCGACTCGTACATGGGTAATGATAGTATTTCGCCGTAGGCGTTGGCTATAAGAGCCGGTAGCGGGTAGCAGGGATCGAACAACGACCGAGGTATGGCGGCGTAGTTTCCGCATACCATCAGTACGGCGATGGTTTCGCCGAAGGCTTTCGATATCGACAATACCACGGCGGCAATGATGCCCGGAAGGGCCTTACGCAGAATGACTTTCGAGCAGGTCTGCCATTTGGTGGCACCCAGTGAGGCCGAGGCTTCGCGGTAATCCTGTGGTACGATGGTGAATATCTCGATGAGCAGGCTCACCAATATGGGCAGTATCATTACGCCGAGCACCACGCCACTGGCAAGCACCGTATAGCCGGTGGTAAACTCGACAAATCGTGGCCCGAAGTGATCGGCAATCCACGGTACAATGATGAGAGTACCCCATACACCATATACCACCGAGGGTATGCCGGCCAATATGTCGAAGATGGGAAACACCACACGTTTCACCCACGAGCTCGCATACTCGGTGAGGAACACGGCCGATAGCAGGGATATGGGGAGTGCGATGGCGATGGATAGAGCCGTGACGAAAAGTGTGCCGATGATGAATGGAAGAAATCCGAATTTACCACTCAATGGTTTCCATGTAGAGCCCGAAAGCAGTTCCCAAATGGAGTTTTCCGACAATAATAAGCGGCTTTTGTAATAGAGACCAATACCTATCGCCACTAAGAGGAAGAGCGATAGCCAAGTGAGGACGAGCATCGTAGTACGAGCCGCCTTGTCTTTGAATATGCGTTGTTGTAATAACGATACTTTCATGCCCTGTTAGTTGTTGAGTTTCGCAAGCTCTTGTTCTATAGTTGATTGCGGGAGGGGTATAAACCCTGTCTCTACGGCATATTGTTGTCCTTCGGTGAGGGCATATCTGATGAATTCTTTCACGACCTCTTTTTGGGGAATTCCGTTAGATACCAAGTAGAGAGGGCGTGCCGGCGGTGATGGGAATTTCCCGGCTCCGATGGCCGCTATCAAGTCGGTACTTGTGTCGTAAAATTGTTCTTCGGTATCGATTTGTCCGTTCTCGTTCACGTCGAGAGGCAATACGGCAAGACCTTCGTAGGGTTTGCGGGTGCGTAGGTCATATACGTAAGCAATATTGTTGTAGCCTATGCCTACACGGTCTTTCTGTATGGCGCGGGCTACACCGGGGTCGCTATATACAGCGGTACCTTGCAGGTCCTCTTGGCGCATACCGAACCATTTGGCCCACGTCTCGGCGGCACCGCAGGCGTCGCTACGGGTATAGATGCGAACCGGTATTTTGGTCTTGGTGCCGAATATTTGACCGTAATTTACGTATTCGTTGTACCAAAGAGCTTTCGCCAAATCTTTGGATAGTCCCTTTTGGCATAATTGGGTATAAACAGGATTGTCCGAATTGATGGTAGGTACTACGGCGTCTATTACTACGGCGATTTCTATGGCGCCTTTTTCCTTTTCTACATCATACACCTCTCTCGATACCATACCGAGATCGACCATACCGGCCAGCGCATCGGTCATTCCCTTGCCGGCACCGCCTCCCGAAATGTCAATTCTCACATTGGGGTGCAAATTTCGGAATTCTTCGGCCCATTTTACGACCATGGGGTATAAAGCGAAAGCACCGGAAAAAGATATATCGCCCGATAGGGTATCTCCGGTTATAGTGGTGGCGACATCGTTATCGTTTATTGATTGTTGAGGCGAGGTGTTACAAGCGACAAGCACAATAACAGAGAGTATGCCGATAAAACATAATAATTTCTTCATAGCGGTATTGTTATAGAATATACCGCTTCCGTAGGTGTATGTACACACGACGGAAGTCCATACAGTTACAATAATAGGTTGCAAATATAGTGATAAAAGTCGAAACGGCGTATGCTTTTCTTGTTTTTATGCATACACCGTTTCGTGTGTGGGGTGGTAAGCGCTATTCGCCTTTGAGTTTCCGTATTTGAACTTCGGCTTCGTCGGCCAGTTTGTCGGCTTGTTTTTGAGCCTCTTCCACCAATTTGGCTTTGGCCGCTTTTGCTGCTATTTTGGCTATAGGATTACTTGCTTTTTGCACCAGTTTCTCGCCCTCTTTTTCGGCAGCCTCCACCAGTTTCTTACCGGCTTCTTGGGCTTTGGCTCTGATGTTGGCTATCTGTTCCTCGGTGGTGCCATCTCCTGCAATGACCTCTACTATTTTGTTGCTTACGGCTTGTTTTACAATTTTTTCGGTATCGATGCTTATTTTGGGGGCCGTGAATGTGCCACCGATTTGAGCATTGACCATGCCAACATATTCGCCTACAGTCTTTTCTTTGCTCAGGTCTATGGCGGCGGTGTAATCGATGGTTTGGTCGAGACCTGTCGTACCCGATAGGGTAATGCCAATGTTACCCAGTTTTAGGGTGAAGGGTGAGGTTTTTATGCGGCCGTTGGTCACCGAAAATGCGATGTCGATGTTCTTGGCCTCGATATTGCGCAATTTATCGTTTTTGAGCAGAGTGGCCAGTTGGTCAAACACTTCGATGTTTTGTATCTTTATATCATCGGATTTCAATCGTCCGTTGGCCGTGAGATTTTCGAGAATAGGCGACATTTCCGAGTCGAGACGGCAATCGAGGTCGAGCGATACCGAGTAGTTTCCTCCTGTTTTGGCAAAGAGGGGTACGAGTTGCTGTATCATATCGAGTTGCTTGAATGTCTCCTCGAAAGAGGCTTTCTTTATATCGGCGGTAAACGAAACTGCGGGCGAGGTAGTCGATTGTGCCGTACTGTATGAACCGTTGGCCGAAATTTTACCACCCAATGCATTGACAGATATTGAGTTTAGTTTTGCAATACCCTTGTTTACGGTTACTTCCCCTTTGAACTTGTCGAGCGTCATCTTTTGGAACAGAATTTTCTTAATGTTGGTTTGTAGGGAGAGATTGAGGTTTTCGGGAACGACAAATACACTGAGTGTGGTAGTGTCGGTGACAGCCTCTTCGGTCGTGGAGGTCTCCTCGCTTGTAGTGTCGCCCATCAATTCGTTGAGGTCGAGCAGTGATGAGGTGAGTGTGAGCGAGCCGGTCAGCGTCTCGTTGTTCATGACATAGGGCAGATAATTACTGATTTTACCGGTAGCTTGCAGGTCGCTGTTGCCTATGGTGAGGTCGAATTTGCTCAAAGATAGATGTTTGGGTGTGACTTCGGCTGAAGCTTTGGTGATAGCGACGGGAGGCAGACCTGTCATGTCGAGCTTCATATCGGCGATGGCGAGCGAGCCGTTGCCTTCGATGTTTTGATAGGCTTCCTTTTCTATATCCGACATTTTACCACTGAACGACAGCGCCGTGGTAATGATGCCGTTGAGGTCGATGGAGTCGCCAAGCGGATAGATTTCTTTTACGGCGCCGAGGTTGATGGTACCATCGGCTGTGGCCCCGAATTGCAAGTCGCTCATAGGGGTGGCGGCATGGAGCGTGAGCGTGAAGGGGTTTCCGGCAAATGAGAATTTGAACGGATTGATGTCTATTGTCGTATTGTCGATGTTGCCACCGGGATTGTTCACCCGCAAGGCGATGGCAATGTTTTCTACCGTTTTGGGCATGCCGGTGTAGAACACCTTGGCGTCGTTCACGTCGAGAGCCATGGTGAAGGCGGGCAATGATTCACCGGCCAATCGACCTTTGGCCGAGGCTTGTAACGATACGTTGCCCGAGGTTTGCAGGTCGGAGAAGTTGTTTTGGTAGATGGCGGGAATCATCGATAATATGTCTTTGAAATTGATTTTCGGCGTAGAGAGTTTTATATCCATATCGATGTCGTCGCCCGGCATGGCAACCCAACCATCAAGTGTCATTTCTATGGCGTTGAGGCGTAGTACGTTCTCGTCGAAAGTGAATTTATAATTTTCGAGATCGGCCAGCAATGTCATGTCGGCGTCGAGACGTGCCTTGTTCAGGTACGGCACGTTGTCCATGGTAAAATACATATTACTCATCTCGGCATCGCATTTCAGAGAGGTCTGCATACCGCTCATATCGCCGGCAAGTGATAGGTTCATATCGGTACAGAAAGCCATTTTCGAGACGTCGTCGATGTAGGTGATGGTCGCGTTTTCGATACTGAATTTTCGTAGTTTCAGTTGGAAAAACGAATCTTCCGAACTTTCCTCTTTTACCGCATCATCGGTAGTGCTTTCGTCGGACGAGGCTTTCATAATGTCCCAGTTTACGGCGCCGTTCTGGCGTATCAAGGCGTTGACTATGGGACGGTCGAGTATGATGTAGGTGATTTCGTAACCGCTGTCGCCAAACAGGCTCATAATATCGACCGTTACGGCTATTTCGTTGGCGGCTACCAAGGTATCTCCTTCGAACTGGTCAATGCCTACGATGCTCAAGTTCTCGAGAGCGATGGTGGCTTTGGGAAAGTTGCGTATGAGGCTGATGTCGAGCGTTTCGAAGTCGAGTTTCGCATTCAGTATTTTGTTCGCTTCGGTTTTCACTATTTCAGTGACTTTCCCTTTCAGCATGAAGGGGAGGGTAATGAGCAGTACCAAAACGAGGCATACGATGATACCGATAAATTTCAGTAGTTTCTTCATTGTCGTCGTGTTTTTATGTTTTTTAGAAATATGCAGTTTGTTGAATGATGAATGTACACCCAAGACGAAACAAAGTTAATGAAAACTTTAATATATCTACAAGATTTAAATTTCATTAAATATTAACGATTTCCCATATTCTGCATAAAATCTTCAATTTCCTTTGTTGTATCGGCAGATATGTGCTAATTTTGTAGTGACGGAACCAATGTTCCCCGTACTAAAAAATGTTATTATGAGTATATTGAAATCGAATGTACCGGTAGGACTGGCAAGCGACCATGCCGGATATGAACTGAAACAGTATGTAAAAACGCTACTCGATGAAATGGGTGTGGCGTATGTCGATTTTGGAACCGATTCCACGGCAAGTTGCGACTATCCCGACTATGCCCACCCCCTGGCTGTGGCTGTGGAGGCGGGGCAATGCTATCCGGGTATAGCCGTGTGTGGCAGCGGCAATGGTATAAATATTACGCTCAACAAGCACCAAGGCATACGCTCGGCGCTGTGCTGGGTTGAGGAAATTGCCGCCTTAGCTCGTCAGCACAACGATGCCAATGTGTGTGTGATGCCCGGAAGATTCATCTCTACCGACACGGCTCGTGCTATCGTTACCGCTTTCCTTAATACCGTTTTCGAGGGTGGTCGGCACCAAAACCGCGTGGATAAAATTCCCGTAAAATAGTCTGCGACACAGACTTTGTTCAAGCGCATACGCTATAATAGAAATTTATATAATTGGGTGGGATTTTTGTATAATATAATATGTTATTAAATTTGTGCAAATCAAAAAAATGTTATCAATATGAATAGGATTGTATTATTATTAGCGATTGTCGCAATATTGTTGCCGGGGTGTAAGAAATCTACGTCTGTTGTAACGGGTGAGGATATGGGGTTTCGGCTCCGAGGAAAGGTGCAGATACTGCACGAGAAGCAGGTGAATGTGGCGTTTCCCGATACAATGACTACGCGCTATGTGTTCGACGAGATGGGTCATTGTACGGAATTATTACTTTATCGCGATAGCGTATTGGTTCAACGATTGACAGTGACCTATGAGGGGAAACGACAACTTGTAGGTAGCGCTTTCGATGCCGATGGTACTAAATTGTGGGAACAACAATACGAGTATGAAAATGATACACTTGTAGCGATAAAACGATATGCCGAGAATGAACTTACACATATAAGTAAGGTGATAAATGATGAGCAAAATCGAATGAGAGAGTCGCATAACTACGATGCCGAAGGAAATTTTGAGGGAAGTGTGATATTTGAGTACGACGATGCCGGAAACATGGTCTCTTGTGAGTGGTGCGATGCGGCAGGACATTTTACAACGAATAAAATTGTAAATACGTTCGACGCTGATAAATGCCTCGTTATGAGCGAAACTTATGATGAACAGGGCGGACTGGTATCGCGAGAGTATCGTACTCATAATAAGCAACTCGACGTGGTTTTGTCTCGGACGTGTGATAGCGCCGATAGGGAGACGGACCGTCTCTATAGTGAATATGAATACGATAAAAATGATAATTGGGTGAAAAGAACGCTCTATCGTGGTGAGGCCAAAGATGTCGTGTCGGTCGTCTATCGCAAAATCATCTACTATTAAAAATTATTATTAGTGTCCGATAAAAATACGACTTACTGTTTTTAAGATTTCATTATGCCATCGGCATAAGACATTACAGCCCCGTATAAGCCGATTTATCGGCGCAATGCGGGGTAAAATTGACTATGGAATTGCGATGCCGTAGGTATCGGACTATAATGATTATTACGCCTATATAGGTTCAATACCTAAAGGCATTGATAATTCATATACCTCATATCCCCGCATTGCGCTCACCT
>JAFTRN010000046.1 GCA_017462265.1 Coprobacter sp. | reverse complement strand
GTTATAGCGTCAGGGCTCCACCTCTTCCCATTCCGAACAGAGAAGTTAAACCTGACCACGCCGATGGTACTGCGCAAGCGGGAGAGTAGGTAGCCGCCCCCTCGGAGAGCCGACAACGAAAGTTGCCGGCTCTCTTTTTTTTTTGCAAGAACCGGCCCTGGTACGGCAGACCGCCCCTTGCCGGCACGATACCAAGCCCGGCAGCCGGTAGTACCGCTCACCTCACGCAAGAGAAAGGCCCAAAGGGGCTACAAGGGCGGAGAGCCTCCGCGGGCAAGAAGCGATCAAGGTCGCGCTCGGCAGCGTAACCCCTCCTTGCACGAGAAGGGTCCCCAAATGACCGCAAGGCGAATACGGCAAAGCCGGAACGCACACTTGAAAGCCCGCTAATGGGACACTCGGCCCGAGTGCCAGCCATGAGAGATGAAAAGACAGAAGAGAGATTTCATTTATCGAACACCAAAACTTTATAAATACCTTTTACAAATTTTTCTGAAAATTTCTTGTTTTATTGATGTTGTATTAATACATTTGTATCGTAATAAAAATATTATTGATTTGCAAATATAATTTATCTTTATGAAAAATATTGTAATATTATTGCTCGTCTCTTTTTGTTTTCACGCCTCTTATGCTCAACAAAACAAGCGTTGGCAGGATATATATGCTAAATATTACCAAATAGAAGATAACGAAACCGATATAAAATATATACGAAATTGGGGTATCGCTGTAACCTCATTGTCGGCGGTATCGTATGCCGTGGCTATGCCGGCAATCGCTTTAAAGATGAACAACGAAGCGATAGATTATGCCACAGGTAAAACCGATATAGACAACGTAAATAAGTGGTCTAAGAAGAAAACAAAAGCAATGGCGATAACAAGTTTTGTTTGCGGTGTTGGTGTTCTTGCTGGGGTATCATGCTTGATATATTACCACAATAATAACGCCCCCGGTATAGCCATTGCCGACGGCTTATATATCCGAGATAACGGATTAGGCGTTTCGGTGACAAAAACATTTTAATAACCTCTTTTTGTAAATAATTATTTTGCAAAACTATAACTAACAAAAAACATTATGCTATGAAGAATCTTATTATTATGCCGATTTTTAGCGTGTTATTAATTGCTTGTGGCAACAAGTATAGTGATGCATTAGAAACCTACTTAACGGAAGATGACGGAGTTAAAATCGAACTAAATTTTAAACTGCTTGATGAGAAGTTTGTGAAAGATATTACGGCAGAGGATAGTTTGCAATTGTGTAAAGATGGCAGAATTGCCGTAAAAGAATCATGGATAGATGATTATAAGGAAGATATGATATACTATAAAAAAAGAATGAACAAATCTTATAAAGACTTAAAACATCACCAAACATATTTTGAACAGAAATGGGGAAATTATGAAATGAATAAAAATGCTTATAAAGATATGGAATACTTGGTTGATAAAGATTGGGTTAAGTATTACAAAAAAGACTATGAAGGTGATAAAGAGCAGTATGAGTATTATAAGAAAAGATATGAAGAATATCTAAATGATACATACGAAACAGTCTATGATGATGGGATAAAGAAGTATTCGCAGATGACACCCAACCAAGTTATCGCAAAAGTTGTTGAATGTAAATACTCTATCATAAACCCATTGACTAAGTTAACGCAAGAAGTTACGAGGAAGTTTATTTTTAGTGCCGATGGCAAGATTTGCCACGGCGAATATAAAGAGAAAAAATAGCCAAGCACCCAAGCCTCGAATATTTTCGGGGCTTTTTGCGATTTGGAGAGTGATAATAATGTTCCTTAAAAGCAATAGATGTACGTAAAAAACAGCAACGTCGAAGATGTTGCTATAATGATATTGTCCGATACCTACGGCATCGGAATTCTCTATTAACCCTTACCCCGCATTGCGTTCGCCTACCGGCACACTTATACGGGGCTGTAATATCTTATGCCGATGGCATAATGAAAATTCCCCAAAAACTATATGCTATATTTTTATCGGACATTAATAGAAAAATATTCAAGCAAGCTTGATATTTCTCGCACGTTTGTTGCTATATTTGCATAACTACCAATATAGGAGGCGGCTCGGGATAAAAATCAAGTAAACTTGTTTTTCTCCACTCGCCTTTCACTATATTTGACGCGAGCATCGAATATAGATTGCGCTCGCAGTGAAAAATATCCAAGCAAGCTTGATATTTCTCGCTCGCTTATCACTATATTTGCATCAAAGTACTATTTGTGAAAAATCTTTTAGAAGAACCTATCTATGAAACGTATCGTATTTATCGACTATATTCGTGTTTTTGCATGTTTCCTTGTAATATTGGTGCATGCCAGTGAAAATTATTATGGGGCTATCGGCTCGTCGGATATGGCCGGACCTCAATCGTTCTTAGCCAATGAAGCCGACCGCTTATGGGTGTCGATCTACGATGGATTTTCCCGTATGGCGGTTCCGCTGTTTATGATTGTGTCGGCCTATCTGTTGGTGCCGATGAAAGAGGAGGAGAGCTCATGGCAATTTTATAAGAGGCGTTTTCTGCGTATCTTACCTCCATTCTTCATATTCATGGTGTTGTATAGCACGTTGCCTATGTTGTGGGGACAAATCGATAGCACGACATCGGCCACGGACCTTTCGCGCATCTTGCTCAACTTTCCCACTCTTGCCGGACATTTGTGGTTTATGTATCCGCTTATAAGTCTCTATCTGTTTATACCCATTATCTCGCCTTGGTTGCGTAAAGCGTCGGCTCGAGAAGAGAGATTTTTCATCATATTGTTTTTGCTATCGACTTGTATGCCTTACCTCAACCGCTGGTGTGGTGAATTGTGGGGGCAATGTTTCTGGAACGAATACCATATGCTGTGGTACTTCTCGGGTTATCTGGGCTATCTCGTGCTGGCACATTACATACGAGTGCACCTCACATGGGGGCGTAGCACGCGCTTGATTGTGGGCCTGGTATCGATGCTGATAGGGGCTGTGGTGACTATCGGTTCGTTCTATGTGCAGGCTGTCCCCGGGGTGATACACAAAACGCCGGTACTCGAAATCGGTTGGGCGTTCTGTACCATCAATTGCGTGCTATTGACAGCCGGTGCGTTCCTGCTGTTCTCCTGCATCAATGCCGAAAAGGCTCCGCGACTTATTACCGACCTGTCGAAATTGAGCTATGGTATATACCTGATGCATATTTTCTGGCTCGGTTTGTGGGTAATGGTATTTAAGCACACTTTGGCGTTGCCCACGGTTGCCGCCATTCCTTGCATATCGATAGCGACATTCGTTTGTTGCTATATATCGACGAAGCTTATATCGCTTATTCCGGGCAGTAAATGGATTATCGGCTGAGGCCGCGGATAATTGAAATGAAAAATCATATCTGATATATACGATGGACGTGAATGTGCTTATGCCCGAAAGGGATCCGATGGGGGCCGCCATAGCCGACTATTTCGCTACGGGGCGTGCCGCTAAGCTCAGGGTGTTTTCTTCACAATTCGAGGAAGATGAAATACCGGTTTCTCAGTTGTTCCGCACCTATGATAAGATGCCCTTGTTGGAGCAGAGGGCTTTGCAGTTGGCCGAGGGGCGCATACTCGATTGCGGGGCCGGTAGCGGTTGTCATGCGCTCGCTTTGCAGGATATGGGCAAAGAGGTGGTGGCCATCGATATATCGGCACTATCGGTAGAGGTGATGACGAAACGGGGTGTATCGCACGCCCGTAGGGTAAATCTGTTTGATGATAGTTTTACGGAGCGATATGATACGATACTGATGTTGATGAACGGTTCGGGTATTATAGGCCGACTGGAAAATATGGGCGCATTCTTTGCCAAGATGAAACAGCTATTACAGCCCGGCGGCCGTATCTATATGGACTCGAGCGATCTGCGCTATTTGTTCGAGGACGAGGACGGTAGCTTCCTTATCGACTTGGCAGGCGATTATTATGGCGAAATCGATTTCCGTATGCAGTACAAGCAGGTGCGGGGTGATAGTTTCGACTGGCTGTATATCGATTTCGACACTCTCTCGTTGTATGCGGCCCGATATGGATTTGCCGCCGAACTGGTGCAACAGGGCGAGCATTACGATTACCTGGCCTGCCTTAAGATGAAATAAGAAACTCTAAAAAGCATTGAGCTTAGAACGGCCGAATAAGATATTTTTACAATAATCCGAGAGCTTGTTTTTATGGCATTTTCTTGTGCCGATAGGCAATAAAAGAGCGATTTTATCGTACAAATAGTATGAAATATTTGCGTCTTATATTGCTTGTCGTGCCTGTGGTGCTGCTCTCGTATGGGTGTGGTGCCAAGTTGAGTACCGCCAACGCTCAGTTTGAGCGGGGCGAATATTTTGCGGCGGCGGCAACGTATCGCAAAATTTATAATAAAACTTCGTCGAAAGAGCGTGAAAAACGCGGAATGGTAGCCTATCGCATCGGTGAGTGCTATCGCCGCCTCAATGCCGCTCCACGTTCATCGGCAGGCTATCAGAATGCCGTTCGTTATGACTATCCCGATAGTATGGCAGTGTATTACTTGGCTCGCGGATTGCATATGCAGGGTAAATACAGAGAGGCAGCAAAACAATACGAGGCTTTCTTGTCCATAAAACCCGGCGATAAAATGGCCGAGAATGGCTTGAAAGGGTGTGAGGCGGCTGTCAAGTGGAAAGAAAATCCAACCCGTTATGTGGTGAAAGCTGCCAAGTTGTTCAATTCCCGACGTAGCGAGTGCGCCCCGATGTTTCTCGGCACAGATAATGATATACTCTATTTCACCTCGGCCAACGACAAGGCTACCGGAGATAAGAAGAGCGATATTACCGGGGTGAAAAGTAATGATATATTTTTCTCGAAAAAAGATGAAAAAGGCGCATGGCAACGACCCGAACTCGCCGAGGGGGGAGTGAACACTGCCGCCGACGAGGGTATAATCAGTTTCAGCCCCGATGGCAATACGATGTATCTGTCGCGTGCCCGTCACGAGGAGGGTATCAATACATCGGTAGAGATATGTACATCTACCCGTAGCGATGCGCAATGGGGAGCGGCGACGCTTTTTGCCATTACAGGCGATACGTTATCAACTTTTGCACACCCCGCGGTGTCGCCCGATGGCCGATACCTCTATTTCACCTCAGATGTCCCCGGAGGGTATGGCGGTAAAGATTTATGGCGCATCGACCTCGAGGATAAAGGAAGCGGTATAGAAAATCTCGGCGTGCAAATCAATACCCCCGGAGATGAGATGTTTCCCTATATACGCGATAATGGCGATCTCTATTTTGCCTCTGATGGTCACCCGGGTATGGGAGGACTTGATATATTCAAGGCTACACAAAACAGCCTTGGTGTGTGGAAAATAGAAAATCTCGGTATGCCGGTTAATTCGGCGGGCGACGATTTCGGTATTACATTTGAAACAGGCCGTGAGGCGGGATTTCTCAGTTCCAATCGCAAGGACGCGCGCGGCTACGACCATATATTCAGCTTCGAATTGCCTCTTATCGAGGTGTGGATTACCGGCTCGGTGCTCGACCAAGACGAGATACCTATCCCCAACGCCGTGATACGCATTGTGGGCAAAGACGGCTCGAATCAGAAGGCTTATTCCAAAGAGGACGGGACCTATAAGTTCAAACTCGGACTGGGGGTAGATTATGTGATGATGGCGGGGTGTAAGGGATTTCTCAATTCCCGCGGAGAGTTTACCAGCGACAGCGAGGAGCGCAACGAGACCTACGGCCTCGATTTCATATTGGCGGCCATAAACAAACCCGTCATCGTGGAAAATGTGTTTTATGAGTTCGACAAAGCCGATGTGACCAAGGAGTCGGCGGCCGCCTTGAACGAGATAATACAGATGCTTGAAGACAATCCCAACGTATCGATAGAGCTTAGTGCGCATACCGATATGAAGGGCAGTGAGGCCTATAATCTCGGACTGTCGGAACGGCGGGCGAAAGCCGTGGTCGAATATCTCATACAGCATGGTGTAGCAGCCGACCGCCTTACCCCGAAGGGTTATGGCAAGTCTTCGCCTCGTACCATTACCCGCAAGCAGGCTAAGGAATATCCGATGTTCAAGGAGGGCGATGTGCTTACCGATGAGTATATACTCGCGCTGCCCCCCGAGCATCAAGAACTTGCCAACGCGCTGAATCGCCGTACCGAGTTCCGTGTGCTCGATGTCAATTACCGTCTTATGTAAATCGCTATGCTGTCGATATTGATACCCACCTATAATTATGATTGTACGGACTTTGTCCGCGAGTTGGCGATGCAGGCCGAGGGGTTGCATATCGACTATGAAATAATTGTGTGCGATGACGCTTCTCCCGAGGTCTCGACCAAGGAGCGAAATCGCGCTATAAACGACCGGCCACGATGTCGGTTTGTGGAGTTGGCGCAAAATCATGGTGCTGCCTATTGTCGCAATTACCTCATGTCGCAAGCCATGTACGACAATATGCTGTTGCTCGATAGCGACCTCATGCCCTGCCGTAGCGATTTTTTGGCCTGTTTCGTGCAAGAAATCGATGGCCGTAGTGTGATATGCGGTACCATCAAGTTTCGTTTGCCCGAGAATAAGAAAGAGGTAGAGGCAAACTTACGTTATGTGTATGCGGCCGTGCGTGAAGAACACGCGGCCGAGTTGCGCAATCGCTCACCGTATAGTCGTTTTGCCGGATTCGGGTTTCTCTTGCCTCGATGTGTCGCCGAGCAGGTACGTTTCTGCGAGGATATTGTTACCTATGGCCATGAGGATACGCTCTATGGTAAGATGCTGAACGAGGCCGGTATTCCGGTGCGATATATCGATAACCCCGTATATCACGATATTTCCGACGATAGCGCGCATTTCCTATCGAAGACCGAGGAGAGCCTGGCCAATGCCTTACGTCACCGCGAGAAATTACGGGGCTATGTGCGCATACTCGATGTGCAAGAGCGAGTACTGCGTATGGGTTTGCAACCGATGGTTAGAGTGTTGTTTGCGCTATTTGAGACGCCGTTACGACGTAATTTGCTGAGTAATCACCCCCGTTTGCGTTTGTTCGATTTATATAAGTTGGGGTATATATGTCGCCTCGACCACCAGATGAAGAGGAATAAAACATTTTGATGTCGAGGCTATAGGTCGATAGCCATGATGTAATCGTTCATATAATAACCGTTTCCTATCGCGAAATCGCCCGAGGAGGCGATGCGCATACCTATGTGCGTGTAAAAGTCGAGAGCCTCATTTTGGCGATTTACATTCAACTCTACCCGGCAATGGCCATCGGTGGTGAGGGCGCGAGCCTCGTCGAAAGCCCTCTCTATGAGCCGTCGGCCAATATGTGCGTGTTGATAGGCCGGCATTACATAGAGCTTTTGCAGGTGTACCAGCCTCTCGCTTTGTCGCTCGATAGATACAAATCCGGCCGGAATGTCATCGACGTAAGCGATAAAAAAGCGATGCCCACTATCGATCTGTCGTTGCAGACTTTCCTCGGCATACATCATGTCGTACATATAATCGAGTTGCTCAGGCGAGAGTATCAGGCGATATGTGTCATAAAACACCACCCCGGCCATGGCTCGAATAATAGGTATTTCGGAGTGCCCGGCAGGGGTGATGATGGGAGTATTCATTAGCGATTGATGTGCGTTTTTTGTGCCTCGGGAACTTTTATGCTTTCAGCATATCGGCGACCTCTTCGATGGAGAGCTGTTGTTGTTCGCCGGTAGTCATATTTTTGATGGCGATTTTGCCCGATGCGATTTCATTCTCGCCTACCAATGCCACGTAGGGAATCTTTTTGGTATCGGCATATCCCATCTGTTTTTTCATTTTGGCCGCTTCGGGGTACAGCTCCACTCTTACTCCGCAAGCACGCAGGTGAGCGGCAAATCCCATACACGATTCCATCTCTTTCTCTCCGAAGTTTACAAACAATATCTGCGTGGTGAGCAGCGAGTCGGTGGGGTAGAGGTCGAGCTGATTGAGCACGTCGTATATGCGGTCGGCACCAAACGAGATACCTACGCCCGACACACCCGGCATACCGAATACTCCGGTGAGGTTGTCGTATCGTCCACCGCCGGTAATACTGCCTATGGTCACATCTAAGGCTTTCACTTCGACTATGGCACCGGTGTAGTAGTTGAGACCGCGAGCCAAGGTGAGGTCTATATCAAGCGTGGCACGCAACGGCGACTTATCGAGTTTGTCGAGTATATATTCCAACTCGTCGATACCCTTTATACCCACTTCCGATGCGGCAAGAGCTGTGCGCAACGTAGCCAGTTTGGCGCGATTCTCACCTTCGAGCAGGATTATGGGCTGTAAGCGGGCTATGGCCTCTTCGTCGAGCCCTTTTTCGCGCAACTCGGCATTTACGTTGTCGAGCCCTATTTTGTCGAGTTTGTCGATGGCGACGGTAATATCCACGATTTTTTCGGGTGCGCCTATAATCTCGGCAATACCACTCAATATCTTGCGGTTATTGAGCTTAATGGCAACTCTTATGCCAAATCGGGCATATACTTCGTCCATGAGCTGCAGCAGTTCCACTTCGTTGATGAGCGAGTCGGAACCCACCACATCGGCATCGCATTGATAGAATTCGCGATAACGTCCCTTTTGCGGACGGTCGGCACGCCATACCGGTTGTATTTGGTAACGTTTGAAGGGGAACGACAACTCGCCTCGGTGCATCACCACATATCGGGCGAAGGGTACGGTGAGGTCGTATCGCAAACCCTTTTCGCACAATTGGGCGGCGAGGCGGTTGGTGTTGCGCTCGGAGAGTTCGCTATCGGTCACGCCCGAAAGGAAATCACCCGAGTTGAGAACCTTAAACAGCAGTTTATCGCCTTCTTCGCCATATTTTCCCATCAGTGTCGATAGGTTTTCCATCGACGGTGTCTCTATCTGTTGGAAGCCGAAAAGGTGAAAAACTTCTCTTATGGTATTGAATATATAGTTGCGTTTGGCCATTTCTTCGGGTGAGAAATCGCGTGTACCTTTAGGAATGGAGGGTTTTGTTGCCATATTGTGATAGTCTGTGTTTGATAGCACAAAGTTAAACTATTTTCTCCTGTTTTCTGCTACATCATCGAAAAAACTCTCATGCGGTACGCAAAATGAGGCAAAAGGTGTCTCCGTTTCTCTGTCTTTTAGAATTATTTTGTTTATAGAAATATTGCACTTGTGGTGAAATAAATAGGGATGAACAGAGTATTTCTCGCTTGTAGTGAATATATTTGCAATAAATTCATTTACCGACTATGAAAAAAGAACAAGCGATATTTGCTGCCGGTTGCTTTTGGGGGGTACAACATCAGTTCGACCATGTGGCGGGGGTACTGAGTACCACTGTGGGCTACACCGGCGGAGAGGAAGAAAATCCCGTATATACCGATGTGAAGGCACACCGCACGCATCATGTAGAGGCGGTGATAGTGGTATATGATGCTGATGTGGTGTCGTATGAGGAGTTATGCCGGGTGTTTTTTGAGATTCACGATCCGGCGCAGACCGATGGTGTGGGGCCCGATATTGGTCCGCAATATCGCAGTGAGATATTCTATCTCGGTGATGAACAGCGCCTCACGGCCGAGAAGGTAATAGCCGTGCTACGCGACAAGGGCTATGTGGTGAATACCATTGTGCGACCGGCCGAACGATTCTGGACGGGCGAGGATTACCATCAGCACTATTACGATAAGACCGGTGGCGAACCCTACTGTCATATCCGTGTGAAAAAGTTTTGAGATAACGAGCTGTAAGCCTCCTGATGTGTCCAAAGAGCCTAATTCAGGAAATATCGTCCATTAGATTGGTTTTATTAGAAATGGAATTATTATATTTGTAATAAAACTTGTATATTATGAAATATTTTCCTGCGTCAGAGTTGATAATCAACGCCGATGGGTCGGTGTTTCACTTGCATTTGCGACCCGAGCAGTTGGCCGATAAGGTGATATTGGTGGGCGATCCCGCTCGTGTGGATATGGTGGCTTCCTATTTCGACAGTAAGGAATGTGACGTGTCCAATCGTGAGTTTCATACCATTACGGGTATGTATGCCGGAAAACGCATCACGGTGGTGTCGCACGGTATCGGCACCGACAATATAGATATTGTACTGAATGAGCTCGACGCGTTGGCCAATATCGATTTTACAACTCGCACAGAGCGGCCTTCGTTACGTAGGCTCACGTTGGTGCGCATCGGTACAAGTGGCGGCCTGCAACCTCACGTGCCTATTGGTACATATGTGGTGGCCGAGAAATCGATAGGATTCGACGGGGTGATCAATTTCTATGCCGGTCGCGACGCGGTATGCGACTTGGCATTTGAGCAGGCATTTTGCGAGGCTGTGGGGTGGCGCCGGCAATGGGCGGCCCCTTATGTGGTAGATGCCGATGCCGAGTTGGTGGCACGTATCGATACCGGCGATATGGTACGAGGCGTCACCATATCGGCCAACGGATTCTATGGCCCGCAAGGTCGCGAGCTGCGTGTGCCGCTTGCCGATCCCGACCTGAATCGTAAGATAGAGACTTTTGCACACGATGGACGTGTAGTGACCAATTACGAGATGGAAAGTTCGGCACTTGCAGGGTTGGCCCGCCTCATGGGGCATAGGGCTATGACCGTGTGTTGCATCATCGCCAATCGATTGGCGGGTGAGGCCAATGTGGGCTACAAAGGCTCTATCGAAGGTCTCATAGAGAAGGTGTTACAACGTATATAGTAGGAATAGAGGCTAAATAGACAGCCCCGCCACTTGTATAAGTAGCGGGGCTGTCGTCGATAGGGGAGAGATGGGCGGTTGTTATTTGATTTCGATCTCTTCTTTGAGGTCTATTTCATTGCCTTCGCTGTCGTATATTTTATAGTCGAGCAGGGCCAATGACTGATTGGGTATGAGACGGAATGTGCGAGTATATCGCTGTTTCCATTTCCATTTGAGGGAGAAGATACCCTGATTGATGTACGCCGCTATATAGGGGTGTACGTGTAAGGAAAATTTCTTCACTTTGAATTTGTTCACGAGGAACGCTACTTTCTCTTCGAGCTTGTCGGTGAAAAGTATCGATGGCGGAATTTTACCTTTTCCGTTGCATACTGGGCAGTCCTCGCTGGTCATGATGTCGAGTGCGGGGCGTACCCGGTGACGTGTTATCTGCATGAGCCCGAATTTGCTCAGTTGCAGTATGTTGTGCCGTGCGCGGTCGCTTGCCATCAACTCTTTCATGCGCTCGTAGAGTTTCTGTCTGTTGTCGGCTTCGTTCATATCTATGAAGTCGATGACTATAATACCTCCGATATCGCGCAATCGCAGTTGGCGGGCTATTTCTTCGGCGGCGGCCATATTCACCTCGAATGCCGTATGCTCTTGGTCGGCATTGGGCTTGGAACGGTTTCCGCTGTTTACGTCGATGACGTGCAGAGCCTCGGTGTGTTCTATGATGAGGTAGGCTCCGTTTTTGAAGGAGATGGTTTTACCGAACGAGGATTTTATTTGCTTCGTGATGGCAAAGTGGTCGAAAATAGGCAGTTCGCCGGTGTATTTCTTTACGATGTCTTTGCATTCGGGAGCAATGATATTTACATAGTCGTGTATTTGTTGGAACGTATCTTCGTCGTTGACGTAGATGTTCTCAAAAGAGGGGTTGAAGATGTCGCGCAACAGACCTACGGCACGACCGGTCTCCTCGTAGATGAGTGAAGGGGCTTTGGCCTTTTGCAGTTTGGCGAGGCTGTCCTCCCAGCGTTTTACCAACGTGCGCATTTCGTTGTCGAGTTCGGCGACACGTTTTCCCTCGGCAACGGTGCGTACTATGACGCCGACGTTGTGGGGCTTGATGCTGTGAATGAGTTGGCGCAATCGCGTTTTTTCCTCGTTCGATTTGATTTTTTGAGATACCGATACTTTATCGGCAAAGGGAATGAGTACCAAGAAACGTCCGGCAAAGGATAGCTCGGCTGTCAGCCGCGGACCTTTGGTGGATATCGGCTCTTTGGTGATTTGTACCAGAATTTCCTGTCCTATGGTGAGCACGTCGCTTATCGCCCCGTCTTTATCGACCTCTTTTTGCAACTTGAATTTGCTGAGTGAGGGGCTGTGCTTACGGTCGGATAGGGCTTGTTTTGTGAATTTCGCGCTTGACGTGAAGAAGGGGCCTAAGTCCTGATAGTGAAGAAATGCGTCTTTACCGTAACCTATGTCAATAAAAGCGGCATTCAATCCCGGCATCAATTTTTTGACACGACCCAAGTATATATCGCCCAGGGCGAACGATATGTTACAAGGCTCTTTTTGCAGCTCGACCAACCGCTTGTCGTTGAGCAACGCGATAGAGACCTCCTTGGATTGTACATCTACAACTAATTCGCTTGACACTGTGTTTGAATGTTTTAGGTTACAATTGTCGATAAATAACACCAAAGGACACACTCTTGAACGAGTCACGAGTCTGTCCTTTGTTTATCATTGTGCTAAGAAGAATTATTTCTTCTTATGTCTGTTCTTTCTCAGTCTTTTTTTACGTTTGTGAGTAGCCATTTTATGGCCTTTTCTTTTCTTTCCGCTGGGCATAATTATGTGCGTTTATGAGTTAATAATAATTTTATAGACTTTCTTATTTTACGTCGCTCATGAACGTTTTAGCGGGTTTGAAAGCCGGAATGTTGTGCTCGGGAATGATAATAGTCGTATTTTTCGAGATGTTACGAGCGGTTTTTTGAGCTCTTTTCTTGATGATGAAGCTTCCGAAACCTCTCAAATATACGTTGTTACCTTTTGCCAAAGAACCTTTTACCGATTCCATAAATTCTTCAACAGTTGCCAATACGATGGCTTTCTCGATTCCTGTATTTTTTGAAATCTCGTTTACGATGTCTGCCTTTGTCATTGTTTTAGGTTTTTATATTGGTTATTACTTTTAAATTTTTTGGTTTGCAAAGATATAGCTTTTTTCTTCTATATCAAACTGATTTTAGATTTTTTTTTCGCTATACCATAGCGAGTTTCGCATAAACGGGTGCAAATATCGGACTTTTTTTGAAAAGCCTCTTTGTAAATTTTCGGAAAAGAGGTTATTTCTTGAATGATTTGCCGTTCCATTTATAGGGAATTTCCGATTTGAGAGATTCTTTTATCTCGGAATAGGTTTCCCGAGGTAGAAAATCTTGGAGCGACTGAGTGGCATATAAATATCCGTTTCTTATCTCGTACCGACAAGGGAATATCTCGCCGATGAGGTGTGCTATCGAACTCTGTACCTTTTTGTTGCCCGTAATGAAATCTCGCACTTGTGGTGTAGAGAACACCGGGTTGGTAAGTCGATTCCAATTTGTGTCGTAGAAACAGATGCGACTATCGGCTGCGGGAAGTTTCACCGTGTGTATTACGGCAATGACACGTATGGTATCGGCCGTGCGCAGTGTGGCGATTTGTAGGGACGAAGAGGGGGTGAGTTTCAGGGTAAGTTGGTCGTCACCGATACTCTCGATGGATACATTCTCGCCCCAATGGCCCGATATGCCACTTTGGCGACCGGCGTTGTGCAGATCGAGCAGGTCTTTGCGATCGTTCACGCTGAGGAGGGGTAACAGACTGTCGGGCATGGCGACGAACCATGTACCGATACTGCGGTTATCGGCTTGACCTATACAGCAAAATAGTGCTAATAGCAGTGTGATGATGTGTCGTTTCATGGTGATATTATCTTGTTCCCAAATAGAGGAAATACATACCTATGAGCACCAACAGCAGGTCGATGGTCTTGCTGCGGATATTTTTCTCGTGAAAAAACAGCGCGCCGAAGATGAAGCTGACTACAACACCGCTGCGACGTGCCATCGACACGAGCGAAATCATGGAGTCGGGGAAACTGAGCGCGTAGAAGTATATGAAGTCGGCCGCCACGAGAAACAGCGAGATGAAAAATATGCTCCATCGCCATTGGTAAGGCGTGGTCTCGCTACGACGTTTATACCATATATATAATATACCGGCCATGATTACCATCTGGTAGTAGGTGTACCACACCTGCACGACCATGCGGTCGAACCCGTGGCTCATGAGATACTTGTCGTAGAGCCCGCTGAGCGCACCGGTGATGGTGGCGAGTATGATGAAGTATATCCACTTGTCGTGACTGAATCGTATGCCCTCTTTCTTACCTGCCGATGAGAGCAGGAAGAATGAGATGATGGAAACTATGACGCCTATCCATTGGTAGAGGTTGAGGCGCTCGCCGAAGATGAGCAGCGCGCCCAGCAAGGTGAGTACCGGCTGTGAGGCTTTGATGGTACCGGCTATGGTGATGGGCAGATGCTTCATGGCAAAATAGGCAAATACCCACGACGATAGCACGATGACCGCCTTGAGTATGATGTATAAATGGGTGACGAGGTCGGCACGCGGAACATAAAATAGGGTGTCGGCTATAACGTCGGGAGCGAAACGCGACAGCAGTATGGCCGGAAGAAACAGCAGGCTGCAAAATACCGTGTTGAGAAACAAGACCGGTATCACGGCATTGCCGTTGAGCGCCATTTTTTTGAATACCTCATACATACCCAACAGGGCTGCCGAGATAAATGCGAAAATCAACCACATAGTATGGTATAAATATTTTTACGAAACCGGGATTAAATTTTTAAGGAATCCCAAATAGTTTCTACTCTATAAACAATCTTTCGGGATAGACGATGTCGGTAAGGAACAGAGCGTTTCCGGGGGCCGAGGTACCGGCTTTGCATCGGTCTTTGGCCTCGATTACGCGACAGAAATCGTCAATCGATATTTTGCCACGTCCTACCTCTACCAGCGTTCCTACAATGGCTCGTACCATGTTGCGTAGAAACCGGTCGGCTGTGATTTCAAACACAAGGTCGTTGCCGTTATGCGTCCATCGTGCCCGGGTGATGCGACAATTATTGGTTTTTACATCGGTATGCAACTTGCTGAAACTGGTGAAATCGGTATATTCCATCATCTTTTCGGCAGCGACATTCATCGCATCGACATCGAGTGTGTCGGCATTCATCGTCCAGCGGAAATTTCCCTCGAAAGGATTTTTCTGTCCCGAGATATAGTAGCGGTATGTGCGTGCGGTCGCGTCGAAACGACTATGAGCGTCGGGCGTAACCGCTACGATACGATGTATGGCTATGTCGGGGGGCAGCAGACGATTCAAGCGGTGTACCCACATCGTGGCGTCGTCGAGTTCGAAAGGCATATCCACGTGGGCCACCATGAGCCGGGCATGTACTCCGGCATCGGTGCGGCCGGCCCCGGTGATGCTCATCTCTTGTCGCACAAGAGTGGAGAGTGCCTTTTCGATACACTCTTGTACCGATATGCCGTTGGGTTGTCGTTGCCAGCCGTGATAGGCGGCACCGTTGTACGACAGGTAGATGAAGTAGCGATAGCTGCTCGATTCCGACTCGGCCATGGCGTTTGGAATTTTCTCGAAAAATTCTTATTCGAGATAGGTATATCCGTAAAGTCCCGAGCGGTAGTTCGACAAGAATTCGCGTCCCTCTTCGGGAGTAATTACACCGTTTTTCATAGATGATGTAACCCAAGTTTCTACGCTGCGTACCATCTTTTTGGGGCTGAATTGTACGTAGTCGAGCACGTCGGCCACGGTCTCGCCATCGATTACCTGATCTATTTCGTAACGATCTTTGTACACACTCACGTGCACGGCATTGGTATCGCCGAAGAGGTTGTGCATATCACCCAATATTTCTTGATAGGCACCTACGAGGAACACGCCGATGTAGTAGGATTCTTTACCCAAGGTATGTACCGGCAGGTGGTAGTTGAAGTTCTTGGTAGATATGAAGTTGTCGATTTTTCCGTCGGAGTCGCACGTAATATCTTGCAACGTAGCCGAGCGGGTGGGTTTCTCGTCGAGGCGGCTGATGGGCATGATGGGGAATATCTGGTCGATGGCCCAAGAGTCGGGGAGCGACTGGAACAGCGAGAAGTTGCAGAAATACTTGTCGGGCAACATCTTCGCGATTTTTTTCAATTCCTCGGGGGCGTGCTTTATCTCGTTGGCCATGGCGTAAACTTCGCGAGCGATGGACCAGAACAAGCGTTCGATTTGGGCGCGAGTGCGCAGGTCGATAAGTCCGAGACCGAACAGTTCGAGGGCCTCGTCGCGTATCTGCAAAGCGTCGTGCCAAGTCTCTATGAGACCGGGTTGGTTGAGTTTATCCCACGACTGGTAGAGCTCTCGCACCAATTCGTGGTCGCTCTCCGATACCTCCTCGTCGTCGTCCCATACGGGCAGGGTGGTAGTCTCGAGCACCTCGAATATCAATACCGAGTGGTGCGCCGTGAGTGAACGGCCCGATTCGGTGATGATATTGGGCTGAGGCAGGTCGTTTTTGGTACAGGCATCGACCAGTGTCCATATAGAGTCGTTTACATACTCTTGTATAGAATAGTTCATACTGCTCTCGCTGGCCGACGAGCGGGTACCGTCGTAGTCCACGCCGAGACCGCCGCCTATATCCACAAACTCGATGTTGTAGCCCATTTTATGCAGTTGCACATAGAATTGAGAGGCTTCGCGCAGAGCGTTCTTTATGCGACGTATCTTGGTCACTTGGCTGCCTATGTGGAAGTGTATCAACTTCAAGCAGTCTTGCATTTTGTTGCGCTCGAGTATGTCGAGGGCCTCGAGCAGTTCGCTCGAGTTGAGGCCGAACTTGCTTACATCGCCGCCCGACTCTTCCCACTTACCGCTACCCGAGCTCGACAATTTGATGCGTATGCCGATATTCGGCCTTATTTTCAGCCTTTTGGCAATGGTGGCGATGAGGCGCAGTTCGTTGAGTTTCTCCACAACAAGGAATATGCGACGTCCCATTTTTTGGGCCAAGAGGGCCAATTCTATATAGTTCTCATCTTTATATCCGTTGCAGATGATGAGCGAGTTGGCATCGACATTGATGGCGAGCACGGCGTGTAATTCGGGTTTTGAGCCGGCTTCGAGACCGATGTTGAATTTCTTGCCGTGGCTCACGATTTCCTCCACGACAGGATTCATCTGGTTTACTTTTATGGGATATATGATGAAGTTCTGTGCCGTGTATCCATATTCCTCGGCCGCTTTTTTGAAACAATTGGATATTTTTTCAATACGATTGTCGAGAATATCGGGAAAACGTACCAATACGGGTGCCGAAACATCACGCACCTGTAACTCGTCCATAAGCTCTTTGAGGTCAACCTGTGCCGAACCCTCTTTGGGCGAGACGGTTACATGACCTTTGTCGTTGATGGAGAAATATTTCAGTCCCCAACCGGTAATGTTGTACAACTCGGCAGAATCTTCAATACGCCACTTTCTCATGTCGCTAAAATAAGTTTCTTGAATTAAACAATCGGGTTGCTTTTCAGTTTTTTATTGGATTGCAAAAGTAGAGATAAAAAATGAACTTCTGAAAGAAGTTGATGAAAAATAGTCAATTTGTGCAGTTTTCTGTCAAAATTATTATTTTTGTACTCAAATGATATATGAAAATAGCGAGATATTGTGTACTTTTGCATCGTTTTAAGGAAATAAGATTGAATATTTATTCGATTTCTAACGAAATATACAGAAAATGGTTAACTTCAAAGAATTAGGATTGGTGAATACTCGTGAGATGTTTGCCAAAGCAATCAAGGGCGGCTATGCCGTTCCGGCGTTCAACTTCAACAACATGGAGCAGTTGCAGGCTATCATTCAAGCTGCCGTAGAAACTAAATCGCCTGTTATTTTGCAGGTTTCAAAAGGCGCTCGTAACTATGCCAATCAGACATTGCTTCGCTATATGGCCGAAGGTGCCGTAGAGTATGCAAAAGAATTGGGTTGCGAAAAACCCGAAATCGTTTTGCACCTCGACCACGGCGATTCTTTCGAATTGTGCAAATCGTGTATCGACATGGGCTTCTCATCGGTGATGATCGACGGTTCGCACCTTCCCTACGACGAGAATGTGGCTCTTACCAAGAAAGTGGTAGATTACGCTCACCAATTCGACGTAACGGTCGAGGGCGAGCTCGGAGTACTTGCCGGTGTAGAAGATGAGGTTTCGGCCGATCATCACACCTACACACGTCCCGAGGAAGTGGTCGATTTCGTGACCAAGACCGGTTGCGACAGCCTCGCTATCTCTATCGGAACCTCGCACGGTGCCAACAAATTTACCCCCGAGCAATGTACTCGCGATGCCGAAGGTCGTCTCGTACCTCCCCCCTTGCGTTTCGATGTACTCGAAGGTGTAGAGAAAGAGCTCCCCGGTTTCCCCATCGTATTGCACGGCTCTTCATCGGTTCCCCAAGACGAGGTAGCTACCATCAATAAATATGGTGGCGCGTTGAAAGATGCCATCGGTATTCCCGAGGAACAATTGCGCAAAGCCGCAGCATCGGCCGTTTGCAAAATCAATATCGACTCAGACAGCCGCTTGGCTATGACCGCCGCTATACGCGAGGTAATGGCTAACAAGCCTGCCGAGTTCGACCCCCGCAAATACCTCGGCCCGGCTCGCGAAAACATGAAAAAACTCTACGTTGCAAAAATCGTTGACGTATTGGGTAGCGCCGGCAAATGCGCTTGTTGCTAATACACCATAACTACATAATACGACAAAAGGCTGCCACCGGCAGCCTTTTGTCGTATAGATTGCGAATTGAGGTTGCAATCTAATGTGTTATTTGACGATAATATTCTCAACATATTCGTTGGTGATGAAATCGTTGGTGTTTTTCATCTTTTTACCGTTGATTACGACATTCTCGAATGTGACGTTGCGTATCATGCGTGAGCTGTCGAGGCCGGTAAGTTGCGACGGATTCTCGCCTATGCCGTTGTAGCTGATATTGCGGAAGGTCACCCCGTCGATGCTGTTACCGGGTTGCTTGTCGTATTTCTTGTTAAATCGCACGTTGAGGTGGAACAAGCGTCCCTCTTGTATGCTCTCTACCCGTATGTCGTCGAAAAGAATGTTCTTCACATGATTTTTGTCGCCGGCATCTATCGCCATACAGCCTTGGTAAGGCACATCGTCTTCGTCGTGCTCGAGTATATCGATATTGCGGAATGTGATATTCTCTATGGTTTCACCGGTGGGTGAGTCGGGGTCGCCATGCCCGCCGATGTTGATAGGGTGAGCAATGTCGGCCCACAGAATGGAATTCTGTACCGTGATATCGGCCGAGCCTCCCCACCAATTCCATCGGTGGTTGTATAGGGCTATGCAGTCGTCGCTGTTGCGCATGAATACATTGTCGATTACTACGTTGCGGCAGCACATCATGTCTATTCCATCGCTCCAGCCCTTGCAACTGAATGATTTGAGGTTGCGTATGGTAATATCGCTCGCGCCACCGCCGAATATGGTGTAGTGATCGGGATTGACCACGGTGATACCATCGACTGTCACGTTGCGAGAGTCGGTGATTTCGATGCCGCGTATGGGGTGGTCGAGTATGCCTCGCCCTATGATGCGTACATTCTCGGCTTTGTCTATGAGCAGCTTGGCTTTTACTACGGCACCGGGAGCCAGATACACCGTGGTGTTGCTCGGTATGCGTATTTGGTTATTGGGCAGGTCTTTGGGCTTGTGTGTGCCGGGCCCGAAATAGATAACCCCTTTCTCTTCGCGCGAATAGGTTTCAGTCTCGACAGGGTTGGCAAAGAGGTGCAGATTGTGCAAACGGTCACCGTTGAACTCTATCGATAGATATTGAGGCTCGTTGAGGGTGAATAAGATGACGTTTCCCACTTGTTTGTGGGCGATTTTGCGGTCGAGGGGGCGTATGGCAACATCGGCTATGGTGCCGTTGTTTTTTTTCACCATGACCTCTACCGGTTCGCCCATGTCAAATTGTACCATCGATGCGTTTTGCACGTTGTCCATATCTACCTGTACGTTGTATTCGAACACATCGCGCCATTCGCCGCCAATAGTGCGTACCCTCACTGTGTAGTCGTCGTTATGGGGCATACCGGTGTTGAGACCGGCCGGGTAAGTGGTGAGTTGTGCCTGCATGGTTGCCACGCATAGCGTGGCGATGATTGCGACAAGGAAGTTTTTCATATTCGGTGTTTTTGTTTTTGAGTGGGGCAAAAGAGGAAATCCTCTTAGACGCTGTTTGTTATATATACGAACAAAGATACAATTTTACCTAAGATATATATAAAAAGTGTTCCCCGGAATGCGAGGAACACTTTCTGTATGTGATGAATTCGGTGGCGTTATTGGCTGATAACGCGGAGGAATTCTTGGGTGGCTGCGTGGTTGGGATCGATAGCCAAAATCTTATTACACCATTCGATGGTTTTGGTGAATTTGAAGGTCTGACGAGCCTCTTCGCTCATAGCCAGGTATTTGTTGTATTCGGCTACGTAGTCGAAGTTGGCCATGTAGGTATAGGCGTCGATGAGCGATTTTTGCAATGCTTTTTGACGAGCAGCCGGAACGTTCTCGGCGTTCAAATCGTTTACGATGATTTCGATAGCTTTCTCATAGAGGGGTATTGCGATACCGGTTTTGCGTTCGGGGTCGAGCAACGAGGTAGCCGAGGCTCTCCATTCGTGACCACGATAGTCCTCGGGAGCTTTTTCGGTAACGATGGCAAAGAGGCTGTCGGCTTTCGTGGCCCCGATGCGGGTGTTGAGGGTGTCGCCGGCTTGGTAAGCGCGAGCTGCAGCCATATAGTAGTAGCGACCGCCTACGAAGTAGTCTTGAGTCTTGTTTTGCTCTTTGGCCTCGAGTTGCTTGATGTACATTTCGTGTACCTCGGCGCGACGCATATATTTCCCGGCTTTGGCGCAAGCGGTTTCGAGTTCTTTATAGTTCTCGGTGCGTTCGGGGTCTATCTCGATGGCTTTTTCGAGGTTGGCTACGGCATCGTCGGCTTTACCGAGGTCGAGCAATAATTTACCATATTGCACGTAGTCGCGGCTGTTGAATTTAGCATCGGGAGTAGCAAAGAGTTTTTCGGCAGCTTTGATGGCCGAGGTATAGTCTTGCAGCTCGTAGTAGTTGTAGAGGGCGAGACGTTTCAGCATCAAGTTGTCGGGGTATTTCTCCATCAACGACTCTACAAGTGTGATAGAGGCGTCGTATTGCTTGTCGTAGTAGAGAAGAGCGGCATGGCGAGGACGGTCCGAGTCGAAAGCCGTGGGGTTCTTCATATAGGTCTCGTAGGCTTTTACGGCCTCGTTGAATTTGTCGGCACGATAGTACGACTCGGCGAGCTCGCGTTGGGCGATAGCCGAGTTGGGACGCATATTGAGCAGTGTCAGCACGTTGTCGATGGCTATATCGGGGTTGATGCGGAAGTAGATTCCGGCAAATTTGATATAGGCTTCGACGCAAGTGGTATCGTACCACGAGAAGGCCAATTCGTAGTTTTTACAAGCCTCACCCCAATTTTCACCGGGAACTTCGATGTCGCCGAGGAATACGTAGTAGGGGGCGTAGTCGGCGAGGTGCGACTCATAATATTTTTCTTTGGCAGCCTCATAAGACAGTCCGTTGTCGTAGTAGGCTTTTACGAAAGCGAGGGCTACGGCAGGGTCTTTTTTAGCGGTTTTGGTGGCTTTGAAGGCCATTTTCATTTGCTTTTCACCGGCTTTGATAGCGGCTTTGATAGATTTTTCATCGTTGGCGAGGGGCTTACCCATGGTCACTTTACCTACACCGATGTAGTTGAGAGGAAAAGTGGGGTCGGCCTCGATACCTTTTTGGTAGTACATCTGAGCCGAGTCTTTGCTGGTGGGGAAAGCGATTTCACCGAGGTAGTAATACGACTCGGCTTTTTTTGTCTCGCTGTCATCGATGGTGCGATCCAAAATGATTTTGGCGCGGTCGGGTTGTCCCGATTTGAAGTATTCAATACCGTCGGCGTAGTTTTGTGCAAGAGCCGGGGTCAATACCGCTCCCACGGCGAGGAGGGCTGATACTAACAGAGTTTTGGTTTGCATAATGTTTTTCCTTAGTCTTTTATAGTTTTGTTTGATAGTTCTTATAGAATGTGGTTATAGGTTGTCTCTCACGTTCACCACGCGCATAGGCACATTGGCGGGGAGTATGCCCGATTTGAGAATGATGCGTTGTCCCTTTTCCGAGCCTACGAACGAGGCAAATCCGAATGCCAGGCTTTGGCGGGGGGAGTTGCATATCATGTAGATGTCGCGACACAAGGGGTAGAGTTGCATGGCGATGTAGGCCTGGAAGGGTTGGTAGCTGTTGCCGTTGAAGGCCAGCGGGTCGTTGCTTATCAGCATCACTTGTATGCGGTCGTCGAACGAAAGATTGGTCGAGTCGGCATCGTTACCTATCCAGTTGGAGCCTATGACACCGATGGCGTTGGGTACTTGGCTCACATATTCGATTACCCCCTCGTTGTCTTTACGGGCCTTGATATTGCCTTGTAGCGAGTCACCTTTGCAGATGTTCTCGACCACATAGCGCACGGTACTCGACGCGGTATTGTCGAACACGACTTCCAGTTCGCCCATGCGTGATTTTTTATTGAGCTGTTTCCAATTGGTTATTTTCCCGGTGAATATATCGTGCAACTGTTTCATGGTGACGAGCGAGTCGGGGTTGGAACGATTGGTGATGAGGGCCACGCCGTCGGTAGCTATTTTCGATATTTTGGGAAATATCTTCCGAGCTTTGAACGCATTGATTTCCTCCTCGGTGAGTGAGCGGGTGGCGACGATGAGTTTCACACTGTCGGAAAATAGTTCGTTGAAAGCCTCGGTTTCGGTGGTGAAACGCGGTATGATGTTGGCTTTGGGATACAAGCCCTCGAACAATTCTATTTCTTCCTGTATGATGGGCATGAGGGTTTCATCTACGCAAATGGTGATGATGCCCGATGTGGTGGTTTCCTCGGGGAGCGAACTTTTGGGCTTCTGCTCACCGCAGCCTACCATTGCTATTGTCAGGCCCAGGATTGTGGCTAAAAACGAAATCAGTCTCATTTTGATAAATTTTTAAAGTCTTGAATGATACGATAACTGCGGAAAATCGCATACAAGGCAAATATTACGGCAAAGGTGTAGCGCATTGTAGCACCGAATTTTGCCGCAAACAGTTCTGAAAACACCAATAAATAGGCCATACCGAAGTATATTGCCAGCATGATGAGGCTGAATATATACCCGAAGTTCCATTTCTTTTTCGGACGTTTCTGCTCTATATTTTCATTGTTCTGCATATCGATATCCTTTCGTATTGAGAGGGGATAATCGTAAAAGATTTGTACCCGGCTCTGTTCGTTGGTCGTCTATCGAATTTGAGATTGCATAGCACCCCAATTTCAATAGTGGGTTCAAAGATAGACAAATAATTTCGTTTGAGAAACAAAATGATGTTACTTATGCTTAAATAGTTGATATTTTATTGAGAAAATTCCCGGAGAAGTGCCTGTATAAAAAAACTCCGAGAGCATTCCTCTCGGAGTTTTTATCGTAATGATGTGTATGTCTCTTATTGGAGTTTGAACACAACGGGAACGTTGTAGTAAACAGCCACGGCATTACCATTTTGTTTACCGGGGTTCCAACGCGGGAGGCTTTGTATTACACGAACAGCCTCTTTGTCGAGCAATTCGTGTACACCACGCAATACGGTGACGTCTTGTACATAACCTTCTTTGTTTACAACGAAGCGTACAGTCACACGACCTTCGAGACCGCGTTCGATAGCGATTTGCGGATATTCGAGGTTGTCGCGAATGTATTTCATGAGCGCCTCTTCACCTCCGGGGAATCCGGGCATTTGTTCTACGATGATGTACACCTCTTCTTCTTCGACCTCGGGGGCGATGTAATCTTTGAAGTCGGCAATATCTTGTCCGTCGATTTCATCGTTACCTTTTACGTCGGCCACAGAGATGGCTACATTACCGCGGGCCTGCAACTCGTCTTGAGATTTGATTTCATCTTCTTCACCTACCTCTTCGTCTTTCTTGATGACGGGAGCGGTAAATTTGATGGTACTCTTCAAGGGAGGAGGAGGGGTCGTGGGTTTCAAGGCCGGTTGCAGTTCCTGGTTGCGTTTGATTTCGGCATCGGGCAACTTGGCCAAGGTGGTCACTTCGTTTACTACGATTTTGTTTTCTCTTTCGGGTGTGATCGCGTCGATCAATTTGGGAAGCGTGAATGCCAATACCACACCAACAATCACAATGACGGTTGCCCAGTTGTGACGTTTAGCGGTGGTTTTGCGCATATCATACGCGCCGTAAGCTTTGTTACGTCCTTCAAAGATTAATTCACACCACTCTTGCGAAGTTAAATCAATTTTTGCCATTTTTTCGTTCGATGTTTAGTGAATTAATTACATTTGATCTCGGTCGATTTGATTGGTGAGTTCACCTTTCTTCTCGTAGTTTTCAACCAGCCACTCGTCGCCTTCGGTGATATCGACAATAGCATATTTGTTGATGCTGCAAATGTGCATTTCGTCGAGTGCGTCAACGAGGTTTTTGTAAGTGGCGTCGTCGGTAGCCTTGATGATGACGATGGGTGCAGTCTTGGCATCTTTTATCTCGGTTGCCTTTTTGTTGTACTCTTCATCGGTCATGTTGGTCTCGTTCTTTTCTTTTTTCAGCTCGCGTATTTTGCTTACAACTTCTTGGTTACGGCCCAGGAGCATGGCTCGCAGACCGGTAGCGTCGTAGTTGGTTTCTTGTAGCGAGGTGTAGTCCTCATAGTTGGGCTCACCGGTATAGAAATATACGCGGTCTTCGCTACCCAGAATGAGGGTGATAGCACGAGAAGCAGCTACTTTATCACGTTCTTGCTCTGTCAGTGTTTTGTCGTTCGACGGCATACTGATTTCCATCGTCTGAGGTTTGCTCATAGATGTACAGAGCATAAAGAAGGTAAGGAGCAACATATTCATGTCCACCATAGGGGTGAAGTCGACACGAATGGTCATTTTTTTCTGCTTACCTTTTTCTTTGCCGCCGTCTTTTTGTTGTACTTCTGCCATAGTTTCTTAGACTTTAATGTGATTAAAAATCGCCGGAAACACTTTTGAGTGAAGTTATCAGGTTATAGCGGTTTTCGCGTATATCCTGTAACGACGACATTACTTTGTGTATCTCAGAGTAGGGAGTGTTTTGTGCTGCCTTGATGGCTATTCTCATATCGCGGCTCGATTTGCGAGCTGCCTTCACCCATGCCTTGAACTCGTTAGAGGGGTTGGCAGTGGTATCGATAGGAATACCGGTACCTTGTGATGCCATGACCTTCTCTTGTTCCTCGAGCGGCATGCGGAGCAAAGCGTTCATTTGCGACATCGGTACACCGAAATAAGAGGTAGCTTGGAAAGCTCCCTTTTCGGCGTCGGTGAATTCGTAACCATATTCTTCGGCCATTCTTTCGAGCATCTCTACACGGAAGTTTTGATCGACACCCATAATGATGCGTCCGTTGCTTTCAACCAAGATGTTGAGCACGTTGGTCTCGGGTATCTTGATTTCGGAAACTGACGACGGTACGGCTATTTGCACCGGTGTCGGTTCTACGAATGTAGAGGTGAGCATAAAGAAAGTAAGCAGAAGCACGGTTACGTCACTCATCGCCGTCATGTCGATGAACGTACTCTTCCTTTTTACTTTTACTTTTGGCATAATCTTACTGTTTCAGAAGTTTACTTTTTACGGTTGATTACTTGCTGTGGTTAGCGGCGTAAGATTGTACGATAGAGAAGCCAATCTCGTCGATGGCGTAGGTGATTTTGTCGATTTTGCTGGTGAAGAAGTTGTAAGAGATTACAGCGAGAGCACCGGTTGCGATACCGAAGGCGGTATTTACAAGAGCCTCAGAGATACCGGTCGAGAGGGCAACTGAGTCGGGAGCACCGGTCGAGGTAGCAAGAGCCGAGAACGATTTGATCATACCCAACACAGTACCGAGAAGTCCGACGAGAGTACCGAGGGTGGTCATGGTAGCAACTACGGCGAGGTTCATTTCCAAGGTGGGGAGCTCGAGAGCGGTGGCCTCTTCTACCTCTTTTTGGATAGCAACGAGTTTTTGCTCTTTGCTCATTTCGTCGTTGGCTTCTACTTCAGCATATTTTTTCAAGGCCGAAGATACTACGCTACCAACGCAACCTTTTTGTTTGTTGCAATATTCTTGAGCTTTGGCAATGTCGTTAGCGGCGAGAGCGGCTTTAACGTTGATGACGAATTTCGACATGCTGCCTTTACCTTTAGCAGTAACAAGGGCGAAAGCACGTTCGATCGACAATACGATTACCGTGAGGAACAGGGTTTGCAGAATAGGCACGATGAAACCACCTTTGTAGATAGTACCCAGCATGTTGATGGGGTGTCCTTTTACGGGGTCGCCACCTTCGAAGTTTTCGGGATTACCGAGAACGTAGTTAAACACGATAAGAGCTACTACAAGGCAGCATACGATAACGGCAAATGCCGATTCAATACCACGGAATCCTTTAGATTCTTTCTTAGCTTTTGGGGCTTGAGGTTTTTTTGTCTCCATAACAATTTTAGGTTAGTTTACAGTTTTTGTGAAATTTTTTATATTCGTTTTTATGTTTGTGTACAGGTTCTGTTTTTTCGAGTTTCACGGTGGCGGGGTGCGTTTATCCAATATTTCGCTACATCGGAGACAAGCGCCGCACACAGCATTTCGTACCGCTTGTGCTGCGATAATCCTTTCTGCGTTATTGTGTTACACGGTATTCGGTGATGAATTCCGCTTATCGGTTACGTCGCTTTTATCGAAAATACGGCTCAAATATAGGGTTTCTTTTTCAAAATCGAAAGAAAACGGCCAAAAAAAAGCTATGACACAAAAATGATACAATCGTTATTAAATGTGAATTTAGGTGTGTGATTCTGAAAAATCTTTCTCCGATTACGCTCATTTAATCCACTATCCCTATATTTGCGGTATAGGAGGCGATACAAATTAGTATTAGCACAATTTCTGTATGTCGATTGTTATATATAGGTATTATGAAACACGAAGATTTGTTATCGGAACTTACCCCGCGCGTGTGCGACTTGGCACGAGAGGTCGGGGAGTACTTGCGAGAGGAGCGGCGGACGTTCGACACCGATAGGGTAGAAGAGAAGGGGCTGCACGATTACGTATCGTATGTCGATCGCGAGGCCGAGCGTCGCGTGGTGGCCGGGCTTTCATCGCTATTGCCCGGTGCCGGATTTATTACCGAGGAGCATACGGCGGCCTATCGGGGTGAAGAGTATTTCTGGATTATCGATCCGCTCGATGGTACTACCAATTATGTGCACGACAAATCGCCCTACTCCGTGAGCATCGCGTTGGGGTGTGTACGTGAAGGTCTTATTGCCGGTGTGGTGTATGATGTGTGTCGAGACGAATGTTTTTATGCGTGGCGGTGTGGCGGTGCCTATGTGAATGGCGAGCCTATACGGGCCTCTCTGTGTGAACGGTTCGAGGCCTCTTACGTGCATATAGGCCTACCCTACGATGCCGAGCGGTATCGTCCTATGGCTACAGCTTTGCTTCACGACCTGTATGGCAGGGTGGGAGCGGTGCGTATATGTGGATCGGCTGCGATGGATATATGCAATGTGGCCGCCGGACGTGTGGAGGCCTATATCGAGCCGGGGTTGCACGTGTGGGATATTGCCGCCGGTGTGGTGATATTGCGTGAGGCTTGCGGTCGGGTTTCCGACTTCGATGCCTCAGAGTTGCTCACATCCGATGTGTCGCCTGCTATGTGGCGAGATATGCAATACGATGTGCTGGCTACAAACAGCTTACTGCATGATACTTTCCTCTCGATTATAGAGGTGTAGGGGTACGAAAAGTCGGTCGGACAGCGATAAAAAAGAGCCGGAAACAATCCGGCTCTTTCGAAGGGTTATTTCTTTTTCTTTATTTTTATTTTGCAGGGTTGTTCGAGGTCTTGTCGCCAACTTTGCAAGTAGTCAAACCAAGCTTCGGACGTTTTGTAGCCGAAAGTCTCTTTCATGGAGGTAAACGTTATATAATAGGTAAGGCCGGTCTTGCCGGGTGCTTGTACCTGATATAGATAATTGACCTTGTCTTTCGTTTCACCGGCGATATATTTTTGAGGAATATAGGTGCCCAATCCTACGGTCTCTTTAGCATATTTCACCGTGTCGTTTACCGGCCAGTCTCTACCCCAACAACCTATCAGGCCTTTGTGGTCGCTATACGATACCGAGCCTTTGATGTCTTGCACACCTGTGCAGAAAGTTTCATTGCCGAGTGGCTTGTCGAATATGATATCCACCTGTGCGTCGCGGTGTCCGCCATAGAGCGTGTATCGGCAGGTCATGTTCAGGCGGCTGTCACCATATTCCCAGCCCCTCACCGCCATATCTACGACCGTGCGTGCCGGACCGTAGGCCAATATGGTGCCGGTGCGTTCGGCTACCGGTTCTATATGTATGGCTTTCTTGTTTTTGGCGTTCCACCCTTTGAGTGCTCCCATTCCGCAACTGCCGCTTACGCGCAATACATCGTCGCCAAATCCGGCGGCAAGTTGCTTGTCGTCGGGATACCAACCGCTCGGCTCTACCTCGAATCCTTTATTGAATTTGCCGTATATATCGACGGTCTGTTTCTTGTCGAAGTAGATGCGATATGCCACGAGTTCCGACTCGAACGCCGGTCCATGATGGTAGAGGTTGTTATATACGTTGCTCGTGCCGGGTATGGTGAGGGAGTGTATCTTCTGATGTTTCTCGCGTTTGTTGCTCTTGTCGTATATTTTCATATCGGCATACACGCGTGGGGTGTATCGCTCGGCAACTCTCTCGGCCGAGAGTGTGATAGTCAGATTTTTTTTCGATTTCCCCGGCATATCTACGACGAATGCGATTTCGTCGCCGGCACCGTCGCGGTCGAGGTCATCGACTTGCGAGGGTATCTCGGTCGTTCCGTCATAAAGCGTAGCCGATTGTATGGCGAAGTCGCACTTCAAGTCCTTGGCGGCCAGCACTACGGGGTAATCTTTCTTTTCCTGCTCCCAGGGGTTCTCTATCTCTATGGTGAGCGTTTTTTCTTGTGCTTGCAGTTGCGCGCCGAGGCATAGCGCGAAAGCGCAGGGTAATAGCTGTAAAAGTTTCATGGTATCGATATGAGGGGGTTAGAATGTTACGCTGAATACTAATTGCCACATTTTGTTTTTGTTGGAGAAGTTCTCTCCCAGTATGTCCGACCATGCCTCGGTGAACGTCTCTTTCACACTGTTGCCCAGCGGTTGGCGATAGTTCACACCGGCTCTCAGGTGCTTGAACAATACAACACCGAGGGTGAAGTTGAGGCCTATCTGTGCCTCGTTGCTGATGAGGTTGGCGCTGTTGGCCTGCATATTCTCTACGCCTGCCAGTTGATACAACTTGTCGGTGAGATTGTCGTTTTTGAAATCGAATGTGAACGACGGGCCCACACCGGCGTAGATACCAAACATCTTGAAGGGGTTGAACGTGTATTTCAGATACAGCGGAATGTCGAGCGAGTGTCGATAGAAATTGACCGTCTCCATATTGAGGTCGTTGGTAAATTTCGAACGACGTTGCAGGTACAGCAACGAACCGTCGATAGAGAGACCTATGGGGAAGGCTATTTCGCCCATCGGGCCTATGAAGAAACCGTTTCCTCCGCAAGCGTCGGAACTGATGTTGTCTCTCAATCCTTTGAAGGTCGAACCCGAGAGGTTGAGGCCGCCCTTAACACCCCAATTGAAATCTATTGCGTGGACCGGTGTGCCGATGAGTGCGATGATACTCGCGAGGCAGATAATTTTGATGTACTTTTTCATACGGATAGATTTTTTAGAAGTCGTTTAACCTTTGTTTTTGAAGCTGTAATAATTTTTCAAGAAAAATCAAAACAGCATATAAATATCAACAATCGGCGAGGGGATTGCGTTCTCCTACTTAGAAGTTGTTTAAATTTTATTTTGTAGCCGTAGTAAAATCTTTCAAGAAAATTTTAAACAGCTTCTTATTACAAAGGTAATACTTTTGTATGAAATTATACAATACGAGCCAAGAAAAGCCTGTATAAAAAATCGTTAAAGTTGGATTTTTGGTAAAATGTTGAGAATAGTTTCATTTTTCGGGCATAAAATTTTTTCATTTCGAGAAAATGTTTTACCTTTGCAACCGCATTTCCGAAATAGAATATGTGATGGCGGGGTAGCTCAGTTGGTTAGAGCGTCGGATTCATAACCCGGAGGTCACGAGTTCAATTCTCGTCCCCGCTACAAAAGCAGGTCGCAAACGCGTCCTGCTTTTTTTTGTACCTCCGGTGTCGGTGAAATCGGTAAGTATGTTGGGTATAACAACTTCTCAGTATGTTAATGAATCTTGTAAATATTTGGAGTTGAAACTGAAAATATTCGATACACACGGCTATTCTTCTTTTGTTCTTAATGTATCAATCGACTAATTGTAGTTTTTTTTACTGAAAATAACTTTTTTATGAAGTTGTTACAATGTTCCACTTGAGTGTTGTTCGTTTCAAAAATTCTTTTTATTTTTGCGATGCTATTGCAAAATAGCAGACATATAGAAAGTGTTTTCGCAGTCCTGAATAGAAAATCTGACAGTTTTCAAGACCAAGGGGCAACGAACAGCACTCATTTCTTGTATAGCTATGTGGCTATGCCTATGTGCATATACCCATACTATTCAAGTGTGGGGCATTGTATCGTTTATTTTGGTCAGGGTTTTGTCAGAGCCTCTATTCAATAAACGGAAATCAACTCCACACTTTTCTTTTTTTTATAACTCACCCGTAGGAGTTGAGGTGGCTAAATCAAAAAAAAATGAGTAGTCCTATTAAGGAAATAATCACAGAAAGTGGTTTTTCAGGAATTAGTATCCCATATGTCGTGGGAAAGTATTACGAACGAGGTTTAATTTCAGATTTAGAGTCTTCAGCCTGTATCAAGAATGTCCTTGAGGATATTGTTGAGAGCATAAGCGTTGGGGAGGAAATGGCCATATTCGATTGCGATTCGTATAATCCTTGGGTGGAAATGTTGCACTATTTGTCAGATAACAATGCTGATTTTTTTATTGGAGAAAAATATCCATGTGTCGAAAATAAAAAAGGAGAAAAAGTACTATTCTTTCAATTGCAAAAATATGATGGTGTGAAACAATATACTATAGAAAATTTAGCGGAATACTATTGGAAGTCGTACCAAAATCAAATTCAGCAACATCGTTTCTCTGTACGCTATCTGGCTGATGAGGATATTAATATATGGGAAGAATTTAATGCTTAAAAATACGATTATGAAAAAAATATTGACTTTGGCGACTCTTATAGCAGTCGTTGTTGTATCGTCATGCAGTAAATACGATGATACCGAGATTTGGAACAAACTGGATAATCATGAAAATCGTATTACGGCTATTGAAGAGTTGTGTAAGCAACTTAATGCAAACATTTCTGCATTGCAAACTATTGTAGAAGCATTGGAAAAGAATGATTACATAACTGCCGTAACACCAATACGCAAAGATGGAGAAATTGTAGGATATACCATAACATTTGCACACAGCGATACAATCACAATCTACCACGGGGAAAATGGAAAAGATGGTGCCGACGGAACGAATGGCGCTGATGGTAAAGATGGTTATACTCCACAAATAGGGGTAATGAAAGATACTGATGGAATTTACTATTGGACAATCGATGGAGAGTGGTTGCTCGATGGTAAAGGCCTTAAGATAAAAGCCATTGGTACAGACGGTGCTGATGGAACAGATGGTAGTAATGGTACCGATGGTAAAGATGGAACGAATGGTTCTGATGGTACCGATGGCAAAGATGGTGTAACCCCTCGTTTGAAAATCGAAAACGGTTATTGGTATGTTTCTTATGATGAAGGCTCATCTTGGACTGAACTCGGAAGAGCTACCGGAAATGACGGAGCTAATGGAGAAGTTGTTCATACACCACTTGTAGGTGTAATGAAAGATGTCGATGGAATGTACTACTGGACCGTTGATGGTGAATGGCTATATGATGACCAAGGTACAAAAATAAAGGCAGTAGGCAAGGATGGTGCAGATGGCATAGATGGTAGTAACGGCACTGATGGAAAAGATGGAACGAATGGTTCTGATGGTACTGATGGCAAAGATGGTGTAACCCCTCGTTTGAAAATCGAAAATGGTTATTGGTATGTTTCTTATGATGAAGGCTCATCTTGGACTGAACTTGGAAAAGCTATAGGAAATGATGGGGCTAATGGTCGTGATGGAGATAGTATATTTGAGAGTGTGACGCAAGACGAAGACTATGTGTATTTCAATCTTGCAAATGGTTTAGTAATAACATTTTTTAAACAGAACGTAGGAAATATCCAGTTCGAAGATTTACAGGTGAAGACTATCTGTTGCATGAATTGGGATAACAATAATGATGGCGAACTTTCGTATATAGAAGCCTCTGCCGTAAAGAGATTGGGAACAGTGTTTAAAGAAACAAATATTTTGGCTTTTACAGAATTGAAATATTTCACAGGTCTTACATCAATTTCTAATTCAGCTTTTTATAATTGCGTTGAGTTATGGAAAATTGAAATACCGAAAAATGTTGTTACGTTAGGAACAGAGGTATTTCGCAAATGTGAAAGATTGAATAATATTGTTATTCCAGAGGGGGTTACTATAATACCTAAAAACACATTTTCCTCATGTCATAAATTATCAAATATCAAATTATGTACTACAATAACAACAATTGGAAGCTCCGCATTTAGTGGCTGTCCTTTAAAGGAAATAATATTACCAAATGGTTTAACAACTATAGAGTCTAACGCGTTTCGTAGCTGTGATTCTCTTCAAAGTATCCATATTCCTAAAAGTGTGATAGCAATTGGAAGTATGCCATTTGACGATGGAATAGATACCGTTTACATGGAATCGCAAACACCACCATATGCTATAAACGATTATATATTTTCCACAGCTACGTCGGGTGTAAAGAAGCCTAAAGTATATGTACCAACAGAATCTGTAGCGGCATATCGTTCTGCGGATGGTTGGAATGCTACGATTTACGGATATGATTTTGAGTAAAAAGAATACTATAATATGAGAAAAAGTGTTATAATTGTAGATAATTCTAATGTATGGATTGAAGGGAAGAAGTTCTCGGCAAAACAAAAAGGTGTTTTGCCGGGCACAGATGGAAAATGTATCGATGACCCATCTTGGCGAATAGATTTCGGTCAATTGTTGGCGGTAGTCGCTGAAAATACCGAAATTTCTCAAGCAATATTAGTTGGCTCTAAGCCACCTCAAAATGATAGCGTTTGGGAGGCCGCTAAAAGTCAAGGTTTTCAGGTTATAATTCATGAAAGGAATTATCTTGGCAAAGAAAAAGCTGTCGATACCGAAATTGTAGTGCGTGGTACGGAGATAGTTTGTACACAAGAACCCTCCATACTGAAATTATTATCAGGAGATAGAGATTTTATGCCATTGATTTCTTTTGCTAATAATAAAGGCTGGATTACCGAGATGTGGGCATTTTCGAATGCCTTTAACGATGGCGGTGAAATGGCACAGACCGTTACACGAATAAAGCCTTTAGATAATGTGTTTGACAAAATTGGCCGATACGAATTTGAATGGCCAATTAAGTAACAAAATTTAGCCTCAAGTGTTCACCCCATAAGTCAGACTTATGGGGTGATTTTGTATGATTGGAGGTTGTAAAGGTTCTTAAGTTGCGTGTAAATGTCTGATGTAGAATTTGTGATAAAAGACTGGTATTTGTATTATAAAAAGATTGCCGTTAGGTAATCGATTTTTACAGCTCCGTATAAGCGAGCCGGTGGGCGAGTGCAATGCGGGGAATATAAGGTGTCTATAATTATCAATGCCTTTAGGGATTGGACAATATTGTTATAGCAACATCTTCGACGTAGCTATTTCTATCCAACTCCTTATCCTCACGAATCGCTTCGCTTTATCGTGAGGTTTCCTCTCGAACAACCTCTTCGAGGTTTTCTCCTCCACCAAAAACACAGAAACCCTATGTGGCGAAGAAATACATCGAAGATGTTATTTACAAGAAACCTCACAATGTAACGTAGTGGAATTGTGAGGGGCGGCACATATTCCTCAAAACACTACGTCGGAGACGTTGCTTTATTGAGCATTCCATACGTTTTTTTCTACCGGCAGACGCTTGGGCCAAGCGTCCCTACATTTTGTTGGTCGGGGAGCCGCATATAGTGTGGCGAGCTATGCCAAATATCTTATGCCGATGGCATAATGAAATCCCCCAAATTGTATGCTGTATTTTTATCGGGCACCAATAATTTAGTATAAATCTTTTGTGGTGATGTGGTCGCGCCATTGGTGGTCTTTGGGGAAGGGGGCGCCGCTCCATGCTTTTTGTCCGGTCCATGGTAGTGGGGCGTCGGTCCAGAAAGGGTGCGAGGCCGGCAGGCCAAGAGGAAGGAACGCCACTGAGGTAATATACAGACTGCCGTTGTTGGTGTACCAATCGGCAATATTGGGTTGGCGACCGGCGAACCCTATGGTGAGGAAACCGCCGTCGTTGAAATTCTCCACTCCATCGAACATACGGTGCATCACGGCCGTGAGTGCCGCTCGCACCTGTCCGCCGGAGAGGCCCGCCGGCAAGCGATTGTGCCACGCCATAAGGGAGAGAGGTTGCATCGTGGCCATGCGGTAGGGTATGGAGCGTCCGAAGACGGGAAATGTGCCCTCGGGCGAAATCATACGTTCGAGAATGAGACTGTATTTTTGTGTCCGCTCCAACGCGCGCCGATAATAGTCGCAATAGTGTATGCGGGTGCGCACGCCACTCTCCGTCATGGCTTGCAATGTTTCGAGATACATGGGGTGGAACACATAGCTGCTGTAATAATCGAATGCGAACGATGGCCCGTCGGCGTACCAACCATCGCCGGTGTACCACTCCTCGACCTTGCGTATGGCCGAGTTGATGCGATAGGTGTCGCAAGAGGCTCCGGCCCGGGCGAGGAAAGCCTCGATGGTCGATGAGAAGAGCAACCAATTGGTATAGGGTGGATCAACCCGACGCAGACGGGTGAACTCGTCGATATAGCGTTGCCGGGTAGTGTCGTCGAGAGCGAGCCACAGACTGTCGTAGCCGCGGAGGAAGCTCTCGGCTATATAGGCGGCATCGACGAGTGTCTGCCCCTCTTCGCGCCATAGCAGATAGTCGGGGCTGTCGGGATTCACGGCGTTGGCATAGCTTTTCAACGCCCATTTGCGGAGTCGGCTACGCATTTTGCCCTCACGGGTATCGTCGTCGGGCAGGGATAACCATGGCGCGACACCGGCCATAAGGCGTCCGAAAGCCTCCATATAGGTCACTTTTATGTTGCGACCGTCCCATGTGGGGCTGACCTCGACCTGCATATTCTTTTGCAGATTACCCTCGGCCATGTTGCTCAGTATGGGGGCTGCCATTTTGTAGAGCAGGTCGCACCAATAGGCGCGGTCTTTGAGGTCGGGAGCTTCGAGGTAGCGCACATATTCGCAGGCTGCCAAAAGGAATGCCCCTACCCCGAAGTTGGCGGTAGAGCCGGCATCGACTATCTGCCCCGGAATGGCTTTCTCGCCGATAGGTTGCACGTAGCCTACGCGGCCATCTTTTTGCAAAGCGGTTTTGGATAGGTATTTCCATGCCCGTTCCACGACGGGCAGGTATCGGGCCTCGTCGAGATAGCCGTTGTTGATGCCCCACAATAGCCCATAGGTGAAAAATGCCGTACCGCTGGTCTCGGGGCCGGGTGCGTGGTCGGGATCCATCATGCTGCGTGTCCAATATCCGTCGGGTTGTTGCAGAGAGGCCACAGCCTCGGCAAGTCTCACAAACTTCTTCTCGAAAAACGTCCTGTGCTTATAGTCGGCCGGGATATCTTTCAGTACTTTGGCCAGGCCGGCCAATACCCAACCGTCGCCGCGAGCCCAAAAGTCTTTCTTGCCATTGATGCTCTTGTGGCGGGGGTACACATATTTGGCATCGCGATAGTAGAGGCCGGTTTCCCGGTCGTACATGATGCTGTCGCTGTATGTGATGTATTCGTAGAGTTTTTGCAGATACATCTCGTTGCCTGTCGCTTTGTACAACTTGGTCATGACGGGCATTACCATATACAGCCCGTCGGCCCACCACCAATAGTCGTTGCGGGAAGTGCTCATTTCGTATTCCATCACCTCTCGGGCGCGGGCTATTTTTCGATCCTCGGGCAACAGGTTGTAGAGGTCGATATAGGTCTGGAAGCAGATTTGATAATCGCCGAAGAGCACATACTCATCGCTCTCGCCATAGCTGTATTTCCATTTGTCGCGGTCATTGCTCTTGGCTCCTTTCCATTGGTTGTGATTGGCCCAGGCCTCGGAGTAGGCTCTATAGGCCTCGTTGCCGGTGAGAAAATAGGCCTCCATATTACCGGTGTGATAGGCGGCATGGTCCCAGAAGGCGCGTGCTTCGGGCTTGTTGTGCGATTGCCAATAGCCGTTCACTTTGTCGATGATGCGACGCACCTCCTTGGCTTTGTCTGTCCCGGCATAGAGCGATGAAACAACGCATACAAATGCGATGACTGATAATGTTTTTCGCAGTACGGTATTCATGGTTACTTCCATTTGAGTATATTGACCGGAGAGTGGAAATACATAACCGGCGGTATGATTATTGTACGGGTTTGGTGTTACCGCCCTTGCGCAAGCGAAATCGGTCCGACCGCAACAGGGTGCGCATGAGCCAGAAGTTTATAGGGAAGATAATCACCCACACCGGTACAATGGCTATCTCCTCGCGCATACCGAGAAAGACAAACAATTTGAGGGTGACGTATTGCATCACGAAATTAATGCCTTGGCACAATGAAAATCGCAGGGCGTTGTCCACATCGAGCCGTGTGCGGAATGTATAGTAATTGGTGAGTACAAAATTGCAAATAAAGCTCACGACAAAGCCCACGGTAAACGATATATCGATGCTGAAATCGAACTCCAACATGGTGTAATATATGCCATAGAGTATGGCTGTGATAGTGGCACCGGTGATGCAAAATCGTAGTACTTCGGCCTTAGTTTTCCCTTTGGGTGCTTGTTCGGGTATAGTGTGTTGTTTCATTACTTGATGCGGTTCGTATCGTAGCGTTTATCGGTAGAAATTACCAGTAGCATACAATATCCGCAAAAGTAATAAAAACCTTTAAGACTGACAATAAGATTTTTAATTGGATACCAATAATTTTTCTATAAAACAAACTCGGCCCCTCGATACTCCGAGGGACCGGGTTGTGGAGAATTCGTGTCGGTTGATTATTTTACTTCTTCGAAATCGACGTCGGTCACGCCACCATCGGTCTTGCCGGTGTTGGGGTTTTGTGCTGCATCGGCACCCGGTTGTGCGCCGGCTTGTTGCTGGGCCTGTGCGTTGTAGAGGTCTTGAGCAGCGGCTTGCAAAGCATTGTTGAGTTCTGCCATGGCGGTGTCGATGGCGGCAATGTCTTGAGCTTTATGAGCCTCTTTCAGCTTACCGAGGGCGGCTTCGATGGTTGCTTTCTTATCGGCGGGGAACTTATCGCCAAGCTCGTTCATTTGCTTCTCGGTTTGGAAAATCATAGAGTCGGCTTGGTTTATCTTGTCGATACGTTCTTTCTCTTTTTTGTCGGCGTCGGCATTGGCAGCGGCTTCGTCTTTCATACGTTTGATTTCTTCGTCGCTCAGTCCGCTCGAAGCCTCTATACGTATGCTTTGCTCTTTACCGGTACCTTTGTCTTTCGACGACACGGTGAGAATACCGTTGGCGTCGATGTCGAAAGTAACTTCGATTTGGGGTACGCCACGCGGAGCGGCAGGGATACCGTCGAGGTGGAAACGGCCTATGGTCTTGTTGTCTTTGGCCATGGAGCGTTCGCCTTGCAGAACGTGTATTTCTACCGAGGGTTGGTTGTCGGCAGCGGTAGAGAATACTTCCGACTTGCGGGTAGGTATCGTGGTATTGGCCTCGATGAGCTTGGTCATCACGCCGCCGAGGGTTTCGATACCGAGCGACAGCGGGGTTACGTCGAGCAAGAGCACGTCTTTCACGTCGCCGGTGAGCACACCGCCTTGGATTGCGGCACCTACGGCTACTACTTCGTCGGGGTTTACACCTTTCGACGGGGTTTTACCGAAGAATTTCTCTACGATGGCCTGTACGGCGGGAATACGGGTAGAACCGCCCACGAGTATCACTTCGTCGATGTCCGACGCGCTGAGGCCGGCGTCTTTCAATGCCTGACGGCACGGCTCGATGGTGGCCTGTATCAGACGGTCGCTCAGTTGCTCAAATTTTGCACGAGTCAATGTTTTTACCAAGTGCTTGGGCACACCGTTTACCGGCATGATGTAGGGCAGGTTTATTTCGCTCGAGGTCGAGCTCGAGAGTTCGATTTTGGCTTTTTCGGCAGCCTCTTTCAGACGTTGCAATGCCATGGGGTCCTGACGGAGATCTACACCCTCTTCGGCCTTGAACTCGTCGGCGAGCCAGTCGATGATTACGTGGTCGAAGTCGTCACCACCGAGGTGGGTATCACCGTTGGTCGATTTCACTTCGAACACGCCGTCGCCCAACTCGAGAATCGAGATATCGAACGTACCGCCACCGAGGTCGAATACGGCGATTTTCATATCCTTGTCGGCTTTGTCGAGACCATAAGCCAAGGCGGCCGCGGTAGGCTCGTTGATGATACGACGCACGTTGAGGCCTGCTATTTCGCCGGCCTCTTTGGTGGCCTGACGTTGCGAGTCGTTGAAGTATGCCGGTACGGTGATTACGGCTTCGGTCACTTCCTGTCCTATATAATCTTCGGCGGTCTTTTTCATCTTTTGCAGAATCATGGCCGAGATTTCTTGGGGAGTGTACATACGTCCGTCGATGTCCACACGAGGCATATTGTTGTCGCTGCGTACTACTTTATAAGGTACGCGGGTGATTTCGTTTTGTATCTGATCGTAACGTTCGCCCATGAAACGTTTTATCGAGAAAATCGTGCGGGTGGGGTTGGTGATGGCCTGACGTTTGGCGGGGTCGCCCACTTTACGTTCGCCACCATCTACGAATGCTACAATCGAAGGCGTAGTTCTACGACCTTCACTGTTGGCGATGACTACGGGGTCATTGCCTTCCATTACCGATACACAAGAGTTGGTTGTACCTAAGTCGATACCAATAATTTTTCCCATTGTATTCTAATTTTTTATGTTTATAATCGTTTTGATAAGAAGTCGTTTTTTAGTAAAACAGCTTCTGAGTGTCGGCTCGTATTTTCGCGTCCGACACAGACAGATATTCAAAACTCGTGCCAAATCTCTTGTGCGAATTATTTTCTTTTTTTGGCAGTATAGCACACGATTTTTTCTAAATCTTTGTCATAAACCACTGCCGATTTGTCAGTCTTTTGGCCTCCGCACCTGCCTCTGTACTGCAATTTCTGCACCGAAAAAGCCGGGAATTGTATAAGGGTATGGGGCGGAAATTAAAAGACACTTTTCAGCCGTGAAAATGCCTATACTATAACAGCTATCAATATATTCTTATTATAAAAGTCTGTTACTTCAATAACTTTGTCATTTTGTCGATGCAACGCTTCTTTTGTTCAAGGTTTGGGTGAACATATAAGTTTAGGGTTGTGCTTATATTGGCGTGTCCCAAAATCACGCTCACCGTTTTATAATCGCATTGACTTTCAATGCAGCGTGTAGCGAAACTATGTCGCAAACCATGAAATTTCAAGAGAGGAATTTTGAGGTTTTGCAAAACCGATTTATAATAGTTGCGATATGTTCTTGGCTCGGTAGGCTTACTTTCATTGGTAAGCACAAAGAAAGTGTCATTAACAACTTTCTTCAACGGCTTTATCACTTTTGTAAGTTCCTTTGATAGTGGTATTTCTCTAATTGAATTTTGCGTTTTAGGTGTTGAAATGATTAGTTCTGTTCGTCGTTCTCCATTTTCAATAATATAAATGCGTTCAATGGTTCGTTTAATGTTGATTATGCCTTGTGCTATATCAATATCTTCCCATTTCAAAGCACAAACTTCGCCGATACGCATTCCTGTATGTAAGCAAAGCAAAATACCAAGATTGCGAAATGTAAAATTCTCGCCAACAAAGTTTACCAATTTGCGGTGATTGGCAACGCTCAATACTTCAATCCCGGTTCGTTCTTGTGAGATTGGGAATTTTATATCCCATTCACGATGTTCCATTGCTCCAATTTTTACTCCAAAACGATACACCATTTTCAGCACAATCATAAAATCTTTTACTGTTTTTTGACTTAGCCCTACATTCAGTTTGTCAAAAACAAACGCTTGCACATTTGCTTCTTCTATTGCTTTTGACCTGTCTCCAAAAGCCGGTAAAAGGTGATTTTCAAGAATGATTGCATAAGCTGAAATGGTTGAAAGTTTTACATACTTTCGTTTCTCCTCTTTCCATAGAATGGAAATTTCTCTAAATGATTTTATTTCCGTCATATTGTAAATGTTT
>JAFTRN010000045.1 GCA_017462265.1 Coprobacter sp. | reverse complement strand
GTGTCCGATAAAGATTTAAAAAATCTTCGGAAAACTATGATTTAAGATAATTTATGCGATAAAATAAAAAGAGGGGCTTGAGTTTGTGTTATAAAAAGATTGCCGTTAGGTAATCGAGTATTACAGCAACGTCTCCGACGTAGTTTTTGATATCTGTCTCTATCCCCACAATTTCACTGCGTTACATTGTGGGGTTTCTTATAAATAACATCTTCGATGTATTCCTTTTATCGGACACCAATAATTTTTTATACATCGTAGGGACGCTTGGCCCAAGCGTCCGCCGAGGAATAAATGGTGTAGAAAAAAGCTCTCCCTCTGTTTATAGAGGGAGTACCCGTTAGGGGGAGGGAGTTGGCGACATAGTCGCCGAGATTGTAAACACGCTATCGCTAAGCCCTCGGCTATTCAAATTCGGCCCATTCGGGCAGATATTGTGTAGAACCGTTTGCCCGAAGGGCTATATCTTATTAGCCGTGCGATAAGCGTAGCGGTTCGCACGGAACCGAAACGATACAAAAACGTGAGCGGGAAGCGCTCAATCTCCCTCGGACACACGAGCCGTGTGGCCCTACGGAGGTATTGTATCGTTTTTCTATAATTTTCCCTAAAAGAGGGTGCGAATTTCCCTCAATTTTGCGAAAAAAACGATGGAAAAAATGAATGTAGATGAAATCGTTGCCGAGAATCGCCGCCGCAACGAGGAGCGCGACGCGCCCTATCACCCCGATACGGGCGAGGGGGCAGCCGTAGGTCCGCGTGTGTGTATGCACTTGCCCGACGCGCCTATCCCCCTGCAATATATTCCCGAGGAGATGCTCGCCGAGGTGGAGATGGTGCGTCGCTTGCGTGCCTGCGGTTCGATGTCGGCATTTATCGCCCGGGAGTTGGGTGAGCCCGAGAGCGACGCCCTGCGCGAGGAGGTGTGGCGTCGCTGGGTGAAGGTGCGCATACGCTATGATTTTGAATTTTGGGCGGTGATGTTCGCCCGCATCAAAGATAAGATGGGCGATGGCGATATCCCGTTTCGCCTCAATCGTCCGCAACGCCGCTTGCTTGTGAGCCTCGAAACCATGCGCCGCAACCGGCAGCCCATACGCCTCATACTGCTCAAGGCCCGACAATGGGGTGGTTCCACTCTTGTACAATTATATATGGCGTGGATACAGCTGGTGCACAGGCGCAGTTGGCACAGCGTGATATGCGCTCACTTGAAAGACGCGGCCGCCAACATACGGGGCATGTACACCAAGTTGCTGGCCGGCTATCCCGCCTGGCTGATGCCCGATGGGGTGGAGCCTCGTTTCCGCCCCTATGAGCGCATGGTGAATACGTCGGTAATCGACGGGGTGGAGAGCCGGGTGACCATATCGTCGGCCGAGACACCCGAGTCGGTACGCGGCAGCGATGCCGTGATGGCGCATCTCTCCGAGGTGGCATTTTGGCCGGCAACCCGGCAGAAGTCGCCCGAGTCGCTCATACGCTCGGTATGTGGTTCGGTGGCGCTGTTGCCCCTCTCGCTCGTAGTGCTGGAGAGCACCGCCAATGGCACAGGCAACTATTTCCACCGCGAATGTGAGCGGGCCAAGCGTGGCGAAAGCGACAAGCAATTTGTGTTCGTGCCGTGGTACGAGATAGAGATATATACCGCGCCTATCGACGATGCGGCCGCATTTGTCGCCTCGCTCGACGAGTATGAACACTCGTTGTGGCTGCGTGGCGCCACCCTCGAGGCCATAGCGTGGTATCGCCTGAAACGTCGCGAATATAGCGACCATGCCGATATGATGGCCGAGTATCCGAGCGATGATGTGGAGGCCTTCAACCACAGTGGCGACCGGGTGTTTGATATACGCCGAGTGCAGGAGTTGCGAGCCGACTGCCGGAAGCCCGATTACGTGGGAGAGGTATGTGGCGACGCCCTGTCGGGCCGGGAGGCGTTGCAAGGGTTACACTTCGTCGATGACGCGACGGGACGGTTGCAGGTGTGGGCGCTGCCCGATACCGACGACACGGTGGCCGACCGATATGTGGCGGTGGTGGATATAGGCGGTCGCTCGGCAAAAGCCGACTACTCGGTGATCGTGGTCTTCGACCGCTACTGGCAGATGTATGGCGGTGTGCCCGAGGTCGTGGCGCAATGGCGCGGACATATCGACCACGACCTGCTGGCGTGGAAGGCGGCCGGGATAGCGGCTTACTATCACAACGCCCTGCTGGTGATAGAGAGTAACACCCTCGAGACCGAGCATACCGACGGTGAGCACACGGAGTATATACTCGACACGCTGTCCGACGCCTATACCCGCCTCTACGCTCGCGCGTCGGCCGAGAATATACGCTCTACGGCACCCTCGCGATGGGGCTTTCACATGAATAGGGCCACCAAGACGCTTATCATCAATCATCAGGTGCAGATGCTGCGCGAGCGGGGCTATATCGAGCGCGATGAGCTTGCCTGCTACGAGCACGACGTGTTCGAGCGTAAACCCAACGGCACGTTTGGCGCCATGGAGGGGCACCACGACGATATACTCATCACCCGCTGTATAGGTACCTATATATGCTATACCGAGCCGCTGCCGAGGATTATTGCCGAGCGTCGTACGATAGCTCACGACCGCTTCGCCCGTGTGAGTGAGGCGAGTATGTAGGGCGAGGGGCATTTCCACGCACGCACAGATTGTGTGCCCCTACATTTCACAGGTTTGGCATCGACCATCGTAGGAACGCTTGGGCCAAGCGTCTGCCGAGGAATAAACGGCCACCGGAGCTCGGTTGAGATATGGGTGTAAATGGCTTATAATGAGTATATTCTAATATATGTAACAAAAAGGTTGTAGAAAAACTTGGGAATTTCGAAATAAGTACGTAACTTTGCGGCTCTTATTCCGTAATCGGGTACATAAGAACGGCTCACGACGAGCAGTCACCCGGCGGAGGTAACCTGTAAAATATAACAGATGTACGTAATTGTAGAAATTCAAGGACAACAATTCAAAGCCGAGGCCGGCAAGAGATTGTATGTTCACCGTTTGGCAGCCGAGCAAGGCGCAGCTGTCGAATTTGACAAAGTGTTGTTGGTTGACAACGACGGCGCAGTAACCGTAGGTGCTCCTACCGTAGAAGGCGCAAAAGTAGTATGCGAAGTTCTTTCTCATCTCAAAGGCGAACGTATCATCGTCTTCAAGAAAAAACGCAGAAAAGGATACCGCAAACGTAACGGTCACCGTCAATGCTTTACCGAAGTGTTAATTAAAGAAGTTGTTGCTTAAAACCCTAATTAAACGAGAAGAATATGGCACATAAGAAAGGTGTCGGTAGTTCGAAGAACGGCCGCGAATCAGAAAGCAAACGATTAGGAGTAAAGGTATATGGCGGACAGACCGCTAAAGCCGGTAACATCATCGTGCGTCAAAGAGGTACAGTACATCACCCCGGTTTGAACGTAGGTATTGGTAAAGACCACACCTTGTTCGCTCTCATCGATGGTGTAGTAGTGTTCCGTAAGAAAAAAGACAACCGTTCCTATGTTTCGGTTGAACCCCTGAACTAAGAACATTCCTCGTGCGTTATACGCACACAAGGAACACATAGTCAAAAAAAAGACAAGAGGGTGTCTATGGTATTAGACACCCTCTTGTCGTAAATACCCCAACAACAATGCCTGTCCCCACCGATACAACCCGTCGTTATCGTATATTGTTTGTATGCCTCGGCAACATCTGTCGTTCGCCGGCGGCCGAGGGCATCATGCTCCATCTGCTGCAAGAGCGCGGCTTGTCGCGCTGTGTGGAGGTGGACTCGGCCGGTACATACGCCGGTCATGCCGGTGAGTTGCCCGACGCTCGTATGCGTGCGCACGCCGCACGGCGAGGCTATCTGCTCGAGCATCGTTCGCGCCCCGTGACCGACGACGATTTCGACCGTTTCGACCTCATAATCGGTATGGACGACAACAACATAGACCGCTTGCGCCGCATGGCCCCCGACGTGGAGGCAATGGCCAAGATACATCGCATGACCGACTATGCCCGCCACTATGTGCACGACCATGTGCCCGACCCCTATTACAGCGGGGCCGAGGGCTTCGAGTTGGTACTGACGATACTCGAAGATGCTTGCGAGGGACTGCTCGATACGCTGTACCCCCGGAAATAAGAAGCTGTTTAAAATACCTCTTATGATAAGAACATTGATATTGACACTATTGCTGATGTGTCCGGTGATGAGCCGTGCCATATCGCGTCCGCATACAGCTCCCGATACATTAGCCGTTGTAGCCCTCGACATGGAGGCTATACGACAGGCTGTGAACGATAGCGAGTCGCCCTTTTATTACCCTATATTGATGGAGCGTTACCTCTCGCGCGACACCACCATCACCACCGAGGAGTATCGTTACCTCTATTTCGGCTACACTTTCCAAGAGGATTACGATCCTTATCGTCAATCGTCGCATGAGCGGGCGCTCGACTCGCTCTACGCTTGTCGCAACCACACCGCCGAGCAGTGTGCCGTGATGCAGAAATATGCCCGCATGGTGCTCGATGACAACCCCTTCGACTTGCGACGTATGTCGGTGTTGGTATATACCTCCACGCTCACCGACGATGCTGCTGAACTTGCCTTTTGGCAGGGACGCATACACCACATACTCGACGCGATACATTCCACGGGCGACGGTCTCACCCCCGAAACCGCATGGCATATCATCGAGCCCGAGCATGCCTACGACCTGCTCAATACCCTGGGTGTGATGCCCGAGAATTATGAGTTTCGCGCGCCCTGCTACGACTATATAGGGGTATATGACCTCATAGGCAACGCACGTGGATTCTATTTCAATGTGAGCCGTCTGCTCGAGGAGTATCATCGCAAATACAAAGAATAACAAATAGATTCTGACCTCTTCGCATGGGGTCGCAAAGACGAAAAAAGGAGGGTGTGTCATAATATATTTGGCACACCCTCTCATATTTATTCAGGCGTGGCGTTGTGCTCTCGCTCCACGCTTTGCAGCAGGCGGTCGGCAAAGGGGAATGTGCCGTTTTCGAGCAGGGTTTCGAGTGAAATCCGGCCCATGCGGAAGAGCTCGAGCAGGAACTCGTTGGAGGCGGTGCGATAGGCCGGTGATGAGGTAGATTCGGTAATGGCCACATCGAGTTCGGCATTGCGTACGTCGTCGGGGGTATAGCGGGGATTACCCTCGTCATACTTCTCGTTACTCATTTCGCGGTAGCGCTCGTCGTAGTATTGTTGTATTACTTTCAGTATCTTGGTATCGCGACTTTCTCTGAAACATTTGAAGGTCTCGAACATATCGATGAGATTGACCTCGGCATTCTGCCGTTGCTGATTGTAGAGTGATGCCGGTGTTCCTCCGCGCGGTGTCTCGCCCTGCATGGCTCCATGCACGCCCGAGATGTTTTCGAGCAGTTGCATTTGCAGTTTCAGCAATTCATAAGCCCCGATGTTGGTGGCGTTCATCGATATTTGTTGGGGCAGGGCTTCGCCGGCGCGCGGCTTGAAGAGTATCACGCCGTTGTAGCGGGTCCATTCGTCGGCTATATCCTCGATACTCATACCGTCGGGAATCTGATTTTCGGGAAAGAGCAACACCCCTTTGGCACTCGAACCCATGATGAAATCAACAAGCGTAATGAGGCGGTTGATATAGCGTTGCTGGTCGATAATATCCTCTACAAAGGAGTGTATCTCGCCGTCGATGAGCGGATAGAGTTTGAAAGTATAGGGGTGCTCGCCGTGCCAATAGGGAGTCTCGCCCTCGGCCAGCACGTCGCCCAAGGGTGAGAAGAAGCGATAGTACCAGAAATGGTCGATAAACCACTCTGTGTCGATGAGGGCTATATGCTCGGCGGGGATACCTGCGGTAGCGGCTTCGGTTATACGACGGCGGTTCTCGGCCTCGATGGCCGGGAGGTGCGACAGTTCCTCTTTGTAGTACTCGCCGGTGAGGGTGTCGTGGCATTTGATACGTTCACGGCTCTCGTATCGCCAGACCTCGATGACACGACACATACGTTCGTCGCCGGGCATGAAGAAGTCGAGATTATCGAGTCGCTCACCGCTGAGATTGTCGTAGTGGGCGTGCAGGTTCTCCTCGCTCACCCGGCTGTAAATCTCGCGTAGGGCAACGGCTCGTTCGCGCGAGCCTCGGGCGAAATTGCTCAGCAGGTCGGCAATGGGTATGTCGTGCAGTTCGCCGATGAGGGTGCAGTCCCACAGACGGCTGTCCTCCATTTTGTTGAAGAATATACGTGCGGGACTTATCTCATCTACCCACACGTCGCCCTTACCACGGCGATGGCCGTAGCTCACTTTATGGAAGCAACTGCCCGAGATGAGAAACTCTTCGAGGGTACGCCCGTCGATTTCCCACAGGTGGTTGTGTTGATGCACATATTGCAACGTACTGCTCAACAGCTCGCTCAGCGATTGCTCGCGACGGTCACGGGCAATACACACGGGTTGTGTCTGCACCGAGCGGAACTGCCCCACCACGTTTTTTACAAGTTTGCGTATCATGTTGTTTTTCAAGGGTACTTTGCCCTGCTCTTTGAGATACTGCTCTTCGCTGATGGCGCGTCCGTCGGGCAGGGTGATGATGTCGTTCCATTGGTTGCCGAATGTGTAGTTGCGACAGCGGGTACGGCGTCGGCGGTAGTTGTCGAGCCCCTCCCAGGCTTGCTTGGCCTGCCACAGCACACGATGGCAATCGTTGTTGGTGTTCGAGGGTATATCGCCCTCTATGCCCGACGAGTTTTGAGCCCCTGTCAGGCGGTCGGCTTTGGATTGAAATGTGTTTTTACGCATAAGTTTTATGATTATAAAGTTTGTAAAATGATAGTGCAAAACATCGTTTGCGGAGGCAAATAAAGGCTGTTATCGCACGACTTTTATGTGGAAATTATCAAATCGGCAATCCCGCCGATGCGTTTTTTATAAATTGCCCATATCGGCCCACTCGTCGGGATATACTTTTGCGTAAAAAAACTTCTAAGATTATGCAGAAACAGAAAAGACTGAAAATCGGTGGCGTATCACAAACGTTGCCACCCTCGCTTTCGCCCGATGGTGAAAGTTCTTGTATGGTAAATCTTCGTTGCGACAATGGTGTGTGGCGTCCGGTAGGCCGGCCTCGGGTGGTTTATACCCCGACCGACGCGTCGCACCGCTTGATACATATCCATGTAAACGAAGGTTATAAACATCTATTCACCTACGATGGCGTTACGCTCTATTTCGAGGCCGAGGAGAGTGATGGACGGTGGGTGCCGATTGCGATACCCTCCACCTTTGACCTACCGGGGGTGAGCAGGGTGGAGTCGTTGGGAAATACGCTTGTCGTGTTTACCGATGCGGCTATTTATTACCTCTATTATACCGAGGGAGAATATCGTCTGTTGGGCTCACGGCCTGAGTTCCCCGAACTCTCGTTTTCGTTGGGTGACGCCACGACGCGCACCGAGGAGTGGAACAATTATACGTTGGCCACACCGTTGGTGTCGGACAATGGTTATCGCCTGTCTGATAGTGATAAGACACGCTTTTCATCACTGGTTTACGGCACATACAGCCGTGCTCGAAGCAGTCTGCTCGACGATGGGTATATGTCATATCCGTTTATGGTGCGTTACGCGTTGCGTCTGTACGACGACAGCTACATCTATCCTTCGCCGCCGGTACTGCTGTGCCCGTCGCGCAAGGCGGCGTTTGACAACAACCTCGGCGCGATATGTAAGGAGAAAGACGACGAACTCACCATGCTATATCATGCCGCCATATCGCTCATCGGCGAGAAAGTGCGCTACACGGTGCATGCCGCCGACTTGGAGGCTTGGCGTGATGTGGTGAAAGGGGTGGATATATTCTTCTCCCGAGAGTTGCCGGTGGTGCGCGACGCGGCTATCGAGGAGGGCTACACCATAAGCAAAGAGAAAGATGCCGACGGAAACGACTGCAAGGTATTGCGATTTGCCCTGCCGCTGATGGCCGATAACGAGCAGCGAGAGATGGTAATCAACGAGGCCCTTTTCTACAAGGTGGCTTCGATCGACATCGATGAGTTGCAGGCCGATGCCGATAAGGTGACGGCGCTCACCTATACCTGCTCGCTCGCCAATCTGGTGCATCAGCGCACCCTGCCGCTCGATAATTTTTCGTTGCATACCCTGTATGCGCAAGAGAGCTATGTGTATAATGGACGGCTGCATCTCGGTGATGTGGCTACTCGCTTTTATGAGGGTTATCCGCTCGCGCTCTATGAGGTGCGACAGGAGAGCTATCTCGACAATGCGCTTTCCGATTTCCATATAGAATATGGTTATGTGCGAGTGACGTTGAAAGGCACGTCGCAGGCGCATATGGTATCGTTCATACGAGGTGGAAATTATAGACTGTCGTCGTACTATTCCTACCCCGATTCCCGTGCCGTAACCTTGGAAATCGTAGGGTATGGAAGCTCGGGCGACTTGGTGTGTTACCATCGGTTGCCGTTGAAAAGCGCTCCCAACGAAAACAGAGCCTACTATCTTACCCCCGATTTAGCCCCATTGTCACTGTCGGTCACAGAGGCATTGCCCGATGATGTGTCGTTCGTACAAGACAATATAGTGGAATACACACCGGGGAAGATGCGGGTGTCGGCACCCTACAACCCGTTTGTATTCCCTCAAGAAAATACCTATGTGGTATCGTCGGGAAAGATACTCGCCATGGTGGCGGCTACAGCGGCACTTTCGCAGGGACAGTATGGCGAGTTCCCCCTCTATGTGTTTACCACCGACGGTATATGGACCATGCAACAGGGCGAGGGGGCGATATTGTATGCGGCGTGTCACCCCATCAATCGCGAGGTGGCACTCTCGTCCCGTCATATCGTATCGGTCGATGATGCGGTGCTCTATCTTTCGGAGCAGGGGCTCATGGCATTGACCGGTTCAGAGGTGAAACTGCTCTCGACACCCTTCGATGGTGTGCCCGATACGTTGCCGACGAATATCTCGCCGGAAAACGTCACCATGACCGATATGTTATACGATATGCAGTCGTCGGGTGAGTTTCTGCGAAATGCCGTAGTGGGATATAACTACACGATGAAAGAGTTATGCTTTATGCGAGAGGGGTATCGCTATATGTGGGTGTATAATCTGACGCAGGCCCGGTGGTCGTGTCGTATGGCAGAATATGTGGCGTTCCATACGCTCTATCCTGTGTTGTTGGCAGTCGATAATGAGGGAAGGGTGTCTGATGTGTGCGATGAGCGTACCGATGAGCCGGTGGAGGTGGCGTGGGTATCGCGCGCCGTGAAAATACTGCCCGATGTACCGCATCGTCTGTCTCGTTGTGTGTGGCGGTGTAATGGCGACGCGGTGTCGCTCGATGTGTCGGTGTGGGCCGCCAATAGGGCCGAGGAGGGGTATGGTCGTGTGGCCGGAGTGTCGGTCGCGGGAGATATTCCGGGGCGAATACCGATGCGCATTGTGGCACCGGCCTACCGCTATCATCGCTTTGCCCTGCTGGGTAGCGTGTCGCCTGATTTCCACCTCGACGCCATAGATGTGGAGTATAAATGAAAAAATCAGAACATGGCGGCGATGCGCTTTACGGCGGCGATGAAGGCATCGACCTCGTCGCGGGTGTTGTATAGGGCAAACGACGCGCGTAGCGTGCCTTCGATACCGAGGCGGTGCATCAACGGTTGGGCACAGTGGTGTCCCGACCGTAGGGCAAAGCCCAACTTGTCGAGCAACATACCCATATCGTAGGGGTGTATGTCGCGCACGAGAAACGAGATTACCCCGCTTTTTTCGGGGGCGGTACCATAGATGTGCAGTCCCTCTATCTCGTCGGTCAGTCGCCGAGTGGCATATTGCAACAGGTCGTGTTCGTGGGCGGCGATGGTGTCGATACCGAGTGTGTCGATATAGTCGAGCGCACGAGCGAAAGCCATAGTACCGATGTAGTCGGGCGTGCCGGCCTCGAACTTGAAAGGTAATTCGTTGAACGTCGTCTTTTCGAATGAGACATGGCCTATCATCTCGCCACCACCTTGATAGGGGGGCATGGCGTCGAGCCATCGCTCTTTGCCATAGAGCACGCCGATACCGGTAGGTCCGTACATTTTATGGGCCGATAATACATAGAAATCGGCATCGAGCGCTTGTACGTCGATGTGTTGATGAGGTGCACCTTGCGCACCATCAATCAGCACAGGTACGTCGTGGCTGTGGGCTATGGCGATGATTTCGCTTACGGGGTTTACCGTACCCAGCACATTCGATACATGAGCGATGCTCACCAAGCGGGTATGCTCATTGAACGCGGCTCGGTAGGCTTCCATGTCGAGCACTCCCCTGTCGTCGATGGGGATTACACGCAGGTGTACGTCGCGGGTTGCTTGCAGTAGTTGCCACGGTACGATATTGGCGTGGTGCTCCATCTCGGAGATGATGATTTCATCGCCGTCGTGCAGGAAGGCTTGACCGAAAGAATGTGCCACAAGGTTTATGGCCTCGGTGGTGCCTCGGGTGAAGATTATCTCATATTCGTGGGAGGCATTGAGGTATTGCTGTACGCGTCGGCGGGCGTGCTCGTGACCATCGGTTGCCTCCTGGCTCAGTCGATGCACACCGCGATGCACATTGGCGTTGATGCGGGTGTATCCGTCGGTGATGGTGTCGATGACACATTGCGGTTTCTGTGTCGTAGCAGCGTTGTCGAGATATACCAAGGACTTGCCATACACCTCGCGGGTGAGTATGGGAAAGTCTTGGCGAATATGGGATATATCGTACATAATAGGTCGGTAGAAACTTTGTTTTTTGAAGCCGTAATAAACAGTTTCTATGAAAATTCAAAACAACTTCTTATTGACAGATGCGACAACCGGCACATTTGTCGAGTGTGCCTCGGAAACGACGCTCTACAAGCTTGTGCAGACTCTCTTTCAGACTGTCGATGCGCACCATGTCGATGACGTCGTGAGTGAAGGCCACCATGAGCAGCATACGGGCCTCGGCCTCGGGTATGCCGCGCGAACGCATATAGAACAGCGCGTTGTTGTCGAGTTGTCCCACGGTAGCGCCGTGACTGCACTTCACATCGTCAGCATAGATTTCGAGCTGAGGCTGGGTGTAGATATGCGCCTCTTTGGTGGAGCAAAGGTTGCGATTGGTCTGTATGGCCGAAGTCTTTTGAACACCCTCTCGTACCAAGATACGCCCGTTGAACACACCGGTAGCCATTTCGTCGAGTACATACTTGAACAGCTCGTTGCTGGTACATTCGGGAGCTTTGTGGTCGATGAACGAGTAGTTATCGACTACCTGACGTTTATCGGCGACAGCCATGCCGTAGAGACGACTCTCGGCGTGTGGACCATCGAGGGTGATGTAGTAGTTGTTGCGGGTATATCCGTTGTGCAGGGTAATGCCGTTTATAAGCAGGTTCGAGCCCTCGTCTTGGCGCACAAAAGTAGAGGCTACTCGGCGTGTATTGAGGGTGGACTCTTCGAGATCGTAATAGTCGAATGTGGCGTTTTTGCCCACAAATATCTCGTTTACTTGCGACGATAGGAAGTTGCCTTTATCGATGGTGTGATCGCACGATAAAATTTTGGCCTGAGCTCCCTCTTCGATTACCACCAACAGCCGTCGGCAAGCCATGAAATCGTGTTGCCCGTGCATGATATTGACTAATTGTATAGGCTTTTCGACGATGACCCCCCGAGGCACGAACAGGAAAAATCCGTCTTGGGCGAGTGCAGTATTGAGGGCGACGGTGCCATCGTTGTCGCTATGAGCGAGCGTACCGTAATATCGTGCCACCAAATGGGGGTGTGAGAGTGCTGCTTCGTGCAGACTGCAAGCTATGACGCCTTGCGGGAACTCGCTTTGCTTGCACATGGCATGGCAATTGTCACCGACAAACAGGAATAGGTTGCTGCCGAGATTGGGTACATGACACCGGAATACCTCTTTGGGGTCGTTCACTCTCTTTACACGGGCCAAATTCAAGCCGTAGTCGGGCGCGAAAAATGCGGATACGTCGGTGTGCAGAAACTCTTCACGACTTGTATCGGGCAATCCTATGGTTTGCAGGTCGGCAATCGCCGTATCACGCAGGGCGTTGAGCACAGGTGCCGAGTGGTTGTCGATAAGTGTGCGGTTTTCTTGCAGAAGATCTATGTATTGTTGTACTGCCTTCATGAAAAACGTTGTTTTTGTGAAGCTTATGACTTCTTATTCGTCAACCTCTTTTTTTATCCAATCGTAGCCCTTCTCTTCGAGCTCGAGTGCCAACTCGGGACCTCCCGATTTTACGATACGACCTTTGTAGAGCACGTGCACGAAATCGGGCGCGATATAGTCGAGCAGTCGTTGGTAGTGGGTGATGACGATGGTTGCGTTCTGGTCCGATTTCAGTTGGTTCACACCTTGCGATACGATGCGTAGCGCGTCTATATCGAGGCCGCTGTCGGTCTCGTCGAGAATCGATAGGCGCGGTTGCAACATCGCCATCTGGAATATCTCGTTACGCTTTTTCTCTCCACCCGAGAAACCTTCGTTTACCGACCGGCCCGCCAACTTGTTGTCGAGCTCTACGACGGCGCGTTTCTCGCGCATCATTTTCAAGAAATCGGTTGCCGAGAGTGGTTCTTCGCCCCAATATTTGCGCTTGGCATTGATAGCGGCACGCATGAAATTGACCATGCTTACACCCGGTATTTCCACCGGATATTGGAAACTGAGGAATATTCCCTCGTGTGAGCGATCCTCGGGCGAGAGTGCCAGAAGGTCTTTGCCGTAGAATTCCACCTTTCCGTCGGTCACTTCAAAAACCGGATTCCCTGCCAGTACCGACGACAAGGTGCTCTTTCCCGATCCATTGGGACCCATGATGGCGTGTACCTCGCCGGGTTTCACTTCGAGGTTGATTCCTTTTAATATCTCCTTGCCGTTGATGTTGGCATGCAGATTCTTTATGGTAAGCATATATAAATCTTTTTATTTGTTTGAAATATCAACCCACAGAGCCTTCGAGGGTGATTTGTAATAGTTTTTGAGCCTCCACGGCAAATTCCATGGGGAGCTTGTTCATTACCTCTTTGGCATATCCGTTCACGATGAGGCCCACGGCCTCCTCGGTGGGGATACCCCGTTGGTTACAGTAGAATATCTGGTCTTCGTTGATTTTCGATGTGGTGGCTTCGTGCTCTACGACAGCGGTATCGTTTTTGATATCCATGTAGGGGAATGTGTGCGCGCCACAGTGGTCGCTCAGCAGCAAGCTGTCGCATTGCGTGTAATTGCGGGCGTTGTCGGCACCGGCGGTTACTCGTACCAGGCCGCGATAGCTGTTTTGGCTATATCCGGCCGAGATGCCTTTCGATACGATAGTACTACGAGTGTTTTTACCTATGTGTATCATCTTGGTACCGGTGTCGGCCTGCTGACGGTTGTTGGTCACGGCTACCGAGTAGAACTCGCCTACGGAGTTGTCGCCGGCCAATATGCAACTGGGGTATTTCCAAGTGATGGCCGAGCCGGTTTCTACTTGTGTCCATGATATTTTGGAGTGGTCGCCCTTGCATAATCCGCGTTTGGTCACGAAGTTGTATATACCGCCTCGTCCCTCTTTATCGCCCGGGTACCAGTTCTGCACGGTCGAGTATTTGACCTCGGCACGCTCGTGCGCGCGTATTTCTACGATGGCGGCATGCAGTTGATTTTCATCGCGCATAGGGGCGGTGCAACCTTCGAGATAGCTTACATAGCTGTCGTCGTCGGCCACAATGAGTGTACGTTCGAACTGTCCGGTCCCTGCCGCATTGATGCGGAAGTAGGTCGATAGCTCCATGGGGCAGCGTACCCCCTTGGGTATATACACGAAAGAACCGTCGCTGAACACGGCCGAGTTGAGGGCGGCGAAGAAATTGTCTCTATACGATACTACACTGCCGAGGTATTGGCGCACAAGGTCGGGATAGTCTTTCACGGCCTCGCTGAACGAGCAGAATATAACCCCGAGCTCGGCCAATTTCTCTTTGAAAGTGGTTTTCACCGACACACTATCCATTACTGCATCGACAGCGATACCCGAGAGTTTCATTTGTTCTTCGAGGGAAATACCCAGCTTGTTGAAGGTGTCGCGTAGCTCGGGATCGACCTCGTCGAGACTTTTGGGCCCCTCTTTTTTCTTGGGGGCGGCATAGTAGCTGATGGCTTGATAGTCGATAGGGGGTATGTCGAGATGCGCCCATCGGGGCATTTCGAGTGTCTGCCAGTGGGCAAAGGCTTTCAGCCTGAAATCGAGCAACCATTCGGGCTCATCCTTTTTGGCCGAGATGAGACGTATGACCTCTTCGTTGAGACCGATGGGTATAATTTCGGTCTCGATGTCGGTTACAAATCCATATTTGTAGTCCGATGATGTAACCTCGTTTATAATCTTTTCCGACTCTACGGCCGCATTTTTTGTGCGGTCGATATTTTCGGTATAATCTTTTTTATCCTTTTTCATTGCGTTACTGCAGGCGTTGGGTATGACCGCTTATGATATAACGTCTTTTATTTTGTCTTTGTTTATTTCGGGTAGCTCTATTTCGATATCGGGTATTTCAACCTCGTTTTTCGACCAGTCGATGACTGCCGGGGCTACCTTCATCACGATATTGCATAGTTTCGCGTCGTCGGGTATTTGCGGTACCGATACTTTCATATCGTCGCTCAATACGTTGTAGAGGTTGAACAGCACGCTCACTATAAGCAGGTACTTGAAACAACAAAACAGACTGCCCCCCATGCGGTCGAACCAGCCGAGGTGCAACATACGAAGTGTCTTCTTTATGAGACGGGCGATAAGGTTACACCCGAACAATAAGATGAGAAATGAGATGAGGTAGGCCAGCTTGTGGTTGATGGATTCACCGGCAAAGTCCCACTCATTCAACAGTTTCTCGAAAATAGGTGTGAACAGATTGGCAAACAATATGGCTATGACCAATCCGCCCAACGAGCCGAGTTGTTGTACTACGCCTAAAAAATATCCGCGTATCAATCCGTAGGCAAGAATACCGCCGACAATAATATCTATGACTTCGATGTTCATGTTTTGTTAAATAGAAATTATTTGTCTTTCGAAACCGTAATAAAATTTCTAAGAAAATTTAAACAGTTTCTAAAGGCATAAGGCAACGTAGAACCCGCAGAGGGAACCACGTCGCCTTATAGGTGTGTATTAAAGAGTTTTCTTTACTTCGACCTCTTCGTATGATTCGATAAGGTCGCCTACTTTAATATCGTTGTAGTTGGTGATATTCAATCCACATTCATATCCCGAGGCAACCTCCTTCACATCGTCTTTGAAACGTTTCAGAGAACCGAGTTCGCCACTATATATGACGATACCGTCGCGGATAAGACGTATTTTGTTGGAACGTTTTATCTTACCCTCTTTCACCATACAGCCGGCGATGGTACCCACCTTGGATATGCGGAATGTCTCACGCACCTCGGCGGTAGCGGTAATCTCTTCCTTGATTTCGGGCGAGAGCATACCTTCCATAGCGGCTTTCACCTCTTCTATGGCGTCGTAGATGATAGAGTAGAGACGTATATCCACGCCCTCGTTCTCGGCTTGCTTGCGGGCGGCCATAGAGGGACGTACTTGGAATCCGACGATGATGGCGTTAGACGCGGCTGCCAGTGTGACGTCTGATTCCGAAATTTGCCCCACGGCTTTGTGCAGTACGTTCACTTGTATCTCTTCGGTCGAGAGTTTGATGAGAGAGTCGCTCAATGCCTCGATAGAACCATCGACGTCGCCTTTGACGATAATGTTCAATTCTTGGAAGTTGCCAATGGCGATACGACGGCCTATATCGTCGAGGGTGAGAAGTTTGTGTGTGCGTAATCCGAGTTCGCGTTGTAACTGTTCGCGCTTGTTGGCGATTTCGCGTGCCTCTTGCTCGGTTTCCAATACCTTGAATTGGTCACCGGCCGTCGGTGCGCCGTTGAGACCGAGTATCAATACCGGTGCGGAGGGACCTGCCTCTTTGATGCGGGCGTTACGTTCGTTGAACATGGCTTTCACACGACCGAAATGTGTACCGGCCAATACGATATCGCCGGTGCGCAATGTTCCGTTCTCGACGAGAATGGTAGCGACGTATCCGCGACCTTTGTCGAGCGACGACTCGATGATAGAACCCGATGCACGACGATTGGGGTTGGCCTTGAGGTCGAGCAACTCGGCTTCGAGCAATACCTTTTCCATCAGCTCTTCCACACCGGTTCCTTTCTTGGCCGATATGTCTTGCGACTGATATTTACCGCCCCAGTCTTCTACCAAGTAGTTCATGGCGGCCAATTCCTCTTTTATTTTGTCGGGATTGGCGTTGGGCTTGTCTATCTTATTGATGGCAAATACAATGGGTACACCGGCGGCCGAGGCGTGGTTGATAGCCTCCACGGTTTGAGGCATTACATTGTCGTCGGCAGCTACGATGATGATGGCGATGTCGGTGACTTTGGCACCGCGGGCACGCATGGCGGTAAATGCCTCGTGACCGGGGGTATCGAGGAATGTGATGCGACGACCATCGTCCAGTTTCACATTATAGGCGCCGATGTGCTGGGTAATACCACCGGCTTCGCCGGCTATCACATTGGCGTTGCGTATATAGTCGAGCAGAGAGGTCTTACCATGATCGACGTGCCCCATTACGGTGACGATGGGGGGACGTTGAGTGAGATCTTCTTCGTTGTCCTCCTCCTCGGAGATGGCCTCTACCACCTCGGCGCTTACATATTCGGTCTGGAAGCCGAACTCTTCGGCTACGATATTGATGGTTTCGGCGTCGAGACGTTGGTTTATCGATACCATGATGCCGATACTCATGCAGGTGGCGATGACGTTGTTCACCGGCACGTTCATCATGCTGGCAAGGTCATTGGCTGTCACAAACTCTGTGAGTTTCAGTATGCGGCTTTCCTCCATTTCCCGCTCGGCAGCCTCCATGGCTTTGTTGGAGAAGGCTTCGCGCTTCTCTTTACGCCATTTGGCGCTCTTCTTCTGACCTTTGTTGGTGAGACGGGCGAGAGTCTCTTTTACCTGTCGTTGTACATCTTCCTCGCTTACCTCTGCTTTTACGACCGGTTTTTTCGACTTCGGCTGTTGTTTGCTTCCGTTGTGGCGGTCGTTACGTTCGTTGCGGTCGTTACGCTCACCGGTATAGCTGTTCTCGCGATCGATATCTATGCGCTCTTTTTCGATGCGTTTACGTTTCTTGCGCTCCTTGTTGCTGTCGGCATTGACGCTGGAATTGTTGCCGGTATTGGCGTTATTTCCTCCGTTGTTTTGCTGATTGGCCGGGCGTTTGTTTTCGGTGCGCTGTTTCTCGGCGCGTTCTTTCTTTCGCTCCTCCTTGCTCTTTTTCTTGGGGCGGGTTTGCTGATTGAGAGAGGAAAGGTCTATCTTTCCTACCACGTTGATTCCCAGTGTGCTTGGACGATTTATTTTGAATACGTCGTCGCTATCGGTGGAGGCGATTTGCTCTTTTTCCTCTGCGCTCTCTGCGGGTTCGGAGGCGAGAGTTTCTTTTACCTCGGTTTGGGGCTGAGGCTCGGCGATGGGAGCGACTTTCGCATCTTCTACGGGGGCGATGGATTTTTCCTCTTGCTTAGCAATAGGTTCGGCAACGGGAGCCTGTTCTGCAACCGGGGCGCTCGGAACTGGTTTTACTTCGGCGATAGGCTCTTGGGCTACCGGTGTGGCGACTTTTTCTTCCACCACCTCGGATTGAGGCTTTTCGGGTTTCTTGTTCGGTTTATTATCGAGGTCTATTTTCCCTACGACTTTCACTCGGGGGCGTTGAAGCTCCTCGGTAACGGCGATTTCGGGTTTGCTTTCGGCCTCTTCGTGGGTAACTTTCCGTTCCTTTTGTCGCTCTTGGTTGATACGTTCCGATTCGATTTTCAACGCCTTATCGGTGCTGAATTCTTTTATGAGGAGTTCGTATTGTTCGTCCGTAATTTTGGTATTCGGTGTTTCTTCTATGACAAACCCCTTCTTTTGCAGGAATGCGACAACGGTCGATACTCCTACATTGAGTTCTTTGGTTACTTTATTTAATCTTATCGGCATAATAACTTTTTGACGTTGGTAAAATGTGTTGAGCCACTATTCTTGTTTCCCTGTGGCACCCGGGACCGTGAGGGCCGATGAGAAGTCGTGTTTTTGAGGTTGCGCTTTCGATAGTCGGTGCGAAACTTACGGCTTCTATCTCCGGGGACTTTATGCCTCTTCTGTGTCGTCGAACTCGGCTTTCAGTATGTTGATTACCTCATCGACGGTGTCTTCTTCGAGGTCGGCACTTTCTATAAGTTCCTCACGCGACTTATTCAGTACGGCGCGAGCGGTGGCGCAACCGATGCTCTTCAGCGACTCGATAACCCATTCGTCGATTTCGTCTTTGAATTCATCGAGGTAGATGTCCTCCTCGGTTTCTTCGATGTCGCGATATACGTCGATGGTGTAGCCTGTGAGCATACTGGCGAGTTTGATGTTGTGACCACCCTTACCGATAGCCAATGATACCTCTTCGGGTTTGAGGAATACCTCGGCTTTCTTCTCCTCTTCGTTGATACGTATCGAAGATATTTTGGCGGGGTTCAACGCGCGTTGTATGAACAGCGAGGCGTTGGTGGTGTAGTTGATTACGTCGATATTTTCGTTACGCAACTCTCTCACGATGCCATGAATACGCGATCCTTTCACGCCGACGCAGGCGCCTACGGGGTCTATGCGTTCGTCATACGATTCCACGGCTATTTTGGCGCGTTCGCCGGGGATACGGGCCACCTTGTGTATGGTGATGAGACCATCGTGTATCTCGGGAACCTCTATTTCGAATAGGCGACGAAGGAAATCTTCCGAGGTGCGCGATACAATGATTTTGGGGTTGTTGTTTTTGTTATCGACTTGGGCGATGACGGCACGGGCTGTCTCGCCTTTGCGGTAGAAGTCGCCGGGTATTTGTGCGCTCTTGGGCAACAGCAATTCATTGCCATCATCGTCGATGAGCAGCATCTCTTTTTTCCATATCTGATATACCTCGGCGCTCACTAACTGTCCGATTTTGTCTTTGTATTGGTTGTACAAGGCATCTTTTTGCAGTTCGAGAATTTTTGACGCGAGGGTTTGACGCAGATTCAAAATAGCGCGACGGCCGAATTTCTCGAAGAAAACTTCGTCGGTCACCTCTTCGTCGAGTTCATAATCCTCGTCGATTTTTTTTGCTTCCGACAGAGATATTTGCAGGTTGGGATCTTCTACCTCTCCATCTTCTACTACTTTGCGATTACGCCATATCTCGAAGTCGCCTTTGTCGGGATTGACGATAATGTCGAAATTTTCGTCGGTGCCGAACATCTTTGCCAGTACGTTGCGGAAAGAATCTTCCAACACGCTGATCATGGTAGTACGGTCGATATTTTTCAGTTCTTTAAATTCTGAAAAGGTATCGATCATGCTGATTGTTTCCTCTTTTCTTGCCATCTTATTTGAATCTGATTAGATATTTTGTATATTTTATTTCGTTGTATGTGAAGGTCAAGTCCTCCTCGACCTCTATTTTGCGTTTCGCGCCTTCGGGTTTCACCTTTTTGGTGATGGTGACTACAAATTGCTCTTCATCGGCACTTTTTAGTACACCATAGAGTTTCTGCCCGGCGCGGGTGAGTACCTCTACTTCGTTGCCGATGTTTTTGATATATTGACGTAACACCTTGAAGGGGGCGGTGATGCCTGCCGAGCCTACTTCCAACTCGTAGTCTTCGGCATCACGGTCGAGACGGCTTTCGATGAAGCGGTGCAACCGGGTGCAACTTTCTATGTCTATACCTCCGTCGTTGTCGATTTCTACGACGATGCGATTGTCGGGGGTGACGGTGATATCTACAATGAACATATCGCTATCGGCGATACCCTCTTCTGCAATTTGCTGTACGATGTTCTGGTCTATCATTCGTTTGTTTTTTCTTAAAGAACCATGGCCTTATTCTCATCATTATGTTCCCGAGTAGAGCTTTTTAGAATAAAACGAGGGGACAAAACTGCCCCCTCGACTACGGTTCGATTACGGGGTACAAATATAGATATTTTACCCCGCATTTGCAATAACTCATACCATATTTAATAGAGATAGCGGTTTTATGATTTGATTTTTAATATTTTTTAACATTTTATAAACGGTTTTTCAGCGAAAAGGGAATGGAAATAGACGTAGTTCTTTTTGCAGGGCGGCCTCGTTTCCTCCACAATAACGATTGCATATTTCGTGAAATTTAGGGCCGTGGTTCATCTCGCTGAGGTGTGCGAGCTCGTGCAGTATCACATAGTCGATGAGGCGGTCGGGCAGGAGCATAAGGTGGTATGATAGTTTTATTTCGCGCCGGCTGTTACATACCCCCAGTCGTTTTACACCATACGATATGCTTACGCTCCTGTAGTTGCAACGCAATATCTTGGCCCAATGGTCGAGACGAGCCGGGAGGAATCTCTCGGCAGCGTGTTTCAGAAACGGGCCGGCAAGGCGGGCTATACAACGCTGTATGGTATCGACATTGTAATTGTCGTGCCGGGGTAGAGTTATGTGCAGGGTGTTGTCCGCCATGCGACCGATGTATTTGTCGCTGTCGTGTGTCTCAATGACAATCGTGAAGTCGTGGGTGTGGATAATATCGCCGGGACGCAGATAATTGTTGCTTCCTCGCTGAAAGAGTCTGCGCAGTGTGGCGCGTTTCTTCTCTATGAGTTCGCCAATCGAAGCGATGGTGGCTGTGGTGGGCGCGGTGATGTGCAGACGGCCGTTTCTCACGCGGAATATGATGTTGCGCACTGTCTCACGCTGTTGTATGACGACTTCGCCGAACTCTGTATCGGTTGTAATTGTTTGGTACATAAATGAAGTTTTTGGAGGCTATAAATGGCTCCGTAAATCGGCTCCCCACATCAGTTTCTTGCGTAGTGTGTCGCAATAGGTGTACTCGTTGCGTTTGATGACGCGAATAGGGAACGGCGCTTTGCGCAAGGTGATGCTGTAGCCCGAGTGGAGTTCTTGCGAACGACCGTCGAGACTGATGAGGAAGTAGGGACTGCGACTCTCGATTGTGAGGCGTATCTCATCGTTGTCACTGATGACGAGGGGACGCACGTTGAGACTGTGGGGTGCGACCGGTGTGATGATGAAATTGGATGCTTGCGGCACTACGATAGGTCCGCCGGCGCTCAGCGAATAGCCCGTGGAACCGGTAGGGGTAGCCACTAATAGTCCGTCGGCTTGGTAGGTATTGAGAAACACCCCGTTGAGATAGGCGTGAATGGTTATCATGGCCGATGTGTCGAGTTTTAATACAGCTACCTCGTTGAGGGCGTAGGGCCAGCAGCCCTCATAGCCGTGGGTGACTTGCAACAAAGCGCGATCCTCGATATGATAATTGCCATTCTGTATGTCGATGATGGCACTCTCTATCTCATCTTCTTGCACATCGGCCAAGAATCCTAAGCGACCGAGGTTGATGCCCAGAATGGGAATACCTTTGTTACCTACGCGCTCGGCTGTTTTCAAGAATGTGCCGTCGCCTCCGAGACTGAATGCTATATCGCCGTGGAAATCATTGCCCGTGAATATGTCGCAACAGGGCAGGTCGATACCGATGTTGTCGAGAGAGCGCTTGAACTCGCTGTCGATGATAAATTCGGCTCGGTGTTTCACCAATAGATCGAATATCTGTTTTATGGCCGATAGTTTGTCCGAGGCGTATGCTTTTCCGAAAATGGCTATTTTCATATCTAATTTTTGTTATAAAAATGACAAAATTCCAAATTGCGACGTTTTGTTGGCGGTAATTTTTTTAGATTTAAACAAAACCTATTAAATTTGCGCATAATTGGACGTACAAAAATAGAAAAAAAACGATTACGTCTGTAGAGGCTGTATCGAATTTCTTTAATATAGACCTCGTGAAAACAAAGAATTCTTAAAAAACAGAATATACTACCTCGTTATGACACAACTGAGTGTAAATATCAATAAAGTGGCCACGTTGCGCAATGCTCGTGGCGGGAATGTACCCGATGTGCTGAAAGTGGCTCTCGATTGTGAACGTTTCGGCGCACAGGGTATCACGGTGCACCCGCGCCCCGATGAGCGTCATATACGCTATGCCGATGTGTATGCGTTGCGTCCGGTGCTGCACACCGAGTTCAATATCGAGGGTAATCCCATAGATAAGTTTGTGGAACTGGTGTTGCAGGTGAAGCCGGCGCAGGTCACGTTGGTGCCCGATGCGCACGATGCCATCACCTCTAACGCAGGGTGGAACACTCGTGCGCACTACGACTTCTTGTGCGATGTGGTAGGTCGTTTCCGGTCGGCGGGTATTCGCACTTCGATTTTTGTCGATGCCGATGTGGAGATGGTAGAGTGGGCCGCTCGCACGGGAGCCGACCGCATAGAACTATATACCGAGCCTTATGCAGCCGGATATACCGCCGATCGCGAGGCGGCTGTGGCTCCGTTTGTCGTTGCAGCCGCGAGAGCGCATGAGTTGGGCCTCGGTGTAAATGCCGGGCATGACCTCAGCCTCGAGAATCTGGCCTACTTCCATGCTTGTGTACCGGGGTTGGCCGAGGTGTCGATAGGCCATGCCATTATCAGCGACGCCCTGTATATGGGCCTCGAAGAGACGATACGCCGATATAAAGAATGTTTGAAATAAAACGTTGTCTAATAATATATTGAAAATAAAAACGAAAAATAAAAAATCTCTGTTATGAGTCTGTTACTATCATTGCTTGTGCAAGCTGCCACTGTGGCAGAACCCGTTACCGAAGTGACTATCGAGTCGCCCGCCGTGGCTGAACTCAGCCTGTGGGAACTCACCCTCAAAGGTGGTATTATCATGATTCCGCTCTTCCTCTTGTCGCTCCTCACTATCTACATCTTTGTGGAGAGAATGTTGGTGCTACGCGACGCTGCCAAGGAAGATGATACCTTTATGCAACGTATCAAAGATTATATACACAATGGCGATATAGACTCGGCATTGACATTGTGCAAAAACAAAAACACCCCTGTGGCTCGTCTTATCGAAAAAGGTATAACCCGTCTCGGGCGTCCGATGAACGATGTGTTGGTGGCTATCGAGAATGTAGGTAACATAGAGGTTGCCAAACTCGAACGTAGATTTTCGTGGGTGGCTACCACGGCGGCAGGCGCCCCGATGCTCGGATTCCTCGGTACGGTGCTCGGTATGGTGACGGCATTCCATAGTATGGCTGCTGCCGGCGAGGCCGCCGATATTACCACATTGTCGAGCGGTATATACGAGGCGTTGGTGACTACCGTTGCCGGTCTCGTGGTGGGTATTATCGCCATGTTTGCCTATAACCTGCTCGTTTCGCGAGTGAGTACCGTGGTAAACCAGCTCGAGGCTCGCACCATGGAGTTTATGGACTTGCTCAACGAACCGGCCGCTAAAAAATAAGGGGAGGGTGATATATGGCTCTTAAACGTAAAAATCGTATCGAAGCCTCTTTCAGTATGTCGTCGATGACCGACGTTATATTCTTGTTGCTCATATTCTTTATGGTGACATCGACATTCGTGTTCCCCAATGCGGTGAAGGTAAATCTGCCTCAAAGCAAGCAACAAAACGTGGCGAAGCCGCTGGCAAGAGTGACCATCGATGCCGCTCTCAACTATTACGTGGCGGTGGGGAAGGAAAAGACCGTGAAGGTGGACTATGCCGAGTTGCCGTCGTACCTGCTGTCGGCAAGGGATAGCGAGCCCGATATGTATTTTGCTCTCTATGCCGATGAGAGTGTACCCTATCGCGAGATAATGAAAGTACTGAACATCGCTAACGATAACCAACTGCGTATGGTGTTGGCAACAAAACCTATAAAGGAATAAGAAACTGTACTTGCGGTTTCGTGAAATAATGGAAGACAAGAAAAAAGATATATGGGCCCTATTGGTCACCATCGTGGTGCATGTGGCGGCATTGCTGGCATTGATATTCTGTACGTTGGCAACGCCGGTCATACCCGATAATGATGGTGAAGGGGTCGTATTGCAGTTGGGTATGCTCGATGCCGAGGCGGGAACATTCACACCCACGCCGGCCGTGCAACCTATACCGCAACCCGAGCCTGAGCCCGAACCCGTGGTGACACAGGATATAGAAGAGACGGTGTCGCTCGACGAGGAGAAGCCCGAACTCCAAGAGGAACCCGAACATAAACCTACCCCGCAGCCCGAGCCCGAACCTGAGACAACGCATTTCGATAATTTGTGGGCCGACGCGGTGAACAAGGGTAAGAATGTGGCCGATACCTCGGGCGTGAGCAGCGAGAAAAAAGGCTCTCCACAAGGCACGGCCACTATCGGGGCTGTAAGCGGTTCGCCGGGATATGGTGACTACGACCTCGGTGGTCGCGGTTTGGTGGGTTATCTGCCCCGTCCCGAGTATTCGGGTACGAACGACGAGGGTGTGCTGGTTGTAGAAATCACGGTCGATGCGAAAGGTAATGTGGTGAATGCGGCGGCAACCCCCCAAGGCAGTACGGGTACGGTATATACCAACGCAACGTTGCGGGCGCGGGCCGAAGCGGCTGCCCGACGGGCGAAATTTGCCATAAAGACCGATGGTAACGAGAATCAAATAGGTACGATTACTTATCGCTTCAAGCAAAATTAGAAACAGCTCTATCCTATTGCTATGAACAACGGCTTGCTGCTACTCATTATATTGTTGGCCTATTTTGCCGTATTGTTGCTTATCGGACGTTTCTCGGGCGGGAAATCTACCGATAATGCCAATTTCTTCTTGGCCGGAAAATCCTCGCCTTGGTGGCTTGTAGCCATAGGTATGGTGGGAACCTCTATTTCGGGTGTGACTTTCGTGTCGGTGCCCGGTATGCCCCTCGCCATAGATATGACCTATATGCAGACCGTGCTCGGTTTTTCCGTGGGATATGTGGTGATAGCCAAGGTGCTGTTGCCACTCTATTATCGTCTCAATCTTACCTCTATTTATACCTATCTCGAACGCCGATACGGTTTCTGTTCGTATAAGACCGGAGCCATCTTCTTTTTCATCTCGAAGATAATAGGGGCGGCGGCTCGTCTCTACATCGTGGTACTTATCTTGCAACAGATAGTGCTGGCGGGGTGGAATATCCCGTTTTGGGCCACGGCGTCGGCTGTGGTATTGCTCATTTGGCTCTATTCCCATCGTAGCGGTATCCGTACGATTGTGCGCACCGACGCGTTGCAGACGGTGTTTATGATTGGCGCGCTGGCGCTGATACTATCTCAACTCATGACACGTATGCACCTCGATATGGGGGGCGTGGTCGAGACCGTGCGACAGAGCGGATACGATAGGGTTTTCGTTTTCGACGATTGGCGTTCGACACAGAATTTCTTCAAACAATTTTTCAGTGGTATATTCATCACGATAGTGATGTCGGGGCTTGACCAGGATATGATGCAGAAAAACCTCTCCATTCGCACGTTGCGCGAGGCACAGAAAAATATGTATGTCTATGGTTCGCTGTTCATACCGGTAAATCTACTGTTCTTGGTGCTGGGGATATTGCTGGTATCGTTTGCGGGACAGGAGGGTATCGCTATTCCGGCCCGGACCGATGAATTGTTGCCGATGTTGGCGACCAACTATCTTGGGTTCGGGGTGCTGTTGCTGTTCAGTATAGGTATCGTGGCCGCCGCGTTTTCGAGTGCCGACTCGGCTTTGACGGCTCTTACTACATCGGTATGTGTGGATATGATAGATGTATCTCGGCATGACGAGAGGGTTGCGGTGCGCATACGTAAGGTGGTGCATATAGCGGTGGCGGTAGTGCTGGTGTTGCTGATGTGTCTCATCGAGCGGCTCAACGATACAAGCATCATCGACGCCATATACACTATTGCCGGTTATACCTACGGACCGTTGCTCGGGCTGTTTGTCTATGGATTGTATATGCGAGGTATGCCTCGTGACAAGTATATACCGGTTGTTGCTGTTGTGTCGCCACTGCTGTGCTATGCGTTGCAACAGTGGTGTACCTACACCTATGGTTACCGACTGGGCTATGAATTGTTGATGCTCAATGGCGCTATAACGTTTGCGGGGTTGATGTTGCTGGCGATAGGCCGTCCCCGGGTAAATACTGTTACCGATAATTGATGATACAAGCCGAGCCACATATTACCGTAGGTATAATGAGCGGACACTCTATCCGCTTCACCTTGCTTGGCGACTATAGAACGGCAGAGGGGGGACTATTCCCGGCCGGGGTGTATGAGGCGACGATTTCATCCGATGGTGCGACCTTCACGATAGATAATATTTGTCATAAGAGCCTCTCTTTGATGCCTGTGGACGATGATACGCTATTTGAACTCTCGGGAGTGACAATAGGGGTGGAATTTCATTGGCAACGATGCGAGAGCCAACGTTTTCCGGGCGAGTTACATCTGTTGTGCGATGCGGGCGTGGTGTGGGCGATAAATGAAGTGTCGTTGGAGTGTTATTTGTCGAGTGTCATATCTTCGGAGATGAGTGCTACCTCGTCGCTCGAGTTGCTCAAGGCACATGCCGTCGTTTCCCGTTCATGGCTTTGGGCGCAACTGCCCCGCTTTACCGGTGCTACCCCGCGAGTGCCGACACAAGCTGTCGTGAGTGATACCGATACCGAAATCGTACGTTGGTACGATCGCGACGATCATACTCTGTTTGACGTGTGTGCCGATGACCATTGCCAGCGCTATCAAGGCATGACGCGCGTGGTGAGCCCGTGTGTAGCCGAGGCGATAGCCGCTACAAGGGGCGAGGTGTTGATGTATGACGGGCAGGTATGCGACGCTCGATTCTCGAAATGCTGCGGGGGTGTTACCGAGCGATTCGATGCCTGTTGGGGTGATGAGGCGCACCCCTATCTTTCGCCCATAGCCGATGTGTCCACAGCGACGACACGACCCTGCCTCACCGATGAGGCGCAGGCCTCGCGGTTTATACTCTCCTCGCCCGACGCTTATTGCCATACCACCGACACTGCGATACTGTCGCAGGTGCTGAATCATTACGACCGGGAGACGCCCGATTTCTATCGTTGGCAAGTACGATATGGCGTTGAAGAATTGTCGTCGCTGGTATATTGTCGTTCGGGAGTGGATTTCGGACGCATACTATCGCTCACCCCCATAGAACGAGGCGCGTCGGGACGCATCGTACGACTGCAAATAGAGGGTACCCGGCGCACAATGACAGTGGGTAAAGAACTCTACATACGCCGTATATTGTCGCCCACGCATCTCTATAGCTCGGCATTTGTCGTAGAGCGCGATGGCGACGATTTCGTGTTACGCGGGGCCGGTTGGGGGCATGGTGTGGGACTGTGTCAAATCGGTGCCGCTGTCATGGCTCACCGCGGTATCGACTACCGCACGATACTGCGCCATTACTATCCCGCTACAACCCTCCATCGCCTGTATGGGGAATGTTTATGAAACAACATCTTTCATAAACTCTTCAAATTCACGACTTAGAAAAGTACATAGTTGTCTGGCATACTAAAAAATAGTTTTAATTAATTGTTTTTATGCGAATGATAATTGTGTCATAAGAATACTATTTCTGTTTCACAAAATTATTGACTTTATCTTACAATAAGCGTTTTCTATAGATAAATCCGTTTCTTTGTTTATTTAAATTAATAGTCGTTATGGGAAAAATCACATTTATTCCACTTTGGAGAGGCTCAAAATATACACTTATTCCACTTTGTAGGGGTTGAAAATATACACTTATTCCACTTTTGCTTTGTGTAAGTGCTGGATTGGGTACTAAAAAACAGCGCTACAACCTGATTGTAACGCTGTTTTTAAGTGTCTCAAAGGAGAGTGTTAGATGATTTTTTCGAGTTGTTCCACGTTGCGAGCCACGTCTTCGTCGGTTACTTCATAGTTTTGCAAGTCGTTTGATAGGTAGCGATCGTACGAGGCCATATCGATGAGCCCGTGACCTGAGAGGTTGAAGAGTATGGTGCGTGGAGTGCCCTCGAGCTTGGCCTGCTCAGCCTCTTGTATGGCAGCGGCGATGGCGTGCGACGATTCCGGAGCGGGAATGATGCCTTCGGCCTGAGCAAAGAGGGTAGCGGCTTTGAAAGTATCGAGTTGCTGTATGTCCACGGCGTCCATAAGTCCGTCTTTGCGTAGTTGGCTCACGATGGAACCGGCACCGTGGTAACGCAGTCCGCCGGCATGAATGTTTGACGGCTCGAAGTTGTGGCCGAGGGTGAACATGGGCAGCAACGGGGTGTAGCCGGCTTCGTCGCCGAAGTCGTATTGGAATGCACCGCGGGTGAGTTTGGGACAAGAGGCAGGTTCGGCAGCGATGATGCGAATATCCTTGCCCTCGGTGAGTTTGTGGCGCAGGAAGGGGAAGGCTATACCCGAGAAATTGGAGCCACCACCGAAACAGCCGATTACCACGTCGGGGTATTCACCGGCCATTTCCATTTGTTTCTCGGCTTCGAGACCTATCACGGTCTGGTGCAGCATCACATGGTTGAGCACGCTGCCGAGGGTATATTTGCAGTTGGGTGTCTGCATGGCGAGCTCCACGGCCTCGGATATGGCTGTGCCGAGACTGCCTTGGTAGTTGGGGTGATCGGTCAGTATCTTGCGACCGGCGCGGGTACTCATGCTGGGCGATGCCACCACTTGCGCACCGAATGTCTGCATGATAGAGCGACGATAGGGTTTCTGGTGATAGCTCACCTTTACCATATATACGGCAAGTTCCAGTCCGAACGCTTTGGCCGCATAAGAGAGTGCCGCGCCCCACTGACCGGCACCGGTCTCGGTGGTGATGTTGGTGACGCCCTCTTTTTTACAAAAGTAGGCTTGTGCTATGGCCGAGTTGAGCTTATGCGAACCCACGGGACTTACACTCTCGTTTTTGAAATAGATATGAGCCGGGGTATCGAGTGCCTTTTCGAGCCCGTAAGCACGTACCAACGGGGTAGGACGCCATATCTTGTACAGGTCGCGTACCTCTTCAGGGATTTCAATCCACCTGTCGGTCTGGTTCATTTCCTGGTGGGCCAACTCTCGTGCAAACAGCGGATAGAAGTCCTCCTCGGTCATCGGTTGATGTGTTTGCGGATTGAGCGGGGGCAGGGGTTTGTTTACCATGTCGGGGACGATGTTGTACCATGCCATGGGAATGTCTTTTTCTTGCAGTAAAAATTTTTTTGTACTCATAGCTTTATGTTTTAGAGTGTTATTTTCGAGAAATAAAAAAAGGTTTGTCTCCACCGGGACAAACCTTACTATATGGAATACACAAGTTGGTTCTTACGACCGGTGAGGATTGTAAGTACGATACCAACCTTGCCAATGGCAAATATGTGTAACAATCATGTTCATAGCACGTTTTGACTATCTATTAACAGTTATTTTCTGTATTTGTTTGACAAAAGTAGTAATAAAAAATAGAAATGCAAACAAATTGCCGTTTTATTTGCAAATTTTTCATATTTATGTAGCCTTTCTACTGAAATGTCTGAAAATTTCCCTTCGATATGTATTTATAATATATCATATTTCTCTGATTTATATGTATATGTTATTAAAAATTTACAATCATTTGTAATGATTTTTATTACAGGTTTTATATCTTTGCTATTGTATATATATTGCATTGGATACCTATGAGACGTATCGGGTTGATAATTATGATATTATTGTTCGCTATATCTGCATCGGCTGTGGATATACCCGATTCGTCTGCCGTATTGACATCTCGCATATATTATCCGGTCAATAAGATTTCAATCTATGAAAACTATATGGGCAATAGCGCCCAATTATCATCAATCAAGAAATATCTCCACGACTCGTTTCGCTCGGTGGGGGTAGATAGTATAGTTATCTACTCATATGCATCACCCGAGGGGCCATACTCTTTCAATGCTTGGTTGGCACGAGAGCGTGGAAAGACGGCCAAGCGTTATCTTTTACGAAATATTCCCGATTATGCGTTGTTTTCCGACTCGCAGATTGTTTTAGCGCCATTGGCCGAGAACTGGCCGGGCCTGCGTGAGGAGATTGAGGCACATTATACACGCCCCGATAGAGATACGGTATTGTCGATTATCGATATGGACTCGATAAGCGATGAAAGTCGTAAAGCGATGTTGAAGCGCCTCGATAGCGGTAAGACGTGGCGATATATTCTGCGCAATATCATGCCACGATTGCGTTATGCGACATGGGTGTGCGTGGCGCGTCATGATGTGACACCTTCGGCTATATTGCCTTTCCCTGTGGAATTCCCGCCGATAGAGTATCCGGTATTGGCGCCAATGACCTTCATCGCCCCCATTCATAGAGATACGAAGACGATTTTGGCATTGAAGACCAACTTGTTGTATGATGCCTTGATGTGGCAGAACTTTTCGATAGAAGTGCCGTTTGCCGGAGATAAATTTTCGGTGCTGTACTATCATCAATTCCCTTGGTGGCGGTGGGGCGAGGAGGATAATGAATATTGCAACCGATTCCTCAGCATAGGCGCCGAAGGTCGGTGGTGGTTTGCGCCGCAACCGCGCCCGGCCGAAGGTCGCCGTAAGAAGCGAGATAGGCTTGTGGGGCATTTCTTGGGGGTATATTGCGAGTCGGGAAAATACGATTTTGAATGGAAACGCGATATTTGCCATCAAGGCGAGTTTTGGAGCGCCGGATTGAGTTATGGCTATTCTATGCCGGTGGGACGACGTCTCAATTTGGAGTTTTCCATTTCGGCCGGATATGCGTCGATAGCTCATCGCGGATACAACCCTTCGCCCGACTATTCCATTTTGTGGAAAGACCATGATAAGCAGGGTCGATGGCATTATTTCGGACCCACCAAGGCGCAGATCTCTCTCGTGATACCCATCATGATGCGTGTGAAGAAAGGGGGTGGCTCATGATGAGGAAGTCGGCCTGGCAAGCGTTTGTGTCGCATACGATATTACTCTTGGGTATGGTCGGTGTGTTGCTTTCGTGCGAACATCGTCCGTTGCTCGACCCGTATAACGTACACTATATACGTGTGTATATCGATGAGCAGATAAAAAATGTAACCTATGGCTTCTATGACGAAAGTCGTAATCGTCCTACCTATGAGCGCCCGAGAATATTGCGTATCGTCCTTACCGAGCCTGTAACGGGCAATATAGTGACAGAGCGCTATCTGCAATCGACGGGTGAGGACGAACGGGGCTATTATATCGATGGCTATATCGCGGCAAAAGAGGGAGAGTATAACCTTATGGTGTATAATTTCGATACCGAGAAAACCTTTGTGCGTAACGATAGGCAATTTTATGATATGACGGCTTATACCTCATCGGTCTCTAACGGATATTATCAATATTTCCCTACGGTAAGCAGTCAGCTTGCCGAGCCCGAAATAAGATATATACCCGACCACTTTTTCTTGGTAAGCTGTCAGCCGATAGAGATACAAAAGAATGTAGCTATCGATACGTTACGCACTAACGAAGGCGATTTCTTCACGGCTGCACCGCTTACACTCAGTTACTATTTGCAGATACGTATCAAGGGCCTGGAGTATGTATCTTCGGCGGTATCGTTGCTCAGTGGTATGGCCGGCTCGGCAACTCTATACGATCGCCGTATGGTGGCCGACGATGCCGTGAGCCTGTTTTTTACCATGGAGTACACCGACGTGAAGCGCTCGCGAGATGCCGATTGCAGCTCGGCGGTACTCTATACCACGTTCAATACATTCGGAAAACTTCCCGATGAGCCTACGATATACACGCTCAATTTAGAGTTTATGCGTACCGATGGTACGACACAAGTGGAAACTATCGACATCACATCGATGTTTGACACGCCGTTGGTGCGAGATGAGCGGTGGATATTATTGGAACATGAAATAGAAATTGCGCCTCCGCTTGATGGGGGAGGTATGACGCCCGACGTAGAAGAATGGTCGGACGTGTGGTCGGATATACAAATATAACCAAATAATATTTAATACAAACCAATTAAAAAACAAGTGTTATGAAAAATTATTTATTCTTGGCGGCTGCAGCAAGTATGGTGCTTGCGAGCTGTGTAAGCGATGAGACGACAAATGTCGAGAAACAAACGAAGCAAAAAATCACGTTTGACTCGCCGGTGTTGTATAACAACGTGAATACTCGTGCCAATATTTATGGCGAGGTAGGTTCGCATATCTATGGATCGGTAGCTTATACCTATCCTCAAGAAGAAAGCTTTATTATTTACGCTGTATCGCATACGGAAGATTTTGCAGGCTGGGCCAATGCTACGGAAGCCGAGTTTGATGGCGATTCGATTATGTATGATATGAATGTCGATGGTTGGGCGCCAAAAAATGGTGATGAATACTATTTCTGGGAAAATGGTAAGAAAATGTCGTTTGCCGCAACATCGCCGGCTACGTTGGAACAAGGCGAGGGCTGGAATGGTAGAAGTTATGGCGCCGATGGTCTGACCATTACCGATTTTGCGGTACCTACTGAGGCATCACATCAATATGATTTGTTGTTCAGTACTCGTGTGTGCGACCAGACATCGGCCGACATGATGCACGATGCAAGCTACTACAGCGGTATTCCTCTTACTTTCCAACACGCATTGTCGTCGATACGTTTCTCGATATCTAATACCTCGTCGGAAGAGGTAATTCTTACCGACATTACCCTCTCGGGTGTAAAATACAAAGGTACCTTCAAAGAAAACCTGACAGAAAATACGGCCGATTATACCCAATATGAGAAAGGTGTGAATGTAAATCCCCAATGGACTGTGGCCGATGATGTAATCGCTAACCCCTATGTGGCATTTAAGGGAAATATCAAGTTTTTTGAGTCGCCTCGATATGTATCGGCTCTTGTCGAAGAGATCGGAACCGAAACTGATGTCGTAAACCAACTCTTGCTCATGCCGCAAGAATTGACCGATGAGGTGATATTGACGGTACATTATACTGTAAATGGCAACGAAAATACCAAAGAGGTACAACTCAATCTCCAAAAAGAGAGTGTAGGCAATACGCTCATCGACAAATGGGAAATGGGTAAACGTTATACCTATCGATTGGTTTATAGTACCGCGTCGGCCGATAAAGATAAAATCTATTTTGCTCCCGGCACCGAGGCTTGGGTAGATGTAGATGTAATCCAAATCGAACTCTAAAACAGCAACAACGTATTACCGAGTGGGGGTATATCCGCTCGGTGATACGTTGGTTATACTTGAGATATGAGACGTCGCAGTATTTTTACATATAAGTCGGGTAATGTCGTGTTTGCGATATTGCTTGCCTTGTTATATTCCTCTTGTGGAGAGGAGATGGGACATCTCATAACCCAATCGCCATCAACTATAGGCACGGCCGAAGCCGATTATATACGTTGGAATGTGCGTTCTGTCGGTATGTACGACACTCGTGCATTGATAGAGAATAACAGCGATTTGCAGACCGCTTGTAGCGTTACCGGCGGAAGAGCTATCGGTATATGGTCGGCCTACGAGTTAGATGGGGTGGAAACTCGGCACGTGTTGGGTAATGATAATGGCGATGTAACTCTTGTCTATCGTGAGGGTACGGCGTGGGATAATTACAAGTCGTGGACTTATAGCGAGGAGGCCGCTAAGTGGGTTATAGGCGCCAAATATGTATTCAACGCTTACTATCCCAAGTCGGCGGTCGATGAAATCAGTTCATCGAATATCTCGACATTTGTGGTGGATTATAATACCGAACACTTCCAAGAAGACCTGATGATGGCATACGCCTATGTGGATACCAACTCTCCTACATTCAGAATGTGGGAGCCTGTACCATTGAATATGTTACACACGCTATCGGCGTTGATGTTTCGATTTTCGTTCATCAATAGCGATGGAAGTACCTACGACGATAGCGATGCCCTCACAGCCTTTTGGCTGGAAAATACCCGGATAGATTGCGGTATAGCCACAACAGGAATGTTGGCATTTGGTACAATCGATGACGATGGCACAATGAATGGTGAAAATATTCTATGGTATCCCGAGGATTACCCCGATCCATCAACGCAGGAGACACCTCGTAAGATATACGAGTGGGAAGATGTCGCCGGAGTGCCTTTTGCCTCGACATCATCGGAGCGTACCATAGCGGTGGCTTATAGTACCGATTATGATTCGAGACAGAAATATTCCGATAATGACGGGTGGTTACTCACTATACCTCAGGTCACCGATGGAACCTCGCAAATTTGTTTCTGCTTGAAATCGACCGGCGATTTTGTGCATCGCATCGCCCTTCCCGCGACTACTTACGAAGCCGGGAAAAGATACACGTATGATATACGTTTCGGGCAGACCTCTGTAACATTGACGTTGAAGATTAAGGCCTGGAACGAATTGCAATCGTCATTCGATATACCCTTGTAAGACGATGAGAAAAATACAATTATTGATATTCATAGCCTTGCTTGCAATACCTGTCTCTTGTGAGAGGAACGAATATGCCCCGCAAGACGACATCGTAGAATTGTCATTCCGACTGTTTACCTCGACAACAAGTACTCGGGGAAATGTGTCGGACTACCCCTCGTCGCCCGACTATTGGTCGCAGAGCGAACAGCTTGTCGATGGACGATACTTCTACTTGGTGTCGGTGTATATCGTCGATGAGAATAGGGAGATAGTCGCTTCACAAGAAAATATAGAGGTAGATGGCGGGCTGTCGGAAGTAGAGGTGACGTTTGACAAAAGTTATGGATTGAAACGTGGGATATATACCTTGATGGCGGTAGCCAATTATAATGACCATGAGATAGCCGGTACCTCGTTCCGTAGCGGATTGGTTTCGGCATGGGCCTCGACCGACTATGAGACTTTGATGAATAATATGATTGCCGGCAGTGCAACCGACAATATAAGCTCTTGCGAGGTGGTACAACCGCTATCGTTGATGCAAGAGATAGAACTGCATGCGGGACGCAATATGGTAGAGGGTGAATTGATACGAACGTTTGCCCGCTTGCGTATAGAGGTGAAAAACAATAGTGGTAGTTTGCCTTTGAAGATACGCAGTGTGACATTCAGCGATAATTTTACGCAGAAACAGGCCTATGTGTTCGATGATGGTACCGATCGTAAATATTTTGGCGATATGGCCGCTCCACTCGCTACGTCGTCGTATGCGCTTACGCCGTTTACACCCGATACCGATGCCGATTATAAGACTATCGAGGCACAGACCGGCGCGGTGGTTTTCGACAGCTATTTGTTGGAAAGCAGGGTTGCCGATGGCGAGAATTATACCTATACATTGGATTTGGAGTATGAGGGAGCCGTAGAAACAACTTATGCCTACGAGCCGAATTGGAGTAGCACGATAAGTCAGACGTCGAATCTCTCGGTGGGTGATGAGAGCTATTTCTTGTTGTATAACCCCAATCGTCGTCGCTATCTGAGTGCGGGTGATGGCGTTGTCTCGACAGCTACATTGAGTACGAGTAGCAGCACGGTAGGCACAGACAATGTGTGGCAACTGATAGCTACCGGCACGCAGAATCAGTATTATATAAAAAATGTGGAAACCGGTCTGTATATGCAGGCTCCTGTCTCGAGCGGGGTGTCGGTAGGTTCCTCTCCGGTAGCGTTTACATTTGCGACAAGAACGCAGCGCGGCGCATCTTATATAACGATGCGTGGAGGCTCTTACTATGTGAATGTGTCAAGTTCGGGCGGAGTACAAGGCTCTACATCGACCAGTTCCACCGGAAATTATTTCAGATTGTATGTTGTGAACAAAACCGCTACACAAAGCGGTAACGGCACAATAAGCTATAACACCCCTATTGTACTTACCACTATCGACCCACTCACTCAACAATCATCACCGGCTACGTCAATACGTCGCAACGATTTTATCAATGTGTTGGTAACGGTGAGCTATAATCCCGAAGCCGGAAAATTTGAATTCTATGTAGAGGATTGGAACGTGGGTAGTGGAGATGTGGAATTCAACTGATAACGTATGGATATGAAACGATACTTGTTATATATAGTCTTGTGCGTGTGCGTCTTGTCGGCGTGTACCAAAGATGAGATATTGTCGTACGATAGTTTTGTGGGCGATGATGAAGTGTGTGCGACACTCCATTTCGGACATCATAGTTTCGAGAAAGTATCAATCAGTACACGCGCTACGTTGAACGAAATAGCCGAGTCGCGTGTAGAAAATTTGTTTGTATATGTTTTTGACGCGACGGGAAACCGCATACATTCCCACTATTACGATTACACCAATAGGGTAGAGACACTTCCGACAGAAGCCGGAAACTATTGGACGGTCTCCAACCGCACATCAAACAATGACAACGATACCGAAGGTGAGGTGATGATAAAGACGCCCACGATGGCCGGCGGTAGTATCTATTTGATAGCCAATCTCAATGCCGACCAGTTGAATATCTCGGCCGACCAACTGAATACCGTGGGCTCGTTGGCAGAATTACAACGTCTCACAATAACACTGAATCAGGAAATTACCTCTCGTACAGGCTGTTTTTTAATGACCGGTAATGTGGGGAATATCACGATAGATGCAAATGGCGATATTACCCAAGACGGAGCCGATGTACGTGTCCCGTTGGTGCGCCTCGATGCTAAAATCACGGTCAATGTCAAGGTGGGCGAATCGACCTTGGCCAATCAAGAAATGAAAGATTTTGTGCCCGAATCGTGGAAAGTCGTGCGATTGCCCAAAGGTACCCATTTGTTGGCCGTGAACGATGATGCCGACGACCTGGGCTATTTCGATAATGACGAGCAACACTTTGAGACAGATGCCGACGGAATTTATGGCTTCTCGTTCTATATGTTGGAAAACATGGAGGATACGACCGGATTGACTACCTATAATCAGCGTGATTTACGTAAGAAAAAAGATGATGGTTCCTACGATATGGCCGCCGGACTATGGGAATATGCTCCGGAAAATGCAACATATATGATTATCAAAGGTAAGGTGCTGATGGAGGTCGATACCGACGACGAAAACGCGATGCAATATCTTGAGGCCGATGTGACCTACTATGTGCATTTAGGCAATTTTGGTAATAGTAAAAGTGGAGGTGACTACAACGATTTTACAATCAATCGTAATACGCATTATACCTATACGATAACCATAAGAGGCGTACACAATATCGAATTGGAGGTGACGACCGACGTAGAAAACCAGTCGGGGGCTATGGGTGACGTGTATAAGTCGCGAGAAGAAATTCATACATTCGATGCCCATTATGGGCAGCGGGTATATCGTATTAGTGCCGAGTCGATTTTGGAAAAAACTATTACTTGGTATGTGAAAACGCCCTTTAGTGAAGGTATGCCCGATATGGAAAGTGGTACGCAAATACCTACTCAAGATTACAAATGGGTATGGTTTATGCCCAATGAAATAAACAGCGATGGCAGTTATTCGACACATAACCGATGGTATCCCGGCGATAAATACAGAGAGCCGAATGTCGATAGCAACGATAGTCTGATGAATGTCGTGGAGTTTATCCAATTTGTGAAAGATGAAAAAGTGAAATTGAATAATGCGCCCGAAGCCGAGAAAGCGACTGCCAGCGCGTTCAGGCTCGACGCTAACGATGAATATTGTCTGTATGTCACAGTCTTTGTCGATGAATATTATTATGAGACCGACCCGTTCAATACGGAGTTTAAGCCGCAAGACCTATGGAAATCATTTGTGAATTGCCCCAACCGTTTGATGCATATCTTATGCGATAGCGAGACGAGTAAAGATGGTAGCAGCTCATTGACAAGCAGTGTGATTACTATACGTCAACGCTCGATACAAACCCCATATAATATCACGAAACCCGGTTTGATGACGGCATGGGGCTGTGAGTCGGTCGATGAGTTTGCCGACAGCCAATTGTATTTCTACAGTAGTAATGAGACCATGACCACGACACAAACGACAGATTATACTTTGGGCTCGAACATAGGCCGGTCGTCAGAGGTAAACGGGCTGTATAACTCGTTGCGTATGTGGGGTATATCTCCCGGAGTGACAAGATGGGACGAGTTTGTTGATTTCGACCGTGAAAATGATTATACGGTAACCATCAATAACCAGATATTGACGATAAATTTCCTACAAGAAGAGTGTGCCGTATTGCGATACGCCACCTTGCTCCGAAACCGTGATAATGACGGCAATGAGGTGATTGATGCCGATGAGTTGCGATGGTATGTGGCATCGATCAATCAGCTTTACGATTTATATATAGGCCAACAAGGCTTGGATAGCGATGCCGCTCTCTATACCACCAAGATGGCGGCACAACCCAACGAAACCTTCACTGCGGGGCCATATAGAGGTGCTTATAAATGGCGAAATCACCTTATTTGCAGTACTTGGGACGGAGGAAATGGTAGCGACGCTCAGGTGAAAGTGTTGTGGGCCGAAGAGGGTATTTCGGCTGATGGCTATTTTACCCGATATGGTAAATATGCACCTTTCTCCATTCGTTGCGTGCGTAATCTGGGTATCGAGAGCCCGGCTTATACCGAGGAGGGTGAGGAGGGGGTAGGCTATCCCGAGTTGTTGGTACAGGTGTCGGAAAATGGAAACGGCGGATTCCGTTTCGACCTGACCAATGTCAATACGAAATCACTACGATACTATACGTCGCGAGAATTGGAAACCGGTAATGAGCACGTCGAGACCGCTCGGGTTTATTACGGATTCGAAACAGGGGAGACGGTAACACGTACAAATGTGAGTGGAAGTTATAATAGTGGCAACTATTTGGCTATGAAAGAGATGTTGGAGAATGGTTCCGATATCGGTTGCGATACCGAGAATGGATACCGAGTACCCAATGTGCGTGAGGCGGCTTTGATGTCGCTCTATTGTGACGATACTTGGTGGAATGGCGGATATACGATGGTCGGTACATGGTATTCCAATGGAAATACAACCATCGGAGGCACGGGCAATGACCCCTATTATTATAGTTGGCAATTCGGATATAAAAGTGCAACTATCGGGCGTGCGGATATAAACACCATTCGCACAGTCAGAGACTGGGCGCCATAGATTACATAATTTCCACGGGGGCGGCCATGCGGCGCAACATTTCGCGGGCCATGACGGCGCGTTCGCCATCGAGGCCGTTGCGTAGTGACTTTTGCAACCATTTGATGGCCTCCTGATTGTTTTTGTCGATACCTTCGCCGGCATAATAGCACATACCGAGGAAATATTGCGCCTGCGTGTGTTCTTGATAGGCGGCTTTGCGATACCAATAGTAAGCTTTGTTGTAGTCCTGCTCTATGCCGGTACCGCTGTAGTAGCAACTGGCGAGCAGGAATTGTCCATCGGCGAGTCCCTGTCCGGCAGCGGCCGAGAACCAACGTACGGCCTCTTGCTCATTGATCTCGGTGCCTATGCCGTCGGCATAGCAACAGCCCAACTCTTGCATAGCAACAGCCAATCCCTGATTGGCGGCGAGGGTAAACAGGTCGAACGCCTTTTTGTTGTCGCGCTTCACGCCACGTCCGCGGTAGTAGCAGGCACCGAGTATGTATTGGGCGCCGGCATTGCCTTGCGCCGCGCCTTTTTCGCTCCACTCGTAGGCCTTGTCGTAGTTGCGATGCACGCCTTTCTTGGTGTAATAACATTCGGCCAAGCGGTATTGCGCGTGGGCGTCGCCTTGCTCGGCGGCTTGTTCGTAATATTCGACGGCCGCTTTGTATTTTTTAGCCATGTAGGCCGAGTCGCCTTTCAGGGAGAGTTCTTGTGCGGTGAACTGATTTTGTGCCGTGAGGACGGTTATGGCGCATAGCGCGATGCAGAGTGAGATAAATCGTTTCATAGTTCTTACTTTTTCAATGCTTTGCGGGTGGCACCATCGGTGTAGATGGTGGTGAGGTCGCGGTCTATGACAATGTCGTGCGATTGCGAGCCTTCGATTTGTATATCACTATATTTCAAATTGCTAATGATGATGTCGCTATTGTCGCGCAATATGAGTTGCGGGTGCGTGATGGGATTGCGCAGTGCGGTGTGTTGCAGGGTGGCGTCATCAACATTCTCCATGAAGAGCAACGCTCGCGGGTCGGCGGTGCGGGCTTCGAGTGTTACATTTTGCAAGTGCAGCCCCCGAGCGTTTCGCACGAACAGGCCCGAGGCCGGCGCGTCGATAAACAGCAGTGTCTCGGGGTACTCTTTCTCGTGCGAGGGAAGGTCTCTGTTGCGGGCATACGCAGCATCGCCACCGCCATCGCATATTATATGCACGTTGCTCAGGGTGATATTCTCCACGGGGTAGCCGTCGAGGCCGGTAATGGAACTCGATACCAAGCCGTGCATATGGGCCGTGATATTCGACAGGTGTATATTGCGCAACGTGCCTACGGGTTGTGTGGGGCCGCCGTCGTAATAGTTGCGTCCCCGATTGGCCAACCTTATGAAGATGGGTGTCATCACTCCCTGCATAGATATGTTGCTGATGTTGATGTTCTCGACTGTGGCGCCATCGACCGTTTCTATGGCAAAACCGCCCAAGGCACGGTGTGGACGGTCGTAAATCGTAGGTTCATCGGCACGGCGGAATACACAGTTGGTAATGGTGAAATTGCGGAACCCGCCGTTGGTCTCGCTGCCCCACTTCATGGCGTTGCAGTTGGCGGCTATCACGCAGTTGGCTACCACTACGTTCTCGCAACGCCCGGTGGCGTTGGTGGTCTTGAAACATATCGCGTCGTCATCGGTATTGAAGTGGCTATCGACGATGCGCACCTGCCGACAATTGTCGATGTCTATACCATCGTTGTTGTAGTTTCCGTGGTTATACACATCTATACCATCGACCAATATGTTTTCGCAGTTGAGATAGTGCTGTGTCCAAGCCGGAGAGTTTTTCAGCCGTATTCCTTGCACCTTCACCCCTTTGCAACTGATGATACGCATGAGATAGGGGCGGCGGGTGATACCCATGAGGGTTTCGGTCTCGGTAGCGGGATAGTTCTCGAGCGTACCCTGTCCGTCGATTATCCCCTCGCCGGTGATGGCGATGTTTACAGCCCCGTCGGCCACAATCAGTGAACGGGTGGAATAACGGTTTACGTGCGAGAGGTAACTCGATACGTGCTCGGGGTAGTCTTGCAACGAGGTGCTGCCGAGCAGTGTAGCGCCTCGCGCGATGTGCAGCACTACGTTGTTGCGCAAGGTGAGGGTACCACAGAGGTATCGTCCCGGCGACAGCACGACGGTCTCACCACCGCACGCCGAGGCCGAGTCTATAGCCGCTTGTATGGCGTGGGTATCGAGTGTCACCCCATCGCCTACGGCACCAAACCGACGCACATCGAGGTCGCCCCACGCGATATGCACCCACAAAATCATACATAGCAGACAGCCTATTTTTTTCATGATTTCAGATACTGTTTGAATTTTATTTTATAGAAGATTGGCTGCATTCGCATCGCAGTTTGTAAACAGGTTTACATTACGCTCGTTGCCACTACTATTCGAGAATATTTAAGGAGTATTCTCTGAGGCCACATTCTTTTGTCGGGTAAAGATAATGTAAATCACATTCCCCACCAACTTTTTTCAAAATTTAGAAATAAAAAACAACACCCGGCAGTGCAAGCGCACTGCCGGGTGTATATAGATGAGGGGAGGAGGGGTATCAGAGTACGCCTTGCGCCATCATGGCTTTGGCCACTTTCATAAATCCGGCTACGTTGGCACCTTTTACATAGTTTACATAGCCATCGGACTGTGTACCATATTTCACACATTGGGTGTGAATGTCGAACATAATCTGTTTCAAACGGGCATCGACCTCTTCTTTGGTCCAGCTCAGTTTTATCGAGTTCTGTGTCATTTCGAGACCGCTTACCGACACACCGCCGGCGTTGGCGGCTTTACCCGGGGCATAGAGTATCTTGGCATTGATGAATTCCTCGATGGCTTCGGGGGTAGAGGGCATATTGGCACCTTCAGACACGGCGAAACAGCCGTTGGCGAGCAGTGCGCGAGCGTCGTCGCCATCGATTTCGTTCTGTGTGGCCGAGGGCATGGCTATGTCGCATTTCTCGTTCCAGGGGCGTGCGCCTTCCACGTATTTGCAACCATATTTCTCGGCATATTCGCGAATACGACCGCGATAGAGGTTTTTCAACTCGAAGATGTATGCGAGTTTTTCTTCGTCGATACCATCGGGATCGTAGATATAGCCGTTGCTGTCGGACATGGTAATGACTTTGGCGCCGAGGCTGATAAGCTTTTGCACAGTGTATTGGGCTACGTTACCCGAGCCCGAAACGGCAACCACCTTACCTTTGATGTCGATGTTACGGGTTTTGAGCATTTCGAGCAAGAAATATACGTTACCATAGCCGGTAGCCTCGGGGCGAATGAGTGAACCGCCAAATTCGAGACCTTTGCCGGTGAATGTACCGGTATTTTCGCGGGCCATTTTCTTGTACATACCATACATATAGCCTACCTCACGGCCGCCTACGCCTATATCGCCGGCGGGGACGTCGGTCTGCGGGCCGATGTGACGCCACAATTCGGCGATGAAAGCTTGGCAGAAACGCATGATTTCGGCATCGGATTTACCGCGGGGACTGAAGTCCGATCCACCCTTGCCGCCACCCATGGGCAACGTGGTGAGTGAGTTTTTGAAAGTCTGCTCGAAAGCAAGGAATTTCAAAATAGAAAGGTTTACCGATGAGTGGAATCGGATACCGCCTTTGTACGGACCGATGGCATTATTGTGTTGGATACGATATCCCATGTTGGTTTGTACCTGACCTTTGTCGTCAACCCAGGTTACACGGAACGAAAATACACGATCGGGTATGCACAATCTCTCGATGAGGTTGTAGCGATCAAATTCGGGGTGTTCGTTGTAAGCCTCTTCGATGGTTCCGAGTACCTCGGCTACGGCCTGATGGTATTCGGGTTCGTTGGGGAAGCGTCTTTTCAAGTCGCTCAGTACTTTTTGGGCATTCATAGTAACTGCTTTTTTATGTTATTAATATCTATTGAAAGTTCACTTGTTTTTTTACGGTTGTCACTCTATTCTCGGGAGAGGGTGACGGCCATGTTTTTATCTTCGGCTACAAAGATAATATAAAGAAATGGAAAATGTCAAATATTTTTACGAGAAAATTGGCAAAAAGAGTGCTTTTTCTCAAATTGGTGGCAAAAAGTTTTCAAAAATAAATATTTATTTGATTTTTGATAGGTTGATTTTGTGTATGCCTTATTCCGGTTTTTACCCTGCTTTTTGTGTAAAAATAGCATTTTTTTATTGGTGTCCGATAAAGATTTTAAAAGTCTTCGTAAATCTATGATTTAAGATAATTTATGCGATAAAATAAAAAGAGGGGCTTGAGTTTGTGTTATAAAAAGATTGCCGTTAGGTAATCGATTAGTATATCACAATATCTGCCCGAATGGGCCGAATTTGAGTAGCCGAGGGCTTAGCG
>JAFTRN010000044.1 GCA_017462265.1 Coprobacter sp. | reverse complement strand
CGATGCGGTACCGATGGGTTCGAGAGTGGTAGAGCCAAACTCTACCGAGGTGGCGGTCAGTGCGCCGGCAGCATATACATTGCCATTGTCATCGACCGATACCGCGCCTGCATAGAAGTCGGTGGTGTCGGCAACCGATACGATCCGGGTGGACCAGTTGCCTTGTGCGTGCGCCAACGTCATCGTGGCGACAGCAACGATTGAAAGTAATAATTTTTTCATACCTTAATTTTTAGTTATACATATAGTTAATTAGAATCTTGAATGGGGGAGAGGTCAATTCCAAATCTCTATTTCGGGATTGGCCTCGACGGCCTCGGTGGGGAACATGATGGAGTATCGGCTGTCGCCCTCGTCGAGGGTATAAGTCGTAGTCTCTCCGGCCTTGTTTTTGTAGGTTTTGGTCAATTCAGGTTGCCCGGTGCGACGCAGGTCGTACCAACGATGACCTTCAAATGCCAATTCGCAACGGCGCTCGTTGAGTATCTCGGTGCGCAGTTCCTCTTTGGTCATGGTATCGATTGCCGAGGCATATTCGGTGTATTTCTTCTCGGTATATCGTTTTTGCATCAGTCGTTTCAGGTAATCGGCCGCAATATCGGGGCGATTGAGCTCGTTGGCTGTCTCGGCGGCGATGAGGTAGAACTCTCCGCTACGGAACGAACAACGTTGTTCGTTAGTCCCGCCTTTGCGTAGTATCCACACCGATAGCGTTTTGGCTTTGAAGTATTTGCTTTTGCGCAAATCTCCGCTACGATATGCCGCCAATAACGATGCCGAAACGCTTTCGAGCGCTTGCACGTTGGCTGTCATTACCTGTTCCAACGCCACAATCGACTCTACCGACTTGTAATGTGTGGGTAGGGTAGATGTGCTTAGGTTCATGTCTTCGAGGTCGGGATAAGCGGTCAATACCGTCTCGGCAGCGTCGAACGCCTCTTGCCATCGGCCCATGTAGAGGGCTACCCGGGCTTTGAGCGCATCGGCCGATATGGTGTTGAACCGATAGGTGTAGCCTTCGTCCCAGCGTTCTACGTTCAGGTGTTTACGAGCCGATTCTATGTCGTCGAGTATCGACTTATATACGGCCTCGACGCTGCTGCAACGGAGCACCTGCTCTACATCGGCTTGCAGTTGCAGGGGTATGCCGCGTGTTGTTGCCGGGTCACAGGCGGTGTAGGCGTCGGCATAGAGGTTCACCAGCAAGAAGTGCATATAGGCTCGCAACATATAGGCCTCGCCCACCATTTGGTCTATTTCCGAGCGGGTGGCCTGGGTTATCTCGTGTTGATGCTCAATGACATAATTGGCTATGTATATGGTGTGGTAATAGCCGCGCCAGCCCCACGATGAGGTACCGTCCTGACGGCTGAGATCGTTCCATGCCCATATATCGAAATATGAGGTGTAGTCGTACTCGTTGATACTGTTTATGAGATCGAATTCGTCGCTGCGCAGAGACGACAGCCCGCGGTCCTCGGGAATGTTTTTATAGACGTAGGTGAGGAGCGCGCGATATTCGGCACCGGTCTCGGCGATGATTTTACCCGTGGGGCGTATGTCGAGAAAGTCGTTACAACTGATGCACAACGACAATACTATGATGGGGAATATATTTCTTATTGACATATACGATACAAATCTTTTTTAGAAGTTTACATTTACCCCGAAGATGATGCTTTTGGGTATGGGTTGCGCATAGGGATTGCCCATGGTCTCGGGATCGAGGAAATTGTCGTAGTTGCTCGATATGACAAAGAGATTGCGTCCCTCGAGCGATAGCGACGCGCTTTTCACTCGCAGTTTTTCAAGCCATTTTCCCTCGAATTTGTACCCCAATCGTATGCTTTGGCAACGCATATAGTTGCTCTTTTTTACCCACATATCGAGCATACTGTAGAGATTGTATTCTGAGTATTGCACATACTCGGGCGCGCGTGTGCCGGCATTCATGAGGCGGGGAAATTTGCCGCCGGTATTGGTCGGTGACCAGGCGTCGAGTATGTCGCGGTTGGTGTTGAGCCCTCGGTCATAGGTGGTGGGGTTATACGACGGAGTGACACGCACTTTCATGCCGAAATTGAATACGAGGTTGATGCCTAATTGCCAGTTTCGCCATTCGAAGTTGTTGATGAAACCACCCGAAATTTTGGGATCGGTTGTACCCATATAGGTGTAGAGGTTGCGTTGCTCCTCGGCGGTGAGGGTGCTTGCTCCGGCCGAATTTAATTTGAAAAACTCGGTTGCCGATACCGCTTGTCCGTCGGCGGTGAGATATAGGGGGTATCCCTCCTCGTCGAGCCCGGCGGTTTTATAGGCGAATATGGCTCCTACGGGATAACCCTGACGCGAGGGGTATGTCGCATTCTCGGCCACGGTCTCTTGCAACACCTTGTTCTGATTGATACCTATATTTATATTGGTGGTCCAAGTGAATGATTTGGTGTAGATATTGCGTGTAGCCAAGGCTATCTCCACACCTTTGTTGGTCATGCTCGCCCAGTTGATGGTGGTCGATGAAAAACCGGTCTCGAGGGGCAACATCTTCATACCTATGAGGTCGGTACTGCGACGATAGTAGTAATCGACGGTGAGGTTGATGGCACGGTCGAGCACCGAGAAGTCGAATCCCACGTTCACGTTTTGCGTCTTTTCCCATCGGAGTGAGGGGTTGGGGGCGGTCTCGGTCTCTATTTCGTCTTCGATATTGCCGGGTAGTATCGTTGTTTTGTCGAGTATGCCTATGAGGTAGGGCGATGTCTGTTTATCGATGTTACCTTGCAATCCGTATGAGGCACGTACAGCAAGGTTATCGATAGCCTCTACGTCGCGGAGGAAACTCTCCTCCTTGATACGCCACAACGCGCTTACCGAGTAGAGGGGGAGGTATCGGTATTTCTTGGCCACGCCGAATACATCGGAGCCATCGAAACGAATGCTTCCACCCACGGTGTAGCGGTCTTTCAGACTATATGAGGCGGTGGCAAACCACGATACATAGGCATTCTCGGTGAATGTCTCTTGATGCAGTGGATATGATTCGGCTATATTCTCGCTGGGGAAGATTATCGGTTGAGTAGTGAGGGTGCGTGGGTCGTATCCGTATGCGGCGGTGTAGAGCGTCTCGGCCTCGATGTGGCGCAACTCCATACCGGCCATAGCCTCTACGGCATGTATTTTACGGAACCGTTGACTATACTCGGCCATGGCTTTCCAAGTCCATTGGAAGGTATGGTTTTCGTTCACCTTGTGCATACCGCCATCGGGTAGAATGGTTTTCTTTTCGCCATCGACCAAGTATTCGGCAAACAACTTCTCTTTGCGCATGGCATAGCTGTTCTCGCCGGCATAGCGGTCGAGGGTATAGCCGTCGAGTTGGAGGCCGGCCTGTGTGGTGAATTTGAGGTAGTCGGTCGCTCTCAGCGCGGCGTCGAACACGGCCATAAACGAGCGGTCGGTGCGCCGGTTGGAGGTGTTTTCGCGCTCCTCGAAGATGTTGAAGGCCAACGAAGATGTCTCTTTCCCTTGTACGTTGGTATCGTAAATGTAATTGCCATTCTCGTCATAGGGCTGCATATAGGGATTGGCGAGACGGGAATAATATACCGGATTGGTAAACCCGTTATAGTCGGTGAGATAACTGTTCTGCTTACGTTGGTTGGCAAATATCGAGGCCCCCACACTCAGATATTTGTTTATCTGATAGTCGGTTTTCAGGGTGATATTGAAACGGTTATTATCTACACCTTTCACATTACCTTGCTCGTCGTAGTAGCCGAGAGAGGTGTAATAACTGGCTTTGTCGGTTCCGCCCGACAGGCTTAGGTAATATTCTTGGTTTACAACGGGACGGAACAGAATGTCGTTCCAGTCGGTCTCTGTCGCGCGCAGGTTGTTTATAGCCGCTTGGGCGTCGGGGGTCAGTGCCTCCCAACCTCCGGTTTTATAAGTATCGAGCTGCCCCATCGACGATAGGATACTCGACACGTAGCCTTTGTGCTCGCGGTAGGAGTAGTTTTGCGACAGCAGTCCCAGTTCGAGATCTACTTTCTCGGCAGAGTTGAGCAGATTGAGGCGGCTGATATCGGTCTTGGGGTTGCAGGTGAGTTTGGCCGAGAAATTGATTTGGGCCTTGCCGGCCTTACCTTTGCGGGTGGTGATTACAATCACACCGTTTGCCGCACGGGCACCATAGATGGCGGTGGCCGCGGCATCTTTCAGCACGGTAATATTTTCGATGTCGGCGGGATTCAAACCGGCGATGGAGGTCTGGTATATTTCGTCGATGTCTTTGAGATCTTCCATCGAGGGAATATCAGTACCTTCGAGGGGTATTCCGTCGAGTACCCACAGCGGGTCTTGCGTGCCGTTGATAGAGGCTGTACCGCGAATACGTATCTTCACCGGCGCTCCCGGTGCACCCGACGAGGAAACGGCCGACAGACCGGCGACCTGTCCGGCGAGAGCTTGGTCTATGTTTTTTACGGCGCCTACTTTCTCCTCGGATATGTCTATACTGCTCACGGCAGCGGTGAGTTTACGGCGTTCTATTTTCTGATAACCGGTTACAACCACCTCGTCCATTTCGTTGGAAAGCAGTTGCAATACGATGGTATATTTGTTGTTATCGCCTTTAATGGCAATATGTTGTGTGGCATAGCCCATAAAGCTCACGACGAGTGTTTTGATGTCGTCGTTTACGGTGATGGAGAATAGACCTTTGTCGTCGGTCATCGTTCCTGAAACGATGGTCTTGTCGCTCTTTTGCAGACTGATGATGGCTCCCGCTATCGGTTCGTTGCTCGATTCTCCATCGAATACTTGACCGATAATGGTTCTACTCTGAGCCGATAGATGCAAGCCTACGGACAAAAATAGGAGTATGTATAGCAGTTTTTTCATAACGTAGTTGTTTAGACATCGTTCATGCGAAGCCGATGCGATTTTTCGAGAATAAGCGGGCGAGACACCACATTATTATTTATGTAACCCGAGAGCTGTCTGTATTCTCAGTATTACATCTTCGTAGTGGAGTTTTGTAGCGGTATTGGCACCGGTCAGTCGGCTTTTCATCAGCTTCATCACCCGTATCAACTCACCGCGTTTCACGCTGATGGCATCGCTGTTGCGGTTTATTTGCCCGCTACTCATTTCGATGATGCGGATACCCAATGAGAGCGACTGCGAGCCTCTTTCGTTCTCGGAACAGCAGAAACAACCGGCATTGTGCGTGTCGAGTACGGGGTGTTCGTCGTAGAGTTTTTTGTTGATTTTCACCCCTTCGCTCTCGGCTGCGGCGGTAATCAAGGCATCGACGAAACTTTTTTGCAGACTGCGTTCCATCACATCGGGATTTTTACCGGCGATAGTCTTGGCAAAAATCGAGTTGTGCAACATATCCATCATCTCTACGACGGTGAAGGCTTTCTTGCCGTTCTGCATCTCATTTTCGAGCATACGCACGAGACGGTCGTTGTGGAGCAAGTCCCACAAGATGTAGTTCTGCTGATTGCGCAGTACCAAATGGGGGTGTTGCTCCATGACACCGATGGGGGTGTTGCGCAACATGTAGGTGTACTTGAATAGTTCGCTGTCGAACAGCCAAGCCGGGTAGCACAGAACCTCGTCGAGGAGGAATTTCACTGCGTCTTTCTGACGTTCTTTTTCTACAAAGGTGAAGGCACATTCGTCATCGCCGATGGTTACATTTTCGAGATATACACCGCCGATGTTAGCCATTACATGATAGAGATAGAGACTCCATTGGTATATGATGCCCGAGTGTAATTTGGCCGCTTCGTCGTAGCTCTGTCCCGGCTCTCCCGTAGTAGTACGGGCGATTACTTCGGGTACGATACGTTTGAGGTTGGCGATACCATAGCGTGCCGATTTCATGGCATTGTCGCCTAAATCCTCACTCAACGCGCGCGGGTCGATTGCTGTGCGTGCCGATTGGGCCTCGCTATATCGGTATAGGGCGCCTTTGTGCTGTTGCAAGAAGTCGTAGAGTTTCGATTTGGCCTCTTTTTCGCAAGGGAACCAGCGATAGCCCCATTCGATGGCCATGAGGTCGTAGGGACCGATGTGGGGCGATGTGACTACGATATTGTCTTCGGGTTGAGCCACGTAATTGAATCGGGCATAATCCATAATCGACGCCGATGTACCTCCCATGCGGGTAGTGAACGAACGGGAGCGCAACGAGTCGGTGGGGTAGGCGTTAGAGGCTCTCATATTGTGGCGTAGGCCAAGAGAGTGTCCCACTTCGTGACAGGCTACAAATCGAGCGGCATCGCCTATGAGTGAGTCGGGCAGTTGCAGGGTGCGGGCGGCAGGATTTATAGCACCGGTCTGTACCATAATCCATTCGCGGAGCAGGGACTGTACGTTGTGCCACCAGATGATGTCGGCCTCTAATATCTCGCCGGTACGCGGGTCAATGGTCGATGGGCCCATGGCGTTAGCCTTTTCCGACGCCGCATAGGTGAGCAGGGAGTAACGCATATCGTCGCCCTCGGCCGCTATACTATCGGTATAGTCGCGTACCTCAACGGCATTTTTGAAACCTGCCTTTTCGAAAGCGGTGTTCCAGTCGAGAATACCTCGCTCGACATAGGGCTTCAAATGTGCGGGCATAGCGGGGTCTATATAGAAAACGATGGGTTTTACAGGCTCGGTGAGTTCGCCTCGCAGATAGGCTTCCTCGTCTTTCGGTTCCAATCTCCATCGGGTGATATATCGCTTATAATCGACAGCTTGTTGCTTGTCGCTGTATTGCATGGCCGACGTGGTGAAGTAACCAACCTTGGGTGATTCTTCGCGTCGAGCCATAGGTTTTTCGGGTAGCAGGGTGAGAGTGGTTGCCACTACCACGGTAATATTTACTCGCGAATTTCCTTCGGTCACCGTGGTGGTGAGTTCCGATGTGGCGGTGATGTTTTGTTCAAAGGCTTTGAGGCTGATGATGTGCGATAAATCGCTTTTGGGCGAAGTGCCGAGGTTGATGGCGTTGAACACATCGTTGAGGCAACTTTGTTTACCGTTGAACAAGTCGTTTACCTTTATTATAATAGTAGAAGAGTCTTTGGCCAATGCCTCGACCTTCAGCGACGTCAAAATGGGATCGATGTAGTTCTCTTGTACCGATGTGCTTATGGCGTCTTGTGTCGGGGCTTCGGGGGTGAGTCGTTGCTGCCTGATTTCTACTTTTTTACGCACAGAATCCCATTCAAATCGTATGGTCTGATAGTCATATACGATACCTTTGTTTACCCCGGCATCGTTCAGCTCCTGAGGAACTTTCAGCATTTTGTTGGTTACCAAAAATTGTCGTCCGAGTAATTCTCGGGGGATTTCCAGGTAGAAAGTATCGGCTTTACATATAATATTAGCCACACCATCGACTACGACCGAGTCTCTTCCGGTAAGTTTTTTATAGTCCGATATGGTTTCGGTCTTGGGTTGCTCTTTTTTCGCTTTTCGACGACCGGCATAAGTTGCTGATGGACAAACGGCTTGTAGTAAGAGTATTAAAAGCAGAGATATGGTGAAATGATTTCTTTTCATATGTGAGATTTTCGGAGCTAATGGCACAATGTTTTATAGGGAATATCTATCTTTTTTTATGAAACCTGAGTACTCCTTTTTTGGAGAATTGCGACGGCTTCTTGTTGATGTGCAATAAGGTGCAAAGATAGTTATAATTCTTGTTTTGAGCCCCTTTTATTTAATAAGATTTGTGAAAAAGTTTTTCGCCAGCAAGAATGTGTATGATTAATGTATTGAAAATTAATAAAATATCAGAATGGGTATCCCACCGCGAAATGGAAAGAGGCGTCGCGGCTGAATGTGTGATGCGCTATCACCCAAGGCCGATTGCCTATGCGCGATGGATCGTACATTTTCATGCCCATATCCACCCGTAGCAAGAAGTAATTAAAGTCGAGCCTTACACCGAGGCCGTAGGCCAAAGCGATTTCTTTGTAGAATGAGTTGAATTTGAATTGTCCGCCCTGTTGCGAGGAGTAGTCTTTTATGGTCCAAATGTTTCCGGCATCGAGGAACAACGCCAACTCCAGTTTCCAAATGAGTTTGCTACGGTATTCGGCGTTGAGGTCGAGCCGTATATCTCCGCATTGATTCATGAAATCGGCCAATGGGTTGGTTCCTGAGTATGTACCGGGGCCGAGTGTACGCACCGACCACCCTCTTACACTGTTGGCTCCCCCCGAATAGTATCGTTTCTCAAAAGGTACCATATCGGAGTTGCCATAGGGGTATATGATACCCGCCCCTACGTGGAATGCCAAGGCGTTTTTCTCGTTCAGGTTCAATATGCGGGTGTAGTCGATATCGGCCTTGGCATATTGCGAATAACCGATACCGAGAATCTCGTATTCACCGGCCGAGGAACGTTGCATCTTCGATATACTCGATATGGCATAGAGCAGATTACCGGCAATCTCTCCGGCTGCACGCAAGGTGTAGAATGTGCGTTGTTTGTGCTTGGCTTGAGTGCTGGTGCTACGCAGATTGGTCATATACATCACATACGACGAGCGCATAATGAAGTGGTCCTCGTAACTATATCGCAACAAGGGATTGTCGGCGGCAAGGCTGTCGAGATTGTTTTTGAAGGCCGCGGTCATTTGGGGCAGATAAACGTAACTTATATCCACCAAATCGAAGTGGTGGCGGAAACGATTGTTACCGCTATACCATTTATAGTTCCAGCCTACACCCGATATGAGGCGAACATACTCGGGGCGTTGCTGATAGTCCATGCTCATGGTAAACTCGGTCGTGGCGCGCATACGCCGTAAAAACGAGCTTTTTGTAAAAGGAAATAAGAATTTGGGGAATGATACGCCAAATTCGCCACTGAGCTCGAGATAATTATTCGACAATAACCCCCCGAGGTCGCCGGTGATATTCTCGTATGCGGCACGGAATTTGGCACTGAACGTCTGTGAGCCTTTGAATATATTGCGATGCTGATAGGTAAGTCCTAATGAGAAGCCGAAGTTACCGGCCGAGTTGGTGCCTTCGAGTTCGGTCGATACAAGTTGTGTCTTTCCCTCGGTGATCATTATGTGGCAGTCGAGTTCACGGTTGTTCTCATCGCCTACGGGCCGGAATGTAATATTGACATATTTCAATACTTTCAATCGGGAAAATGCCGAGTAGGTATTATCGACCATGCGGGTAGAGTAGAGTTGTCCCGGCACGATGTAGCAATTCTCTATAAGTGTAGAGGGCCGTAGGTACTTTTTGTCGCCGTAGAGCACATAGAACCCTTTATACAAGACTGTGTCTTTGGGTATTGCTGCCGATTCCCGGTCCAGCGGGTTGTAGTCGGTTACGAAATACACGTTGCGTATCGTGTAGGTGTCGTGTTGGCGGAACGATACGATTTTCTGATTTTCGGTTACGGGTATATCCGATAGATTGAGTTCCAAATCCACCCCTTTGTTGCCGATAGTGGTATCGGCTACATACGATATGTAGTCCTTGGTGAACGCGTAGTAACCCTTTTCTCGCAGTTGGGCGGCGATACGTTGACGCTCCTCCTCCAATACATTGCGGTCGAACAGCTTGCCGTTTCGTATCAGAAATGCCGAAGTGTCTTTCATCACGATGTCGCGTATCGAGTCATTTTGGATACGATAGGAGAGGCGGTCGATATGGTATGGCTCGCCCGATTGTACGGAATATTTTACCTTTATACGCTTTTTGCTCTTGATAGTATCGACAGTGACCACGGCATCGGCGTAGCCTTTGTTGTTGAGCGCTTTTTCTATCTGACTGCGTGAGCGTTCGGTCAGTTCGCTGTCGTAGATGACAGGAGGCGTACCTATGCGACGCAACCATCGATTCCAGCCGTTGTCTTTCTTGCCCGAAAGATTATAGAAAAACAGCGGGAGACCTATGATACCAAAAGTCTTGTGGTTGGGCTCTTGTCGTATGTATGACTTCAGCTCGCTGTTTTTGAGTGATTTGTTATCGGTGCTGAGCGAAACTTTGTCGAGCAGATATTCGCCATCACCCACATGCTTGGTGGCCCGACACGCAAACAGCATCGGGAGCAGAATAGCAATCAACAGCAATCGAAAAAATTTCATAACAACACGTTAAAACCGGTTCGAGACACAACAATGCCACAATTCCGCACACAAAAATACAACTTTTTGATGAATTGGCATAGGGGCGGGCGATTATTTTGCGGGGTGAGAAATCTCTATACAAAACACCTCGTAAGTTACGTAAATGTTATCTTTTGTATGGATTATGGTTACAGATAGAAACTCTTATAGGAGTTGCTTTTTATAAGAAAGTTGCGATGTATTAGTTTTGATAATTTGACAGAAATTTGGCATGAAGAAAAGAATTTTTCTATTTGAGTGATTATTTTTCTGTTCATTTCTTTTGCTATATCGGTATAAAGGCTTACCTTTGTGCCATTATCTCACAAGAGTTGGTAAAAAAGAATATATGGTAGGTGCAATGCGGCATATTATCGATGTGCTATCTATTATTATCGTCGTCGTGGCGTGGTAAGAGAAGAGAGGTATATGCGGTTAATTGTACTTGAAAATATAAACCGTGTGGAGGCCTTTCTTCTTTACCTTGAAGAAAGGCTTTTCATTATTAAGAAATTTCTATATGAAACACGAATTGAGAAGTGCAACATGTACACAGGGTCGGCGTATGGCCGGCGCGAGAGCTTTGTGGCGTGCCAACGGCATGAAAGAGGAACAGATAGGACGTCCTGTAATCGCTGTGGTCAATTCATTCACACAATTTGTTCCCGGTCATGTGCATCTGCATGAAATAGGACAATTGGTTAAAGCCGAAATAGAAAAACTCGGTTGTTTTGCGGCCGAATTCAATACAATAGCCATCGACGATGGCATAGCCATGGGGCATGATGGAATGCTCTATTCGCTCCCCTCGCGCGACCTTATCGCCGATAGCGTGGAGTATATGGTAAATGCTCATAAGGCCGATGCCATGGTATGTATCAGCAACTGCGATAAAATAACGCCGGGTATGCTGATGGCGTCGATGCGACTGAATATCCCCACCATATTTGTATCGGGAGGTCCCATGGAGGCCGGTCATCTCGGAAATCGCGCGCTCGACCTCATCGATGCCATGATAGAGGGGGCCGACAGCTCGGTAAGCGATGAACAAGTGGCTGCCGTAGAGCGTTGCGCGTGTCCCGGTTGTGGCTCGTGCTCGGGTATGTTTACCGCCAATTCCATGAACAGCCTCAACGAGGCTATCGGTATGGCGTTGCCCGGAAACGGTTCTATTGTGGCAACACACGTCAATCGCCGTCGCCTATTCGAGAAAGCAGCTCGGCAAATCGTGGAAAACTGCTATGCTTACTATCGCGATGGCGATGAAAGCGTATTGCCTCGTAATATAGCCACTCGTGCGGCATTCCTCAATGCCATGACGCTCGATATAGCCATGGGCGGTTCCACCAATACGGTACTGCACTTGTTGGCCGTAGCACAAGAGGCGGGTGTGGATTTCACGATGGACGATATAGACCGCCTCTCGCGTAAATCGCCCGTGCTGTGTAAGGTGGCACCCAACTCGTCGTTCCATATGCAAGACGTGAATCGCGCAGGCGGTATCATCTCCATAATGTATCAGCTCGCAGCGCAAGGACTTATCGACACTACCGTGTGTCGTGTCGATCGTAAGACTTTGGGTGAAATCATCGATAGTTATGCGATAGAGGGTGAAAATTTCTCGGCCGATGCCGAAAAATTGTGGAAGAGTGCCCCAGCCAATCGCTTCAATATAGAATTGGGTTCACAAGAAACCTATTTCGATACACTCGACACAGATAGAGCGAAGGGTTGTATTCGCGATTTCGAACACGCCTACGTGAAAGATGGCGGCCTTGCCGTATTACGTGGCAACATAGCACTCGATGGCTGTGTGGTGAAGACGGCCGGTGTAGATGAGAGTATTTTCCATTTCTGCGGTCCGGCCAAGGTATTTGAGTCGCAGGAAGAGGCCTGTGAGGGCATACTCAGCGGAAAAGTGGTGAGTGGCGATGTGGTGGTAATCACCTACGAGGGCCCCAAAGGTGGTCCCGGTATGCAGGAGATGCTCTATCCCACCTCATACATCAAGTCGCGACATCTGGGCAAAGAGTGCGCGCTCATTACCGACGGACGTTTCTCGGGAGGAACATCGGGATTGTCGATCGGTCATATTTCGCCCGAGGCGGCGGCCGGTGGTAACATTGGCTTGGTACGCGATGGCGATATGATAGAAATCGATATTCCGGCTCGCACCATAAATGTATTGGTTGGTGATGAGGTGTTGGCTGCACGTCGTGATGAGGAAAACGCTCGCGGCAAGAAAGCCTTCACCCCACATACCCGCGACCGTAAAATTTCTAAGGCTTTGCGGGCTTATGCCGCTATGGTAAGTTCGGCCGATAAGGGCGCCACCCGCATAGTAGAATAACATCCTACTTTTTCTCCCCAACAGAAGTAAAAAGCAAATGAGTAAAGAAAGAATAACAGGAGCGGAAGCGTTGATGCGCTCATTGGAACACCAAGGTGTAAAGACCATGTTTGGTTATCCCGGCGGCTCTATCATGCCGGTATTTGACGCGCTCTACGATCACCGCGATAGGTTACAACATATATTAGTACGTCACGAGCAAGGCGCTACACATGCCGCTCAGGGCTATGCCCGAGCATCGGGCAAGGTGGGTGTGTGTCTTGTCACCAGTGGCCCCGGTGCTACAAATACGGTGACAGGTATCGCCGACGCCATGATCGACAGTACCCCCATAGTAGTTATTGCCGGCCAGGTAGGAACAGCCTTTTTGGGCTCCGACGCCTTTCAAGAGGTCGATTTGGTGGGTATTACCCAGCCGATAAGCAAATGGAGCTATCAGATACGCCGAGCCGAAGATGTGCCTTGGGCCGTGGCTCGTGCATTCTATATTGCCTCGAGCGGACGCCCCGGCCCCGTGGTTCTCGATTTTGCTAAGAACGCGCAGGTAGAAACGCTCGACTATGAACCGGTATCGCTCGATTTTATTCGCAGTTACGTGTCGGTACCCGATACCGATAAAATGTCGGTAATACGTGCCGCCGAGCTTATCAATAAGGCTCAACGGCCGTTGGTATTGGTAGGACAGGGAGTGGAGTTGGGTAATGCTCAGGAGGAATTGCAAGCTTTTATAGAGAAAGCGCAAATGCCTGCCGGATGCACTCTTCTCGGATTGTCGGCCCTACCCACGGATCATGCGCTCAATATGGGAATGTTGGGTATGCACGGAAATCTTGCACCCAACGTCAAAACCAATGAATGTGACCTGCTTATCGCCGTAGGTATGCGATTCGACGACCGGGTGACCGGTACGCTGGCTACATACGCACGCCAGGCCAAGGTGATACATTTCGACATAGATGCGGCCGAAATCAATAAAAACGTGCATGCCGATGTCGCTGTCATGGGCGATTGCAAAGCTACGCTTCGAGCTGTGACCGAGTTGCTGATACCGGCTACGCACAAAGAGTGGATAGAGTCGTTCGCACCCTATCGTGAGGAGGAAAATCGTAAGGTCATAGAACCCGAGATACACCCTACGGCAGGTCCCTTGAATATGGGAGAGGTGGTGCGTGCCGTGAGTGAGGCCGCTCATCATGAGGCCGTGTTGGTGACCGATGTGGGACAGAACCAAATGATGTCGGCTCGCTATTTCAAATATTCTCGTAATCGCAGTATCATCACTTCGGGAGGACTGGGTACGATGGGATTTGGTCTCCCGGCAGCTGTAGGAGCCACTTTTGCTGTACCCGATCGCACGGTGTGCGTGTTTATGGGCGACGGAGGTTTGCAGATGAATCTGCAAGAGTTGGGTACCATTATGGAGCAAAAAGCTCCGGTAAAGATGATTTTGTTGAACAACAACTTCCTCGGCAACGTGCGTCAATGGCAGGCTATGTTCTTCAATCGTAAATACTCTTTCACCCCAATGACCAATCCCGATTACTTGAAAATAGCGGAGGCCTATGAAATACCGGCTCGCCGTGTAACCGACAGAGCCGAGCTGAAAGAGGCGATAGAAGAAATGCTCACTACTGATGGCCCCTTCTTCCTCGAAGCTTGTGTGATAGAAGAGGGTAACGTGTTGCCTATGACACCGCCGGGTGGCTCGGTAGATGTAATGTTGCTCGAATGTTAAAAACCTAAACAGCTTCAAAACAACATCAGAAATGGATAAAATCTTATATACACTTATAGTCTATTCCGAGAATATTGCCGGTCTTCTCAATCAGATTACCGCCGTATTTACGCGTCGGCAAATCAATATCGAGAGCCTCAATGTATCGGCATCGTCGATAAAGGGGGTGCATAAATACACCATCACGGCTTGGTGCGACGAGGAGAGCATAAAAAAAATCGTGCGCCAGATAGAGAAAAAAATCGATGTGTTGCAAGCCCACTATTTCACCGACGATGAGATATTCTCGCACGAGATAGCCCTCTATAAGTTATCGACACCCGTATTGGAAAAAGATCCGCGCGTGTCGGCTCTTATACGCAAATACAACGCCCGTGTGGTAGAGGTAAATCCCACCTATTCGGCTATGGAAAAAGACGGAACGACCGAGGATATTATCGCCTTGCACGATGAGCTGCAACAGCTCGGTTGTGTATTGCAGTTTGTGCGTTCGGGCCGTATAGCATTGACCAAGAGTTGTGTAGAACGTGTGAACGAGTTTCTCGCCGACCGTGAGGCTCGATACTTACAGAGTAAAGGAGAGTGATATGGACGAAAGAAAAAGTTTGATAGGCGAGTATAACTTTGTGGCAGAACCTTTCTGCTCCGACTTTACCGGACACATGTCGCTCAGTACGCTGGGTAATATGTTGCTCAACGTGGCAGAGTTTCACGCCTCCGACCGCGGATTTGGTATTATCACCATTAACCAAGGGGCGCATACATGGGTGCTTTCGCGATTGGCGATGGAATTTGACGAAATGCCTCGACAGACCGAGCCATTCACCATACAGACATGGGTAGAGAACGTGTACAAACTGTTTACTGCCCGTAACTTCGCTATCGTCAATAAGGATAATACCCCCATAGGATATGCTCGCTCGGTGTGGGCGATGATTGACCTCGAAAGTCGTAAACCTGTTGACCTGCTGAGTGTATATAGCGGTGGTATCAGCGAATATGTATGCGACCGGGATTGCCCCATCGATGGACCCGGTAAGGTGAAAGTGGTATCGACCGAGCCGGTACGAGAAGTCTCTATGCTGTTTAGCGATATCGACATCAACGGTCATGTGAATAGTATTCGCTACATCGACCATATACTCGACCTGTTCCCCCTCGACCTATATAAGGAAAAACGTATCAAGCGTTTCGAAATAGCCTATGTCAATGAGAGCTATTATGGCGATACGTTGGCCTTCTACCTCGACGAAAAGGGTGAGGGTGAATTCCATATCGAAGTGAAGAAAAAAGATAGCGGTGAGGTAATTTGCCGCAGTAAAGTGATATTTATTTAGTAATTAACCCATAAAAAAACTAACAACAATGGCAGTTATCAATTTTGGCGGTGTTGACGAAAATGTAGTTACCCGCGAAGAATTTCCTTTGGAAAAAGCGAGAGAAGTACTCAAAGACGAAGTAATAGCCGTAATCGGTTATGGCGTGCAAGGTCCCGGTCAGAGCCTTAACCTTCGTGACAATGGTTTCAACGTGATCGTTGGCCAACGCAAAGGTGGTAAAACTTGGGACAAAGCGGTTGCCGATGGTTGGGTGCCCGGTGAAACATTGTTTGAAATCGAAGAGGCTTGCCAACGTGCTACTATCATTCAATACCTGCTTTCCGATGCCGCTCAGATAGAAGTATGGCCGCGCATCAAACCCTATCTCACCCCGGGCAAAGCCCTCTACTTCTCTCACGGATTTGCTATCACCTATAAAGAACGTACCAATATCATACCTCCCGCCGACGTAGATGTAATACTTATCGCGCCCAAAGGTTCGGGAACCAGCTTGCGCCGTATGTTCCTCCAAGGTCGCGGATTGAACTCGAGCTACGCAATCTTCCAAGATGCTACCGGTCGTGCCAAAGAACGTGTTATCGCTCTCGGTATAGGTGTAGGTTCGGGCTATCTGTTCGAAACCACTTTCAAGAAAGAGGTATATTCCGACCTTACCGGCGAACGTGGTACACTCATGGGTGCTATACAAGGTCTGTTGCTCGCTCAGTACGAAGTATTGCGTGAGAATGGTCACGAACCCTCTGAGGCCTTCAACGAAACCGTAGAGGAGCTTACTCAGTCACTCATGCCCCTCTTTGCCGAGAATGGTATGGACTGGATGTATGCCAACTGCTCTACCACGGCTCAACGCGGTGCGCTCGACTGGATGGGTCCGTTCCACGATGCTGTGAAACCCGTATTCGAGAAACTCTATCAAGAGGTTGCTTGCGGTAACGAGGCTCAACGCTCTATCGATACCAACAGCAAGCCCGACTATCGCGAAGGTCTCGAAAAAGAACTTGCCGCCCTGCGTGAAAGCGAAATGTGGCGCACCGGTGCCGTAGTGCGTAAACTCCGTCCCGAAAACAACTAAGAAGTTGTTGAAACAAATATCCATCGCGATATTTTACAACGAAAGCCGCTTGATATGTCAAGTGGCTTTCGCGTTTGTTGGAGGTATACTATGTAAAAATGCCGGTATCCGATAACAAGTCCATTTTATACGAATAATATTTTTTACTATCTTTGCAACTTGTATGGCACGATTGTTATCTATCGATTACGGACGCAAACGCACGGGCATAGCGGTGAGCGATACTTTACAGCTCATTGCCGGTGGGTTGTGTACCGTGGCTACGCACGAGTTGTTGCCTTTCATCGTCGATTATGTAAGTCGTGAGCCGGTGGAACGCTTTATCATAGGTATGCCTCGCAGGCTCAACAATGAACCATCGGAAAATGCCCGATATGTGCAGGGTTTCGTCGATAAGTTGCGCAAAACTCTGCCCGATATTCCGGTGGTGCTGGTCGATGAGCGATTTACCTCGGTACTGGCTCATCAAGCGATGCTCACGGGCGGATTGCACAAGAAAGAGCGTCAGAACAAAGCCTTGGTCGATGAGATAAGCGCGACAATCATACTGCAAAGTTATATGGAAAGTAAAAAATTCAATATATGATATTACCTATTTATCTCTACGGACAGCCGGTGCTACGTAAGGTGGCGACTGATATACCGGCAGACTATCCCGACTTGAAAAAGTTGCTCGATAATATGCACGAAACGATGGACGCCTCCGATGGTGTGGGCCTTGCTGCTCCCCAGATAGGTCTCGACATACGTGTATTGGTGATAAACCTCGATGCGCTCGCCGACTCGTGGCCCGAGTACAAAGGTTATCGCAAATCGATGATTAATGCCCATATCGTGGAGACGACCGGCGATACTATTTCGCGCGAGGAGGGGTGCCTCAGCCTGCCCGGAATACATGAGCCTGTAACCCGTCAGGAAAAGGTGACAATAACCTATCGCGATGAAAATTTCGAGGAGCATACCGAGACCTTCGAGGGCTATGTGGCTCGCGTCATTCAGCACGAGTACGACCACCTCGAGGGTAAAATGTTTATCGATCATCTGTCGCCCATACGCAAGCAGCTTATCAAGTCTAAACTCAATAATATACTGCGCGGAAAGGTACGTTGCGACTATCGTACCAAAGCCGTGAATGTAAAACGCTAATCAAAAAAGGTGGCTATATTCGATTGAAATCGGATACAGTTTCAAAAAATATAAAACCCTATGGCAGACGACAAAAAAATCATCTTCTCGATGGTGGGGGTAAGCAAGATATATCCTCCCCAGAAACAAGTATTGAAAGACATCTACCTATCGTTTTTTTATGGTGCTAAAATCGGTATTATCGGTCTCAACGGTTCGGGTAAATCTACCTTGTTGAAAATTATAGCCGGTCTCGACACCTCCTATCAAGGCGAGGTGGTATTCTCGCCCGGCTACAGCGTGGGCTATCTCGAACAGGAACCTAAACTCGATCCCGAAAAGACAGTGAAAGAGGTGGTACAAGAGGGTGTACAACCCATTCTCGACCTTCTTGCCGAGTTTGAAGAGGTGAATATGAAATTTGGCGATCCCGATGTGCTCGACGACCCCGATAAAATGGATGCGCTGATGGCACGTCAGGCCGAGTTGCAAGACAAAATCGACGCTTGCGACGCTTGGAACATCGACAGCAAGCTCGAGCGTGCCATGGACGCTCTACGCTGTCCGCCCGAGGAGCAGCTCGTGAAATACCTCTCCGGGGGTGAACGCCGTCGTGTGGCCTTGTGCCGACTGCTTTTGCAACAACCCGATATATTATTGCTCGACGAGCCTACCAACCACCTCGACGCCGAGTCTATCGATTGGCTCGAACAGCACTTGCAGCAATATGCCGGTACGGTAATCGCCATCACGCACGACCGCTACTTCCTCGATCATGTGGCCGGTTGGATTCTCGAGCTCGATCGTGGCGAGGGTATTCCTTGGAAGGGCAATTACACCTCGTGGCTCGAACAGAAAACCAAGCGTATGGAGCAGGAGGAGAAACAGGCCAGCAAACGTCGTAAAACCCTCGAACGCGAGCTTGAGTGGGTGCGAATGGCTCCCAAAGCCCGTCAGGCCAAAGGTAAAGCCCGTCTCAACTCTTACGACCGCTTGCTCAACGAGGACCAAAAGGCTCGTGAGGAGAAACTCGAAATATATATACCCAACGGTCCCCGGCTCGGAAACAAGGTTATCGAGGCCCGGAGCGTGGCAAAGGCCTATGGCGATAAGTTGCTCTTCGATAACCTCAATTTCATGTTGCCGCCCAATGGTATAGTGGGTGTTATCGGTCCCAATGGTGCCGGCAAGACCACACTTTTCCGTCTTATCATGGGGCAGGAGCAGGTCGATGGGGGTACGTTTGATGTGGGCGAAACCGTGAAAATAGCATACGTCGATCAGACTCACAAGGATATCGACCCCGAGAAGTCGGTATATCAAGTCGTGTCGGGTGGTCAGGAGACCTTCCGCATGGGGGGACGCGAAATGAATGCACGTGCCTATCTCTCGCGTTTCAATTTCACCGGTGCCGACCAAGAAAAGAAATGCGGCGTGTTGTCGGGTGGTGAACGCAACCGCTTGCACTTGGCTATGGCACTCAAAGAGGAGGGGAACGTGTTGCTCCTCGACGAACCTACCAACGACATCGATGTGAATACGTTGCGTGCACTCGAAGAGGGCCTCGAAAACTTTGCCGGTTGTGCCGTTGTGGTTTCGCACGACCGTTGGTTTCTCGATCGTATCTGTACCCACATACTCGCTTTCGAGGGCAACTCCGAAGTCTTCTTCTTCGAAGGCTCTTACTCGGAGTATGAGGAGAACAAGCGTAAACGTCTCGGCGACGTAGAGCCGCATCGTCCTCGCTATCGTAAACTCATGGAGTAATACCGAAAAATCCCACACAGCTGATGTGTGGTTACAATAAATGACAATGGGGTGAGCCGATAAAGCTCACCCCATTGTCATTTTGATGAATAGGCATCTTAATTATTCTGCACGCTTTCTAACAATTCTTTTACATCATTTTTGTCGAACAATACGAATACGTGGCCCAATATGCCGATGCTGGCAAGTCGGGGTTCTTCGCCCTCCTCTTTCGTGTCGATATATCCGACCGAAGCCACGAAAAAGTCTTTTGATGTAACCAATTCCTCGGCTACGAGTTTCACCAAATAACCGCCAAACATGGAGATTAATACATTCTCATTCTCGGTGAGAGCGTCGCTACACACTTCCGATATGGCTGTGCGATGAGCCTCGGCTTCGGGGCAGGTCGTAGCCATTGCCACGCCTATGATTACCACGATCAATAATGCGATAAGATGTTTCATAAGTCTATTTTTTTTACAAATATAATGAGAACTCGCGAGAAATATCAAGCTTGCTTGGATATTTTTCACAGCGAGTGCGGTCTATATTCGTTGCTTGCAACAAATATAGTTATAAGCGAGTGAAGAAAAACAAATTTATTTGATTTTTATTCGTCACTTTCTAATAATGCGAATTTCGTTGTGAAAAATACTCAAAAGGATCAATCTATATGGTTATGGAAAATAGAGAGGGCAACCCCGAATTTCGGAGTTGCCCTCGGCGTACTAAATAGGTAATGTCAATCGTCGATTTCGATGAGGTTGAATTTCAGATCGAACGTCAGGCTCAACCCGTTAGTGAGTTTCACTTCGTAATCGCGACGGTCGCGGTCGATGCAGACGATTTGCGCATCGGGGTAGTTTTGTTTCGCATATTCGGCTATTTGCGCGGGAACGATGGCTGCCGGCACGGTACTGCGTTTGCAATCAACCTCTTTCCAATCGCCGTTTCTCAGAAATTCTATTTTTATATTACTGGAGAATACCACTTCATAACGGCTTTCGAGAAATTCTCGTTCGTTTTTGGCGTATGCCACTTTCTCGTTGGGGAAGTGTTGTTTGATGAATTGTTGAGCCTTCTGGGGCAATTGTGTTACGGCGATAGGACGGTCGTTGTCGGCCAATGCGGTAACTGTTCCGAGGGTGAACAATGCGATGGCGAGAATGAGAATCTTTTTCATACGTTTGAGTTTTTAGAGTTTTTATTTGATTGCTTTCTGAATTTCGGGACGTGTTTATATCTATTATATAGAAATATGCGACCCCGATGTTCTTATTACAAAGAAAACATATTATTTTATAAATAGTTCTGAAAAAAAACAAAAAAAACAAAAAACTGGGGCTGTAAGGTCAGAATCTACTCAATAAACGAAAAAAGAATCTGCTCCCGCAGACTCTCCTTCCGAATTCATCACATTATGCTTATAAGTGCTAAGAACCCGCGCTTTATAAGTGCTAAGAACCCGCGCTCACGCGTGGAAATCTTTTTGTCTCTGTTATTCGCTTGTATTCAATAAACATCTTTTCGCCACAAAGGTTCACTCTGTCGAAAACTTTTTGTTGAGAAAATTAGAAGGTGTGGGTATAAAGTTATAATCACGTTAAACAGACAAAAATGTGTTATTTTGTATCGGTAATTGAAAAAATATGTGAGTTGCCGATAAAGAATCGGATTTTTTGCTCAAAAAATTCTTTTTGCCCCTCTTTTCTTGTACCTTTGTATTCTTCAAAAAAATTAGTGTGGAACAGACCTATTTACAAGACCTCAACCCCTCTCAGCGCGAAGCTGTGCTTTATAACGATGGTCCGTCGCTGGTGATAGCCGGTGCCGGCTCGGGCAAGACACGTGTACTTACCTACAAGATAGCCCATTTATTGGCGTCGGACCAATACGCGCCTTATAACATACTGGCGCTTACCTTCACCAATAAGGCGGCGCGTGAGATGAAAGAACGCATAGCCTCTGTAGTGGGTGGCGGCGTGGCGGCGCGCCTGTGGATGGGAACTTTTCACTCGATATTCTCGCGTATCTTACACACCAATGCCGAGCGTATAGGATTTCGCACCGATTTCACCATCTACGATCAAAGCGACTCGCGCAGCCTCATCAAGTCGATAGTGAAGGAGCGGGGGCTCGACGACAAGGTGTATAAGCCGGCTCTGGTACAATCGATTATCTCCAATGCCAAAAACGCCCTGCTCACCCCGCAAAGTTACTGCAACAATGCCGAATGTTACGAGACCGATGTGAAGGCCCGGCGCCCCTTGATAGGCGAAATATACAAGGAGTATTGGAAACGCTGTTTCCGGGCGGGAGCGATGGATTTCGACGACCTGTTGCTCTATACCAATATCCTGTTTCGCGACAATCCCGATGTGTTGGCGCATTATCAGCAGCAGTTCCTCTATATTCTCGTCGATGAGTATCAAGATACCAATTTTGCCCAGCACCTTATCGTCAATCAGTTGGCGCGCGAGCATCATCGCTTGTGCGTGGTGGGCGACGATGCGCAGAGTATCTACTCGTTCCGGGGGGCGAATATCGATAATATACTCAATCTGCGTCGCGATTTCCCCGAGTGTCGCACTTTCAAGCTCGAGCAGAATTACCGTTCTACCCGCACTATCGTGTCGGCGGCCAACAGCCTCATAGCCAAGAATACCCGCCAGATACCCAAAAATATATTTTCCACCAACGACGAGGGCTCTAAAATAGCGCTCATCGAGGCCTATTCCGATTTTGAGGAGGGTTATCTCATAGCCGGTCGCATATCGTCGATACGCATGGCTACGTCGTCGGCCTATTCCGACTTTGCCATTCTCTATCGCACCAATTCCCAGTCGCGTATATTCGAGGAGGCGCTCCGCAAGCGCAATATACCCTATCGCATCTATGGCGGACACTCGTTCTACCAGCGCAAAGAGATAAAAGATGTCATCGCCTATTTCCGTCTGGCTATCAATCCGGCCGATGAGGAGGCGCTCAAACGGGTTATCAACTATCCCGCCCGGGGTATCGGCGACACCACGCTTACCAAGATTTCCGCTTGTGCCAATAGGCATGAGGTGAGCCTGTGGGAGGTTGTGTGCAACCCCTTGGGGTATGCGCTCGATGTGAACGCCGGTACGCAGAAAAAATTATTGGCTTTTGCCGAACTGATACGTTCGTTTGTACAACTGGCTGCCACAACCGACGCCTATACTTGTGCCGAGGCCATTATTACCCGGTCGGGCATCATGAGCGATATTTACGCCGACCGCTCCCCCGAGAATTTGAGCCGTCAGGACAATATACAGGAGTTGCACAACGGCATACAGGAGTTCTGTTCGCAACGCCGAGAGGAGGGCGACACCGCCATATCGCTCGTCGATTTTCTTTCCGAGATCTCGCTGGCTACCGACCAGGAGGGTGAGGTCGAGGGTGAGACCGACGGCGATCGTGTGACGCTCATGACGGTACATGCCTCCAAGGGGCTAGAGTTTCGCCATGTCTTTGTCGTGGGGCTCGAGGAGGAGCTGTTCCCCTCGTCGATGGCCATGGGCAGCCAACGCGAGATAGAGGAGGAGCGACGCCTGCTCTACGTGGCCATAACGCGTGCCGAGGAGACTTGCTCGCTATCGTATGCCGCCTCGCGCTATCGCAATGGTAAGCCCACCGCTACGCCCCCGAGCCGATTTCTCAAAGACATCGACGCGCAATACCTGGCGCCGGCTTCGGCTACCGCCTCGCGACGTGGCGATAGCGAGTTTCGCACCCCTTTCAACCGCTCGGCGGCATGGCGTGCCAACAACCGATTTACCACTACTGCCGATACCCCGTCAGAGCCTTATCGCCGGGAACAGCCTACACCTCGACAGGTCTCGCCTTCCGATACCTCTAAACGCTTGGTGCGTATCGATACCGTCGCACCGGCAGCATCACACTCCAATGTCACCCCCGGTGGCCTCACGGTAGGCGCTACCATACGCCACGACCGCTTCGGCGTAGGGCGGGTGTTCGAGATATCGGGTGAGGGCGATAACGTGAAAATAGGGGTGGAGTTCGACCATGTCGGCACCAAGCACCTCCTCCTCAAATTCGCCAAGTTCGTCATCATATAGCCCTTGCGGACGCAAACGGCGTCTCACAACATCAGCCCTTGCGGCAGTCGGTTTAGTTCTGCCTCCACCTGCCTTGTGGCCTTTTAGCCCTTTATACTACCGAGGAATCGTAATAAAATAAACGTATAAAATTATTAGTGTCCGATAAAAATACAACATATAGTTTTAGTGAATTTCATTATGCCATAGGCATAAGATGTTCCAGCCCCGTATAAGCCGATGATCGGTGAACTGCACCCCAAAAGTTGGACAGTTACGTTTTGTTTTTATAAAGAGAATCCTCTACAATGGTTGTAGATGGTGCAAAATTAGTAAAATTCTCGAACCCATTTTCTTTTCTATATTGAAAGGGAGATTTATATCCAAGT
>JAFTRN010000043.1 GCA_017462265.1 Coprobacter sp. | reverse complement strand
ATGATAACAACAAGATTGAGACCTCCGGACTCCGGGGGAGACTTTGGGCCTTCGTTTCCGTGCGAACCGCTACGCTCATCGCACGGCTACTCAAATATAGCCCTCCGGGCAAGCGTTTATTTCACACTCGGCGGACGCTTGAGCCAAGCGTCCCTACGAGATCGCCCCATTGAGCCAGGCCGAAGAGAGATTGTCACGGTATGCTGTATTTTTATCGGACACCAATATATTTTTATCGGATATCGATGCTTTTTTACTCTAAAAACCGAGAAAACTTGTAATTATTCAAAAAGTTTTTGTATTGTATTTTTAATTGTGTTTACAATAATTAACATATTTATCGAGTGGGTAAAAAATGGAGTTTTCTAAAAATATGTTGATGTTTTATGTTTAATTGATTGATATTGTGTCTGTAAATATTTGTTAAAATATAGAGCGCGTTTGGTGTGAAAAATGTTTTAGTTTTCTATGTATTGTTAATTTATGTGTAAGTAAAACTTGCGTCCCCGAAATGAGTTACCTTTGCATCGGTAAAAAATGCGTTCTTTTATATATTGTCATACCGATGGAGACTATTCTCTCAAGATGCTCACCCGTAGGTGAGGACTTTGTACTCGGACGCACGGGCCGTGCGTCCCTACGATATCGGTGATAGCTCGGTATAATGTAGGGACACTTGAACCAAGTGTCCACTGTGGAATAGGCGAGTGGTAATAAGAAACTGCTCCTCTAAGATAGGGGAGCTGTCCGCAGGACTGAGGGGTATGCTTATTTTCATCATCTACTCGCTCTACGATACTTTATGACCTTCACTTCCTTTGACAATATATAATAATGTACGCGTACGATGACGAAACAATACTAACATATTTTATATGAAAAAACTTTACTTTTTATTGGTATGTGTGCTACTAAGCATTACTACCAATCTGCACGCCGAAAGCTATGTATGCGAAGATGCTACGGAGTACAACAAAACAAATAGCTCTGCGGGTGATAATGTATTACATCAGTATTCATTATCGGGAGAGGGTGGAACAGTAACATTTGATTCCAAATGGAAGAAACAAATTTTTGGTGATGGAAATCAAACCTATTTCCAAGAATCTGTTGATGGCTCTAATTGGAGTACGATAGCTACACTATCTTATAATGCACAAGATACATATCAGACTTTTACATATACAGTTTCGCGTAATGCTCGTTATATTCGATTAATGACGACATACAACCTGTCTAATGGTAAAGGTATGCGATATGTGAAAAATATGAAAGTCGTTCGCGCTCGTTATATAGAAGATAGTGGTTCTACGGCATTGAAAGATTTTTCATATGGCTCGGGAGCCGACGATGTTACTACGCAATCGTTCAGCCTGGTATATTCCAATGCTACGAAGGCTCTTACCGCCACATCGAGCAACTCGGCTTTTACCGCTACGGTATCGAGTACCTCGGTAGGCCAGGCTGCTGCCACCTGTACGGTGACGGTAAAATATAACCCCTCTGATATAAATATGCACCAATCGACCATCACCGTTACCGACGGTGTGGTTTCTTATACCAAAGCTGTTGTAGGTCTTTGCGCCCCTAAAAGTATTTGGGCAGAGTCCGAATATGCCACTTTCCACTCGCTACCGGTATATTGGACTCCGATTTCTTCGGCCGAGAGTTATACCATACAGATGCGAGATGAATCAAATCAGGTTGTGACAGAACAAACTTTGACAAATAATTATCTGTGGGTTACCGGCCTTACCCCCGGCACGAACTATACCGTGCGCGTGTGTGCCAACTATGCCGGTGGCTACAAGTCGGGATATGCTTCGGCCATCATTCAGACTTCAAACGTGATACCGGCACCTGCCACCTTCGAGGTAGGAACGGTTTTTGAAAATACCGAGATTCCCGCCAAATGGGCGAAAGTAGATGATGTGGTGACATATAGCGTGCGTGCATACGATGCTGCCGGCGCGCAAGTTGCCGAGAAAACAGGTATTACCGATACGTTCGCTATAATGCCGGCTCTTGATCCCAACGGCTCATATACCTTCAAGGTACGCGCCGATTACAAAGGTTTTGCTTCGGACGAGGTAGAATATTCACCCCGTTGCGTGGTGACGCCCTCGGGCCTTACCGCCGAGATTACCGATAAGACCGAACTTACCTTCACCTGGACGGCTACCACCGCCGATGGCTATGAATTGGTAGTGACCGACAGCGAGGGTAATGAAACTGCCCTTACCGCCGAGGCCGGAGAGAACACATTGGTTGTAACCGACCTCATACCCGCCACCACCTATACTGCCAAATTGCGCGGTACGACCGATACCGGAAATACCCCGTTTGTCACCATAGAGATGGAAACATGGAAGCTCTTGCCGTCGGAAATCTCTATCGATGAGAGCAACGAATATTTCGCACAAAATGTAGCTTGGGCGGCTGTGGAAGATGCCGATGCTTACAGTCTGCAACTCTATGCCGGTGAAGAGCAGGTATTCGACGGTGTTGTTACCGACAGTCTCGATTACTATTTCACCGAGTTGAAGCCCGGAACATACACCGCCAAGGTGGCCCCCCAATGGAACGGATATACATTTGCATACAATAACGTAGAATTTACCGTAGCCAAGGCTCCGCTCACCGTTACCGCGCTCGATACCACTCGTGTATATGGTAGCGAAGATCCCGAGTTTGCCCTGGCCTATGCCGGTTGGTTGGCAGGTCATGACACCATCGCTACGGCTCCCACGGTAGTACCCGAATCGACGATAGATTCACCTGCCGGCGAATATGCGTTGAACCTCGAGGGTGGTAACGACGATTGGTACGAATATAGCTTCGTATCGGGTAAGATGATCATTACCAAGAGCGACTTGCATGTATCGGTAGCCGATACCGCTCGTTACTATTATGCCGAGGATCCGGCTTTCCGTCTCATCTATGAAGGATTCTTGCTCGACGACGACACGACCGTGCTGCAACAACAGCCTGTCGCTACGACCGAGGCCACACTCGAATCGCCTATCGGTTCGAAATGGGCTATCACACTCGCCGGTGGTGAGTCCGACCGATACAACTTCCTATTCCCCGAAGTGCCCGACACCATGACCATATTGCAAGCTCTCACCACCATATCGACCGATACCGTAGTGAAGATCTATGGCGATGAACCCTTCGAGTTGGAAACCAACAACGTAGATAAACCTCTTGTATATGCCGTGGCCGATGAGGCTGTAGCCAAAGTGGTAGATGGAAAAATCACCGTCGTGAAACCCGGTGCCACTACCATCACCGTATCGCAAGAGGGCAGCGACAACTTTATAGCTCTTGAACCCACAGAGGTACCCCTTGTGGTAGAAAAAGCCACCATTACCGTTACCGGGCTCGATACCATGCGTCTCTATGGCGAGGCCAATCCCGAGTTCAAACTCGCATATACCGGTTTTGTAAATGGTGAGGACGCCTCGGTTATCACCTCGGCTCCGGTCGCAACGACCGACGCTGTGGCCGAATCGGTTGTGGGTGCTTACGCCATCACCGTATCGGGTGGCGAGGCTGCCGACTATGTGTTCGACTATGTGTCGGGTATTCTGACCATCAATCCTTTGCAGACCGTGATGACCATCGCTGCAATCGATACCCTTACCTATGGTGACGCTCCGATAGCTCTCCCTGTTGTCAATACCAACAATACCGCCGGTGAAATCAGCTATTCGATTGCCGATGAGACTATTGCCGAAATACTGCCCGATACCACCATCGCCATCAAGACTGCCGGTGCTACCTGGGTGAAAATATCGCAAACATCGGGTGGAAGCTTTACCGCTGTTACCGATTCGGTGGCGTTAGTTGTGAAAAAAGCTCATCTCACTGTTGCTGTTGCCGATACATCGCGTGCATACGGTGAAGCCAACCCCGATTTTGTACTTCTCTATGACGGCTTCATCGGTAACGATACCGACAGCGTGCTGATAGAGAAACCTGTTGCTGCCTCCGAGGCCGCTATCGATTCGGACTTCGGTGAATATCCCATTGTGATCAGCGGTGGTATGGCTGCCAACTATGACTTCATCTACACCGAGGGCGCCATGCTCAGCATCAATACCGCCCGCACGGTGATACCTACCGATACCATTATGGCCGTGTATGGCGACTCGCTCATCGTGATACCCACCAACAACAACGAGGGCGCATTACACTGCGTAGTAGCCGATACGACTGTGGCTCGTTTTGCCGATGGCCGTCTCTCGGTGGTAGGTGCCGGTGCGACTACCTTGCAAGTATGGCAAGATAGCTCTCGCCACTATACATCGCACTATACCGATACCACTTTTGTAGAAGTGCCCCTGACTATCGCCAAGGCTCAACTTACCATATCACCGCTCGATACCGTGCGTCATTATCTCGATGCCAATCCTGTAGTGACCTTCGCTTACGACGGATTTGTATATGGTGAAGATACTACCGCCCTCGACGCTATGCCCGTGGCTGCCATTGCTGCCGGTGACACCTCGACTGTGGGTGAATATGTGATAACCGCCGACTCGGCTCGCGCCGCCAACTACGAAATAGCTTATAATGAAGCAACACTTACCATCATACCGGCCATTTCTACACTCGACGTGGCTGCCATAGATACCCTTACCTATGGCGACGACGTGGTAGCCCTGCCCGCTGCGGTGAAAAACAATGTAGAGCGCGACCTCGTATATACCACCCTCGATACTACCGTGGCTGTGGTGAAAGACAGTGTGATAACCATCTGCGGCGCCGGTGCAACATCGCTTATCGTCATGCAAGAGGCCGGTGAAAACTACACCGCTGTGAGCGATACCGTGGAAATCGTGGTGGAAAAAGCGCTCCTCACCATATCGGTGGCCGATACCGCCCGTGCCTATGGCGAGGCCAACCCCGAAATGGAAATCTTGTATAACGGATTTGTATATGCCGAGGATACCGCGGCTCTTGCCGTGAAACCTGTACTCGCTTGGGAGGCTGTCGATACCACCTCTACCGGTGTGTATGCCATCACTCCGCAGGGAGCCGAGGCCGCCAACTACGAATTTACGTACCTCCCCGGTAAGCTCACCATCAATCCCGCTACCACCATACTTGCCGTGGCTACCCCCGATACCGTAGTGTATGGCTCGGAGGCCGTCGCATTGGAAATGACTACCAACAACACCGAGAGCGAAGTAATGTACTCGGTAACCGATCCCTCGGTAGTAGAAATCGTCGATGGTAAATTCTTGCCCAAACGTGCCGGTACTACTTATGTAGTGGCTATGCAGGTGGCTTCGCGTAACTACACGCAGGCTATGACCAACTTCTTCACCTACACCGTGGAGAAAGCTCCGCTTACCATATCGGTGGCCGATACCGCCCGTGCTTACGGCGAGGAAAATCCGCAATTCTCCATTACCTACACCGGTTTTGTGAACGATGAGACCGCCGAGGTGCTTGCTGTGCAACCGGTTGCCACTACTGCCGCCGATAAAGCTTCGACCGTAGGTGAATACGCGATTACCGTGTCGGGAGCCGAGGCTGCCAACTATGATATATCGTATGTAGATGCCATACTCACTATAGAGCAAGCTGTTGCCGAATTTGCCGTGGCTACCCCCGATACCATGGTGTATGGTGATGCTCCGTTGGCTCTTGCCGTAGAAACCAACAACAACGAGTCGGAACTCAGCTACGTGGTAGAGGATTCTCGTGTAGTGAAAGTGGAAGAGGGTAAATTGGTAATCGTTGCTCCCGGTAAGACCACTGTCACCGTATCGCAAGCCGCCTCGTCCAACTATACCGCCGCTACAGCCGTAGTAGTGCCTGTAGTGGTAGAGAAAGCGACCCTCAACGTGAACGTGGCCGATGCTACTCGTGCCTATGGTGAGGCCAACCCCGAGTTTGTAATCACCTACGAGGGATTTGTAAACAACGAAACGGCCGAAAACCTTACCGCACAGGCTGTCGCAACCTGCGCCGCCACCGAGGCGTCGGTAGGTACATTCCCCATCGTGGTTTCGGGTGCCGTATCGAACAATTATGACTTTATCTACACCAACGGTACGCTCACCATCGGAGCTGTGACTACTACCCTGGCCGTGGCTGAAATTCCGGCCAAGACCTATGGTGATTTGCCTTTTGCCCTGCCCGTGGTAACGTCGAACAACAACCGTGGCGAGATAACCTACACCATAGCCGATGAGTCTATTGCCGAAATAAAGAACGGACGTATCTACATAAAGGCTGCCGGTAACACTTCGTTGATAGTAGCACAAGCTGCTACCGATGCTTACACTGCTGCCGAGACGACCGTCGCTCTCAATATAGCCAAGGCTCAACTCACTGTTACGGCCGACGATGTGACCATCAATGCCGGCGACGAAATGCCCGAGCTCTCGCTTACCTATAAAGGATTTGCCGTGGGTGAAGATGTGACAGCCCTTGCTGTGGCTCCTATTGCCTCGTGTGAGGCCGATGGCACCGTAGCCGGTACTTACGAAATCATCGTATCGGGTGGCGACGACGACAATTACGAGTTTGTGTACGTAGCCGGAACTCTTACCGTCAATGAGGTATCGGGCATCGATGCTGCCGATAGCGACAACGTGAAGGTGTTTATCGCCGGCGGTAATCTCCACATCGAGGGCGCTGTTGCCGAAGTGACACTTTACAATATGAACGGCGCCGCCGTGAAACATATCGTGAACCCCTCGTCGGTAGAATCGGTATCGGAACTGGCAGCCGGTCATTACATCGCCGTGGCTCGCACGGCCGACAAGGCGCTGAAATTCCGTGTCGTAAAAAAATAGTTTTGAATTTTTAGTGATAATTGGTTTATATGACAATCAATGAGGGTGAGCTCGTGAGAGTCCACCCTCACTTTTTTATACCAAGGAATAAGAAGTTGTTTAAATTTTATTTTATTTGTGTCCGATAAAGATTTTAAAAATCTTCGGAAAGCTATGATTTAAGATAATTTATGCGATAAAATAAAAAGAGGGGCTTGAGTTTGTGTTATAAAAAGATTGCCGTTAGGTAATCGATTTGTACAGCCCCGTATAAGCGAGCCGAAGGCGAGCGCAATGCGGGGAACATAGGGTATTCGTAATAATCAATGCCTTTAGGTATTGGACCTATATATAGGCGTGATAATCATTATAGTCCGATACCTACGGCATCGACAATACGTCCTCGCATATACCCCGCATTGCGCCGATAAATCATCGGCTTATACGGGGCTGTAATGTCTTATGCCGATGGCATAATGAAATCTTAAAAACAGTAAGTCGTATTTTTATCGGACACTAATAATTATCAATAATTCTCCAAAAAGCAAGGCCGAGAGAAACTCTAAAATTTCTCTCGGCCTTGTTGTTTGCTGAACAAAATCAATATGAGGCGGGATTAATCCTCTTTGTCGGGGGCAGAGAGGTCGAGAACCTCTTTGTCGCCACTCTTGTCGAAATATTGCTTACGCAATGGGTTGGCGTGTGCGGCACGATGTGTGGCGCGATTGTTGCACACATCGATGGCCAGATATAACGCATGACGGAACGAGTCTTCCGATGCCTTGTTTTGTCCGGTAATATCGTAAGCGGTGCCATGTGCCGGCGAGGTACGCACGATGGGCAGTCCGGCGGTGTAGTTCACCCCATCTTCCATGGCGAGTGTTTTGAAAGGGGCCAACCCTTGGTCGTGATACATGGCGAGTATGCCATCGAATCGGTCGAACTGTCCCGAACCGAAAAATCCGTCGGCCGCATAGGGACCGAAGCAGAGAATGCCGCGATTGTTGGCCTCTTCGAGCGCCGGAATGATGACTTCTTGTTCCTCACTGCCGAGCAGTCCGTTTTCTCCGGCGTGCGGATTGAGCGACAGCACGGCGATACGCGGTTTCTGAATAAGGAAATCTTCGTGCAGACTGCGATTGAAAATTTCCAATTTCTCGAGAATCCGTTCGCGAGTGATGAGCGCGGGAACCTTGGCTATCGGTTCGTGTGTGGTGACGAGTGCTACACGTATGCGCTCGTTGAGCAGTATCATGAGCGATTTTTTACCTTCACCCACACGAGACTCGAAATATTCGGTGTGACCGGGGAAGTGAAATTTATCACTTTGTATGGTATTCTTGTTGATGGGGGCGGTGACGATAGCGTCGATGAACCCGGCTTGCAGGTCGGCGGTGGCGGCTTCGAGGGCCAATAGTGCGGCCTCACCGGCTTGTGGGGTGGCCTTGGACAGCTCCACTTTCAGCTCGTCGTCGAAACAGTTTATCATATTTACCTTACCGGCAGCGCATTGCTCGCCCGAGGTGATAATGTTGAAATTGAAAGGGGGCAGGTCGAGTGCCTTACGATGATATGCCGCCACTTTCGACGAACCATATACGACGGGGGTACATATCTCTACGATACGAGGGTCGGAGAGGGTTTTCAGTATTACTTCATAACCTACGCCATTGATGTCGCCGTGTGTGATACCTATTCTCAATTTATGTTCCATAGTGTCTTTCTTTTTTAGTGGGTATTGCTACCGAAATGCTAAGATATGAATTCTTCTCGAATACACCAAATTCTTAGAAACTGTTTTGAATTTCTGAAAATTTTGAACCGTCTCCAAGATTGGCTAATTGGCGCATTGTGCTACGTGGGGTTGCCTTGTTGTGCTTTCTTTGCGGTGGAGAGCATACCGCAAGCGGCTTTGATGTCTTCGCCGCGCGATGCTCGTATGGTGCAAATAATACCTTTGCGGGATAGGGCGTCGCGGAATTTTTCCATCTGCTCCATCGAGGGACTGTGCATATCAAGTTGTGGTATGGCGTGGAATCGTATGAGGTTGATGCGGCAGTCGAGACCACTCAATAAGTGGCCCAACTCGGTGATGTGGGCCGCGCTGTCGTTATAGCCTTCAAAGACGATGTATTCGAACGACAATCGACGTTGATGACTGAAATCGTATTGGCGTACCAGTTCGATAACTTGTTCTATGGGGAATGCTTTCTGCACCGGCATCATAGCGAGACGCTCCTCGGCAAAGGGGTTGTGCAGACTGATAGCAAGGTGGCACTGGCTCTCGTCGAGGAATCGACGCAGATTGTGTGTTACGCCTATGGTCGATAGGGTGATACGTCGCGGGCTCCACGCAAAGCCCCATTCCGAGGTGAGTATTTCCAAGGCTTTCAGCACTTCATCGGTGTTGTCGAGCGGTTCGCCCATACCCATAAATACCAGATTGGTGAGTGTATCGTGCTCGGGTATGGACACGATTTGATTGATGATTTCGGTGGCGGAGAGGCTTCTTTTGAAACCTTGTTTTCCGGTCATGCAGAAGCGACAATTCATTTTACAGCCCACTTGCGACGATACGCATAGGGTGGCGCGCTCCCGGTCGGGGATATATACCGCCTCTATAAAGTCGTCGCCTACGGCAAACAGGTATTTTATCGTACCATCGCTCGACCTGTTGGCCTCTACGGGGGCGGAGTAGCCTATTTCATAGTCGGTCGAAAGCTTTTCTCGGTTGGCTTTCGATAGGTTACTCATCTCCTCTATGGTGGTGATACGTTTGTTGTAGAGCCATGAGGCAAGCTGTTTGGCGGTAAATCTCGGCATACCATATCGCTCGGTGATAGCCGATAATTCCGATAAGGTCTTTCCGGCGAGGCAGTCTTTTATAGTCATAGGTGTCGTTTTTTCTCGTTTCAAATAAAAGAGCGAAACCGGCAGGTCTCGCTCTTTCGGTATAGGAATGTGTGCCTATTAGTAGAATTTGATACGATTGTCTTCGATGTCGGCATTGTCTTTGAGTACGCTCATGAATTGATTCATCATGGCATATACCTTTTGGTTGTATTTTTCAGTCTCGGCTTTGGTATCCATCGGCTGTGTATTGTTCGTTTGGTTTGTAACGGTGAACATATACACACCTCTATTACCGGCTACCGGACCTTGCAATTTGCCTTTTTCGGCAACCGAAGCGGCACCAATCAAGGCCGATTCGTTACCAAGACCGGCAATCGATGCGGTATTGAAAGTTACGAATTTTGCCTCTTCCACTTTGCCACCCATTCCTTGTGCGGCAGCATCGATATTGGTGTAGTTTTTAGCTTTTAGGTCGGCACTCATCTTCTCTCCTTTTTTCTCGGTGAGGAGCTGTTGGCGCAAGAAGGGCTCTACCGATGCTTGCGACATATAACCCTCTTCTACGGCGTTGGTAACCATAGCCACGAGGAAACGGTTTTCAACGTTGAAGATTTCCGACAATGTGGCAGGTTTGGCATTGAAAGCCCATTTTACAATCGAACGACCGTCGTTTATGGTTCCGAAGTTGATGTCGTCTTTGCCTACGGTGGCGGTGTTTACCATCAAACCTTCGGCGGTGGCGTTAGCCTCGAAATTGTCTATCTGATTGTTGGTCGCGATGTAAGAGCTTATTTTGTTGTAGAGGTTGCTGTAAGTTTCAGAGCTGGGACGTACATTCATTACCATCTGAGCAACATTGGCCTTGGCTACCGGAGCTTTGCGGTCGGTTACTTGCACTAAGTGTATGCCGTAGGGTGACTCGATGCGTACCACGCTTTTGTTGTTGGTAAGGAAGCAATGGTCGGTAAATTCTTTGCCGAATTCAACTGCGTCGGTCTCAGCAACCCAACCCATGTCACCACCATTCTTGCCCGAATTTTGCTCGTAAGAGTATTCGGCAGCGAGAGTGGCGAAGTCACCACCTTTTTTCAGTACGTTGTAGATGCTGTCGATACGGGCTGTGAGAGCGGCGTCACCTTGGAGGGGGAACATGATGTGGCGCACTTTCACCGAGTCGGGGGCGTTGCGTTTGCCCATCAAGCGATATACTTTATATGATTCGTCTTCGAAGAAAATCTCCGATACGTCATCGGTTTTCGATTTTTGTACGAAGTTTTTCATTTCGTCGTCCATGCTGCTGATGGCAACATAGGCTTCGCTGTAAGGAACGTCGGTATTGAAAGTCAAGAAACCACTCATGTCTTTGGTTGTAGCGAAAGTCGATTTCAAACCATCGATTTTGTCTTCGGTGGCTTTGTAGTCGGCTTCGCTGGGTACGATGTCAACAGCGATATATTTGATGGTGCGGTTGGCATTTTGCTTGTAGGTCTCTTTGTTTTTGTTGTATGCGGCTTTGAGTTCCTCGGCGCTTACGGTTACATCGTCGTTGGATACACTGGTGTAGGGTTGCATGGCATAGTTGAACTCTACGGTGCGACGAGTGTTGTCATAAGAGGCTTGCAAATCGTATTTGTTGGGTACCATGGTTTTTACAACAAGGTTGAGATATTTCTCGGCAAGACGTTGCTTTTGAATATCGTTTTTCATGTTGTTCCAAGAGGTGCGATAGTTGAGTATCTGCTCTACAACGTTTTCGGGATATTGCGAAAGATCATCGCTGAGAATCACCTGTAAAAAGTTGAGCAGCTCGGCTTTACTGCCGAATTGTTGTGCTATTTGGGGAGCGATGTGGTCGCCATACAACATATCGTTCAGTTCCTCGGGCGATACTGCTATACCCAAATCTTCGGTAGCGTCTTTGATGAGCATTTCCTCTACGATTTGGTCGAATACGCTCTTATTGATGCGGTCGGAATATCCTTCGGGCATAGCCATTCCGTATTGTTGACGGAACATATTCTGCATCTCTTCGGTGCGACGGCTTACCAATTCCGAGAATTCCTGAGTCGTGACTTTTTCACCATTTACAACTACTACTTTGTCTTGCGACATTCTGAAGAAGGCTTGCGCCGAATTGAGGAAGTCGCCGATGATGAATGCCAGCAAAGCGACTCCGATAACAACAACAAGTAATCCTGCTTTGTTTCTGATTTTCTGTAAGATAGCCATTTATGTGTTATTTTTTTAAGTTTTCGTTTTGTGGGCTTAACCCATATTAAGCGCACGAAGATACGAAAAAAAGTGCTTACTTATACTATTTGGACCTATTTTTTGAGATTTTATTTCGCTTTTCTCCGAAATATTTTTAATCGTCGCGCAGTGTGGCTCGCACTAAGTCTATTTTATGGTTAGTACGTTTTGTTATTTCGAAGGTATATCGGCCTATCGTGACGCGGTCGCCCCGGTGTAGCAGGGTGGGGTTGTGGTATAGTATATAGCCGGCGAGGGTTTTGTATTCTTCGCTCTCGAGCAAATCAAGGTGGAATCTCTCATTTATCGAGCCTATCTCGGCTCGTCCCGAAAATTCGAAAGTGTGGTCGTCGATACGCTCCATTTGATACTTGCCTGTGTCGTGCTCGTCTTCGATATCGCCACATATCTCCTCTACTAAGTCTTCGAGCGTCACGATACCGGCCGTGTTGCCAAACTCATCGACCACCACAGCGATACTCTTTTTCTGTTGCATCAGCATTTTCATCAGTTTCCGAGCCGGCATGCTCTCGGGTACTTGCGTGATGGCGCGTATGTGGGTTTTCCAACTATCGGATTGCTTGAAGAGGTCCGATGAGTGTATGTAGCCCACGATGTGGTCGATATGCCTCCGGTAAACAAGTACTTTGGAATAGCCTGTCTCGGAGAACTTGTGAATGAGAGACTCCTCGGTTGTTTCGTCGATTTCAGTAGCGACGATATCTGTGCGAGGAATCATACATTCGCGGGTGGTGCGTTGCGAGAAATCGAGCGCGTTTTGCAGAATTTTTACTTCGGGTTCTACCACCGCGCCCTGCTCGGTATCGTCGATACTTTGTTGTATGAATAGGTCGAGGTCGGTGCGGCTCACACTGTTTTTGTCGTTGTTTTCGGGGTGAATATTGCCCGATAGGTGTAGTACCGCCTCGGATAAACTTCTCGACAGGCGGGCGATGGGATATAACAATAGGTATATAATATATATGGGTACGGCCCAAAATTTCAATACGGCGTGGGGTTTGATGCGGAATAGTGTTTTGGGCAGGAAGTCGGCGGTGAAGAGTATGGCTGCCAATACTATTGCGATGTGGACGATGATGGCGACGACCTCATTCGGGGTATATAGAGGAAGTATAGGAGTGAGTAGTACCGTCGAGGCTATTGTGAAGATGACCAGTGCGATATTGTTGCCGATAAGCAGTGTGGCGATAAATTGCTCGGGGTGCCGATAGAATGTGCCGAGTATGCGTCCGGTAAGAGTATGCCCTTGTGACTCTATCTCTATACGAATCTTGTTAGATGATACGAAGGCAGTTTCTATGCCGGCGAATAATGCCGCAGCCAATAACGATATGACGATGGTCGCGGTCATTTCCCCGGTGCGTATTTTTGGGCGTTATTGCTCCGTTTTTGTGCGGCTTTGCTTTGGTCTTTGTTTTCTCCCGAGGCTGATTTTTGTTGCTCTATGGGGAATATGCCGGTGGTGTGGCGTATTTTATAGCGTGTCATGGCCTCGTTCGAGGTAAAACCCATACCTTCGATGATGCGGTCGGTACGTTCTATGTGTATAGCGCTGTCGGAGTAGATGGATTTCTTCTGCTGGCTCCAATAAAGCTCTTCGGTGAAGAATTTTTCGTCTTGGGTGTTTTCTATTCTCACGTTTCCTCGCAATCGCCACAGTTGCTTTTTGTTGTAGAACGTGGCGGTATCGCTCAGAATGAAAGATTCGGTTTCGAATAGCGAGTCGAACTTCTCGACAAATATGCCTTGGGGAAAGTACCAATAGGGTTCGTCGGCCTTGTCATAGACGCGCCACTCCTTGGCTTTGATGCGGTATCGGGTGACACCCGAGTCGGAAATCAGCGTGTTTACATCGAATGTCGATAGTGAAGGTATGGCTTTGGGATCGTCAAAACTGCTGATATAACTTTTCTTTTCCTTCCGGGTAGAGGTGAGCGATAGGCTTACGACGACGCACACTATCACGATCCCAATGATGATGGAGAGCGTGCGCTTGTTTTTCAACTTCGATTTTATCGCCGAGAAATTCATTCCTAAGAAGTTGTTTTTTTGAAGTATGTTTGAATTTTTCAAGAAAAAATCAACTTCTAATGCAGACGGCTCTTGTAGAACCACATTTCGTTGAATGTGAGTCCCAATGAAATCTTGAATTCGTTTTCCGTAACCAATGACGTCGGGGTGGTGCGACGATTTTGATAGCCGAAAGTGATGTTGATGATTGATTTGTTTTTCTTCATGGGGATTCCGGCACCGACGGTGAACCCGGCTTCCCACAAATCGTTATATGTGTTGTCGGCGGCTTTGATACGGGCATAAGAACGAGCTACGTTCACACCGGCACGATAACGAATGCTCTGCATGAAACTATTGGAATAGATGCGAGGAAGAAACTCCATACCTACGGCTACATTCATATAGTCGTTGAAGTAGTTTTCGGCGCCTTCATATTTCGCTTTGCTCCACGATTGATAGGTGAAGTCGGCGCCTACGGTCAATCGATTGTCGTAAGTATAGCTTACACCTGCACCATACGAGGCGGGGAGAGAATAGCCCTTTTTGAGGTTTATCGTGTCGTTTTGGAACAATACGGTACTTCCGGTGGCGTAGCTGTAATTTCCGCCTTCGATATAGCTTTTACCCAGCAGTCGCTTGCCCGGGGTGTACACGGCGCCTAAGGCATAACGATTTTTTTCGTCGATCTCTCCACGATATTGTACGCCTATTTCTATACGATAGTCCGATATTTTCAGCGTGTTGTTGAATACGGTCGCGTTGGTGTTGTCGATATCGGCGGCCGACATCGATGAGTTTTCTATTTCGCCAAAGAGGTAGTTTACGTTCACACCCAGCGTCAGTCCGTCGAAGATATAGGCACCGAGACCTGCGAAAGCCTGGTTTATACTGCCCTCGCCCTCTTGTTGCACACTGCCATTGGGTATTTTCCCGGCGTAGTTATAACCTACGGTCGAGAATGGCAGTACACCGGCGGTGGCGGCCAGCCATCTGGTGACGGGAAATTGTAGCGCGATGTATTCAAAACTCCAGTCGGCCCGCATCTCCTCGGCAGTGCCCTCTTTCATGCGGTTGGCGGTGACGCTTACACCGAAGTCGCATAAGAATGTGAGTGTGTCGATGGCGGCATACGAAGCAGGGTTTTTCAGGTTTATCTGTTTGCCACTCTGTATGGCATAGCCCACGCCACTCATGGCGCGCGACGCGCCTATGGCATGATTGTCGAGTACGCCGAATCCGTAACGGGAGTAGGGGCTGGATATATTGCTTTGGGCTTTAACTCCTATTGTAGGTATTAAAGCCATCAGCGTGCATAGCAGGTAAAATACCGATTTATTTCTTGACATTATAGTGTAATATTCTGTTTAATCCGTTTAACACGATACTTTCGTCCACAAAGATGGCGCTTTTTAATTTGTCTGCCAATAAAAACGCGTCTCCGCCCGTTAAAAAAATCAAAAGTTGCGGATATTCTCGACGCAATGCCGCAATATATCCCTCGATTTCGTAACAAATGCCGACGACTGCCCCGGCTCGCATAGCGGTCTCGGTGTCGTAGCCTATGTCGGGCGTATCGCCGCCTTTATCGACGACGGGCAGTCGCCGAGTGTAGTCGTGCATGGCTCGCAGACGCATTTTTATGCCCGGGGCGATATTGCCTCCCTTGTGGTGACCATCGGTGGTAAGCAGGTCGTAGGTGATGCAAGTACCGGCATCGACTATCAATATATCTCTATGCGGGGAGCGATAATAGGCCCCTACCACGGCGGCAACCCTGTCGCGCCCCAATGTGTGCGGGGTGTGATACTCGGTGACGATGGGCAGGCGAGTATCGGGGGTGAATAGCAATGTCTCTATGCCTTTGTCGCTCAATGCGGTAATGATTTCGACCGCCACATCGGTCACTGACGAGTAGATGCAAGCCGTGATATTGTAGCGAGCGAGTAGCGAGTCGATATAGCCGGCATCGAGCCGCTCGACACGCTCCACGATCGCGGGGGCGCAATCGTCCGAGGCGAATATCGCCGTCTTGATGGTGGTATTTCCTTGATCGATGACGAGGTACATAGTATCGTTTTATCTCGGCAAAGATACGAAAGTGTGTTGAATTTCTTGCTGTAAAGAGTTATTTATTTTGATTTGGGCCGTTTCTTGGGATAGTTTTGTAATTGAAGGGGTGAAAATTTTCGGATTTTGAAAACTTTGTGTAAGTTTGTGAGGTAATTTCAAAACAGTATCTTATTCTCTCTTATGACCGAAAAATTGCTACAAGTGTGGAAACTCCTGCGCCGAATACCTATTGTGGGGTATTTGGGGGTGGCGTTGTTGTGCGATATGGTGTTTATCAATGACTTCAGTCTTATTGATAGCTATCGTTACAGCATAAAGATTTCCCAGTTGAAGAAGGAGCGTGAACGTTATCGCGAGAGTATCGCGCGCGATCGTGCCCGACTGGAGGAGTTGCGCACGAGTAATGAGAATCTCGAGAAATTTGCCCGGGAGACCTATCAGATGAGGGCTGCCGACGAAGATGTTTTTATAATCGTAGATGAGGACTGATGAAAGATTCTGTGAGAAATACCCTTTTTCAATGCTCGGCAATCGCCGTGGTGCTGGGGGCGGCGGCCTACACCTTTGTGCCACACTTGCCGGCCTACTTGTTGGCGGCCGGGGCGGTGGGAATGTTCGTCGCTCGCGTTACCCGCAAATATCGGGGCGACAATGTGCGCTTGCGTCGCTTGTACAGGCAGGAACTTTTTTCATCGGTGATATTTTTGGCCGCGGCGGCACTTATGTATTGGCGGGGTGGTGTCGATTGGGTGGTGCTGTTCATCATGGGTACCGTATTGCAAATCTACACCTCCATCATTATCCCCCGCGAAGAATCCAAAGAGGATAGAAAATAATACCCTTACGGGTTTCATTGCAACCAATTGCGTACTATCCACCACACGACGATAAGCACTAAGTAGATGCGTACCGTATATCGGTGCTGAACATACCTGCGCAGACGAGCCGAAGTGTCACTTCGGCTCGCTGTCGTGTATAGCAATAATAGTAAATAGGGAATGGCCAAAAGCAGGAACGCGTTGTACCCGATAGCCGCACGCACATCACCATGCAGTAGGGCGTGTAATGCTCGTTGCACACCGCAAGCCGGACATTCCCACCCCGTCGATGCGTGAAACCAGCACTTCGGAAACCACGCACTCCCCTCGGGGTTGTATCGGTAATAGAATATGAGGATAACGAAAAAAATCACATTATACCAAAAGTTTTATGTAAAAATTGTGCAGATAAAAGACCATTACCTATCATACAGACAAGCCACACAAAAGCAAGAAAAAAGATAGATGTGTTTCTTAAAGGTATCGCGATGAGATAAGCTAATATGAAAATTGCCAAAGCAAGTATAGATATTAGCGACATAGCTGCATCGAAATCTCTTATGGTAAGATGTATGAGAGTGGAGAGAATAAATGTTAGAATAAAAATTATAATACTTCCGAAGTATCTAATGTTGGTTTTGTTCATTTCAATAAGGTTTAATTAATTATATTAATGCTCCGAAAAGACCGCAGAAGAAACCTATTATAGAGGCTACAATACCTAATCCGACAGAGATGAATACCCACATTTTAGCATTTTTAGCGGCCTCTTCGGCTTCGGTGTAATTTCCGGCGTTCCACAGAGTATCTACTTTGTTGGCATAAACGATAGCTGCTACACCTGTAGGCAGACAGCAAAGTATGGTGGTCAAGATGGCCCATACAAGATAATTTTCAGGCTTTGTTCTGTTTGTTCCCATTTTTTTATACAATTAAAGTTAGACTTAAAGTAGTATTTATATGGCTGCAAATGTAATAATAAGAAGTAGGGTTGCAAAACATTTATTCAGAAATTTTTGAAAAAATATTATTTTGGTGCCCGATAAAAATCTTCGAAGTATCTATTGGCGCTTGATATAAAGAAGGTTATCCTATAAGGTGAAAAGCGGGGCTTGAGTTTGTGTTATAAAAAGATTGCCGTTAGGTAATCGATTTTTTTCTTTAAAGAATACTCTTACGCTCGGCATAGCTCGTACAAGTCCGGCTCTGCCCTCGCTTATCGAGTATTTCAGCCCCGTATAAGCGAGCCGATAGGTGAGCGCAATGCGGGGATATGAGGTATATGAATTATCAATGCCTTTAGGTATTGAACCTATATAGGCGTAATAATCATTATAGTCCGATACCTACGGCATCGCAATTTCATAGTCAATTTTACCCCGCATTGCGCCGATAAATCGGCTTATCGAGTATTTGCCCGCTATTCCCTGCGCAATTTGATGAAAAATTCATTCCAAAATACCTCTTAAAATAATCTCGAAATAAAATTTAAACAGCTTCTGAGTCCTCCGGACTCTGGGGGCTTTGGTCCTTCGTTTCCGTGCGAACCGCCACGCTCATCGCACGGCTACTCAAATATAGCTCTCCGGGCAAGCGTTTATGTCTTTCCCTGAAAAAAGTTGACTCATAATAAAAAGAATTATGAGACAAAAAGTAACCAAAGAGCTATTTGAAATAGCATTAGAACTACATTATCAAGGACTCAGTTATCGAGAAATAGAGAAAAAAATAGGAGTAGCCAAAAGTGCAATTCACAGATGGATTACTATCTTTGCAGAAGAAAGTCCCGAAATGAACAATAATGATTACCCGGAAAAGCCTCAAAGAGCAATAGGCACACAAGCGCCAACAGATACCCCTATCAAAGAAACTATATCGGAAACAGATTCTAAGAAAATAGAACGCTTGGAGAGAGAACTTCAAGAGGCAAGAATGCGAGCAGATTTATATAACGAAATAATAAATGTCGCAGAGCAAAGGTTTAATATTCAAATAAGAAAAAAAGTTGGCACCAAGCGATAAGAAACCTGCATACACAATCCCCTAAGGATTATCCAATAGAGAATTTGTGTAGGTTGCTTGGTGTTAGTAAGCAGGCTTTTTACAAGCAAAAAGATCTATCTATAACTCGTAAGTTAATAAAAGAATCTTTTGCTTTAGAGTATATTTACAATATTCGTAAAATAGATCCTGGAATTGGAGGTATGAAATTGTGGTATATGTATAAGCGTGATTTTCCTGATAATAATCGACTGGGAAGAGATTGTTTTGAAGAACTTATACATCGTTATGGTTTAAAAGTTAGAAATAAGACTCGCAAGCCCAAAACAACTGATTCTCGCCATGGATTAAAATTATACCCCAATTTAATATATAGCTATATACCAACGGCGATTAATCAACTATGGGTTAGTGATATAACATATATACAAATATGGATAAATAATAAAACATATACATTTGCCTATCTATCCATAGTTATGGATGCCTATAGTCATGAGATAATAGGTTGGTCTATAGGTCCAACTTTGGAAACGCAATATCCAACCAAAGCATTAAATATGGCATTAAAACGTATTGAAAGAAATGACACAAATAATCTAATACACCATAGTGATAGAGGTATTCAATATGCATCAAACGAATACATAAATCTTTTGCAAAAGTACAATATCAAGATTAGTATGACTGAAAATGGAGATCCAAAGGAAAATGCTATGGCAGAAAGAGTTAATTCAACAATAAAAAATGAATTATTAAAAGGGCTACGATTTTTTTGTATAAAAGAGGTAGAAGAGGCATTAACTATTGCTATAAACTTTTACAATAAATCACGTCCCCATATGAGTATTGATATGATGACACCCCAGGAAGCTGCTAAATACAATGGTATAATCCACAAATGGTGGAAGAGTTATAGAGAAGATGCGATAAAAAGTAATAATGAAAATGTAAATAGTGATAAAAATAATATACCTTTGTTTTCTGATAGGGGATTCCTTTCGACCTACGGTCTTCAGTCAACCCCTATCAGTGATAATATTTAATCAGGTCAACTAATATAAGCGATAAATAAACCAGAGTCAACTTTTATTAGGGTTTAAGGCTTTGAAACAGTCAACCAAAATCAGGAAAACACATTATTTCACACTCGGCGGACACACGAGCCGTGTGTCCCTACGGTCCCTACGTTGGTTGGGGTTCCGCTTATCGTAGGGCGAGCCGGGTCGAAGAGAGGCTGTGCCCCCAAAAAGCTATTTTGTCACGGTCTCGATAAATAAAAAACGGTCTTGCATCGAGCGATGCAAGACCGTCGGTCTTTTATAAGGGTTGAAATTATTCGGCAGCACCTTCTTCGGCAACTACTTCGAAAGGAATTTCTACGCTTACTTCTTTGTGCAGTTTTACAGTGGCTTTGAAAGCGCCGAGTTCTTTTACGGCTTCTTTTACCACGATAATTTTGCGGTCGATTTCGTGTCCGAGTTTAGCCAAGGCTTCTGCGATTTGGATATTGGTAACCGAACCGTAGATTTTGCCGGTTGCGCTGGCTTTGGTGGCGATAGTCAAGGCTACACCTTCGAGCTTAGCGGCCAACTCGATGGCATCTTGTTTGATTTTCTCGAGTTTGTGGGCACGTTGTTTGTTGTTTTCGGCCAATTGTTTCAGAGCAGAAGGAGTGGCGATAACGGCTTTTCCTTGGGGGATAAGGTAGTTACGACCATAGCCGCTCTTCACGGTTACTACATCGTCTTTGTAACCTAAGTTCAAGATATCTTCTTTCAATATTACTTGCATGCTTGTGTCCTCCTTACTTTTATTTCATCATATCGGTTACGTAGGGCAGCAAAGCCAAGTGGCGGGCACGTTTTACAGCTTGTGCAATACGACGTTGGAATTTGAGCGAAGTACCGGTGATGCGACGGGGCAAAATCTTTCCTTGCTCGTTGAGGAATTTTTTCAAGAACTCGGGATCTTTGTAATCGATGTATTTAATACCGCTCTTTTTGAAACGGCAGTATTTTTTCTTTTTTACATCCACCGAGGGAGGGGTCAAATATCTGATTTCAGATTGTGCTTGTGCCATGATTAGTTCTCCTTCTCTTCTTTTGATGATTTTACATTTCTTCTCTTGGCGGCGTATTCGGCAGCGAATTTATCCATCTTGAAGGTCAAGAAACGGATTACACGCTCGTCGCGACGGAAGTTTACTTCAAGTTTCTCGATGACAGTAGGTTCTGCATCAAACTCCAACAATTGGTAGAAGCCGGTAGATTTTTTCTGGATAGGATAGGCCAATTTGCGCAATCCCCAGTTCTCTTCGTTCACGATTACGGCACCTTGCTCGGTGAGTATCGTTTTGAACTTATCTACCGTTTCCTTCATCTGAACATCAGACAAAACGGGAGTCAAAATGAAAACGGTTTCGTAGTGGTTCATAATTGTTTTTAGTTGTATTGGTTAATACTTTTTTCAATTGCGGTGCAAAGGTACACTTTTTTTTCTTTCCTACAAACCTTTACGCATTTTAATTTTTATTCCTTCTTGCAAGAGGGTAAAAACAGAGGGCATATCCTCGTGTGTGATATGCCCTCGATATTGTTAGAAACTGTATCTTGCAAAAGATTATTTTGCGGTTTGTACGGCTACGCCATCGACGGTGACGTCGAATTTGTAGCTTTTCACTTCGGGATTGCCATTAATAACCTCGCTCCATACACTGCCGGTACCGCTTTGGTCGTAATAGCCTTCGGCGGTCGTGTTGCTTATGGTCAGCGAGCCCGAGATGCCGTGTTCGGTGTGCAGCTGTATGGCGGCTTTGTTTGTTGTGGTCTGCTTGGCGGTGAAAGTGCAGTTCTCTACGGTTACGTCAAACGTCAAAGCGCTTTCGTTGTAGATAAGGAGTGCGCGGTTATATTCGTTTTCGAATGTGCAGCCCGAGAATTTAGCCGTTCCACCACCGTATATCCAAGCATTGTATGCGCTTTGGGTATTTTTGAATGTGCAGTTGGTGAATGTGGTATTGGTAGAATATACCCAATATACCCCCTCGATTACACAATCCTCGTAGTTGATGGTGGTGCTGTGTTGTATGCCGTTGTAGTTGCCGGTATCTTCTTTTATCGTAACGCCTTTGATGGTTACATTGTTGATATTGGTAAGGGTTTTCCCAGCCAAATTCAGGGCAGAACCCTCGCTACCTACTATAGTCACACCACTGGCTATTCCGGCAGGGAAATCGTAGGTGGTGTTGGCGGCCAATTGTACCATGGTATTGGCGGTGTTGGCGGCGCTATTCAAGTCGGCTTGTGTGGCAACTTCCACCACTTGAGCTATCACGGTGTTGTTGCTCTCGGTGAAGCCGAAAGTAGTTACATCGGTATCGGTTTCGTAGATGTACAGACCTTGATCGCCGGCTTGACATTCGATAAACTCGCTGTTGGTTACCGATACGGTAGTGGCGTTGTTGAGTGTGCCGATGACTATACCCGGTTTTTTGCTAATCTTGTCGAATTTGCATTTATCTACGATGACCGATGCGATTTCAGAACCGTAATCTTCGTGCATTTTCAGACCGCGATAACCGGTAAAGGTACAATTTTCGAACTTGGCAGAACCATCGTTTACCCATACGGCATACACGCTTTCTTCGTTTGACTCAAAGGTGCAGTCGGTGAATGTGGCATTACCGCTCAATTGTATTTCGTCGCCGAATACGCAACCGGTACATTCGAGGTTATCGCCCAGTTCGAGATAGGTAAATTCCCAAGAGTCTTCGGCGTACGATTTCGACTCATCTTTCACGATGAGGTCGGTGAGTATCAGTGTACCGCCGTTGGCAAGTCTTATAGGACCTACACCTGCACCTGTTGCGACGAGGCTTGCAGTACCATTACCATTTATGGTTACCGATTTGGTCACGGTGTTTGTATCAGGTATGAATGGGGTGCTTCCGTGTGAGGCTCCGGTTTCCCATTTTACTGTTTGGGTGCCTTCGATATTGATTACGGCATTTTCTACGCCGGTTTCGTTGATGTCGGCCAATACCGAAGCCAACGCTGTTTCAGAATCGGCTGCGGCAAAGATGGTGTAAACGCTTCCGGCTTTGGTGATACCGGCTTCGAGATCTACGATATGTTCGTTGGTAAATGCCTCGTCGATGGTGATGGTAAATTCTGTAGCCGTGGTGAGCACGTTACCCATGATGGTGGTGAGGTAGTTGCGTTGTACGGGAATATCGGTATCGAACTTGTAGGTGCGAATTACGTTGGCCATCTCCGTGTCCTCATAGGCGGTAAGCTCGAAATTCACGGGCTTTTGCTCGTTGGTGGCGAGGATATAATCTACGAAGAGGGTTTGGTTGGCGTAT
>JAFTRN010000001.1 GCA_017462265.1 Coprobacter sp. | reverse complement strand
GGGGAGACTTTGGGCCTTCGTTTCCGTGCGAACCGCTACGCTCATCGCACGGCTACTCAAATATAGCCCTCCGGGCAAGCGTATTTCACACTCGGCGGACGCTTGGACCAAGCGTCCCTACGTTTTAGAACGCTGAGCCAGACCGATGAGAGATTGTCACGGTATGCCGTATTTTTATCGGACACTAATAAATACAAACACAAGTTCTCCTTTCTATTTTGTATCGTAAATATTTTATATCAAACGCTTATACATGCTTCTAAGATTTTTATCGGACACCAATAGTTTTTCATCGGGGTATGTCGCAAATCGGCATACCCCGATGATTTCTTTGTGACTGAATAAACAAATTTATGATGAAGAACGAAAACATGGCTCTAAAAAAAGTTATCTCGACATTCGAAAAAGGGCGATTGTATTGCATTGTAGGACAACCAACGATGGGTAAAAGCACATTAGCACGACTTATGGCCATCGAACTCGACACTTCGCCCAATAACGTTATCACCTTCTTCAATTTGGAGATATCGAATATACATTTCGTAAACAAAGTGATGCGCTTACTGTCGGGTATAACCGGTGAAGACAATGCCGAGTATATAGTAGATTATTTAAAAGATTCAAAAATCGACCTCGACGACACAGCGCATATTGACCTTAATACGTTGCAATCAAAGATTAGCGAGGCTGTTTGCGATTATAACGCCAATTTTATATTTATTGATTATTTGAATTTAATGAATCATTCCCTTTATAGCGTTTCCGAATCAGTCAAAAAGTCTATTACGTATATATTGCGGAGTTTAGATATGTTGGCCGCCAACCTACATATCACAATCGTAATGCTTTACCAATTGGAGAGAGTTCCTAAAAAAAAGCCTGATGAATATTCTATCAGGCAGGATTTGCACCATATCGCCGATGCCACAGACCAACTATATCTTGCATATCGGCCCGGACTTTACAATCGCAGTGAAAATCCTCATATAATAGAGGTGATAAAATCTCGTGGCGACACATTCTGTGGAGAAAAATATAACATTGAGTATAATTATAACGATACAATAACAGAGTGACCGGACAAGGGATTTTCGGGCGGTAGCGCTGTGTTTCAAAATAATTTACTACTTTTGCGCAGGATTTGAAACAACTTCTGAAACTACGATAGTGTCGTAACTGAAACGACGGCTCTATCGTACAAATATTGCGAATATGCATAAAGCCGGCTTTGTAAATATTGTGGGAAATCCCAACGTAGGTAAATCGACACTGATGAACTCATTGGTGGGCGAACGCATATCCATCATCACCTCCAAGGCGCAAACTACCCGCCACCGTATCATGGGGATAGTAAACACCGAGGATATGCAAATCGTGTATTCCGATACCCCGGGTGTGCTCAACCCTCACTACAAATTGCAAGAGTCGATGCTCAATTTCTCGCAATCGGCCCTCGTCGATGCCGACATATTATTGTATGTAACCGATGTGATAGAAACGCCCGACAAGAACCCGAAATTCTTGGAAAACGTATCGAAGCAATCGGCTCCCGTGTTGCTTGTCATCAACAAGATAGACCTGCTACAAGACCAGAAACAGCTCGAGGCATTGGTGGACAGCTGGAAGAGCCGGTTGCCACAGGCCGAAATCATTCCGGCCTCGGCTCAGCACAAATTCAACCTCGACTATCTGTTGCGACGCATAGGCGAACTGCTGCCTCCGTCGCCACCCTTTTTCGACAAAGACGCGCTCACCGACAAGCCCGCACGCTTTTTCGTGACCGAAATCATTCGCGAGAAGATACTCACCACCTACGACAAGGAGATACCCTATGCCTGCGAAGTGGCCGTGGAGCAGTTCAAGGAGGACGACTCGCAGATACACATCATGGCTGTGATATACGTGGAACGCGACTCGCAAAAAGGTATCGTCATAGGTAAGGGCGGCAAGATGCTGAAACAGGTAGGCACGGCAGCCCGCAAGGACATCGAGGCCTTTTTCGAGAAAAAGGTATTTCTCGAGCTCTATGTGAAAGTGGAGAAGGATTGGCGCAACAAAACCGGTAAGCTCAAGGCCTTCGGCTATCAACTCGACTAAGAAGCTGTTTAAAATTTTCTTGAAAAATTTATTACAGCTTCAAAAAAACAAGGTTTCGGTATTTAATCGCAAAGGAACAAATAAAACGATATAACCATGGGAAATTTAGTAGCCATCGTAGGTCGCCCCAACGTAGGTAAATCGACACTCTTCAACCGCCTGACACAGACACGTCAGGCCATCGTGAACGAAGAGGCCGGCACCACGCGCGACCGCCAATATGGCAAGGTAAATTGGTGCGGACAGGAGTTCTCCATCGTCGATACCGGCGGTTGGGTGGTAAACTCCGACGATATATTCGAAGAAGAAATCAACAAGCAGGTAGCCATTGCCATAGAGGAGGCCGATGTGATATTGTTTGTCGTTGATGCCATCAACGGTGCCACCGACCTCGACGATATGGTAGCCGCCATCTTACGTCGCAGCGGTAAGCCCACCCTGCTCGTGGCCAACAAGGTGGAAAACAACACCACACAATACGCCTCGGCCGAGTTCTACTCGTTCGGTCTCGGCGACCCCTATTGTATATCGGCCATCAACGGTTCAGGCACGGGCGACCTGCTCGACAACGTGATAAGCAAATTCACGCAGAAAGAAGAAGAGATCATCGAGGAAAACATACCCCGCATCGCCGTGGTAGGACGTCCCAATGCCGGCAAGTCGTCGATAATCAACGCCTTCATCGGCGAGGACCGCTACATCGTGACCGACATAGCCGGTACCACGCGCGACTCGGTAAATACGCGATACAACAAGTTCGGATTTGACTTTTACATCGTCGATACCGCCGGTATTCGCAAAAAGGGCAAGGTCAATGAGGACATCGAATATTATTCGGTGATACGCTCCATACGCTCCATCGAAAATTCTGATGTGTGCATACTGATGATCGATGCCACCCGCGGTATCGAAGGGCAAGACCTCAACATATTCTCCTTGATACAGAAAAATAAGAAGGGACTTGTGGTGTGCATCAACAAGTGGGACTTGGTCGAGGACAAGAGCACTAAAGCCATTAAGGCTTTCGAGGAGTCGATTCGCGCCCGCCTCTCCCCCTTCACCGATTTCCCCATTGTTTACGCCTCGGCTTTGACCAAGCAACGTATATTCAAGGTGCTTGAAAGCGCGTCGGAGGTGTATAAAAATCGTCGCCGCCACGTACCTACTGCTCGTCTCAACGAGGAAATGCTCGCGGTGATAGAGAACTACCCGCCTCCCGCCAACAAAGGCAAATACGTGAAGATAAAATATGTAACCCAGTTGAAAGATACGCCCGTACCTACATTTATCTTCTTCTGTAACCTGCCCCAATGGGTGAAAGACCCGTATAAACGATTCCTCGAGAACCAGATACGCACCAAGTGGAATTTCTCGGGTACCCCAATAAATATCATCATACGCGAGAAATAAGGAACAATTTTCATTCTAAAAAATTTCATAAAAAAAAGAGACGTTGCGATACAACGTCTCTTTTTTTTACCTACTTTTGCAATGTCTATTTAGCAAAATAGCACAAAACAATATAAAAACTTAAAAAAAATACCATGTTAGTAGCAATTGTAGCACTGTTCATCGTGGGCTATATGGCTATCGCCCTCGAGCACCCCCTAAAAGTTGACAAAACCGCATCGGCCCTATTATTGGGTATGACCTTATGGGTACTTTACGCCTTCGGCGCCGAAACCATAGTACCGATGGTATGCGGTGAAGAGTTCAAAGAATTTCTCGCCGGCGCCTCGGCCTCGTTGCAAAACGCGCCCTTGGCACAGCAATGTATCGAGTTCATACTCAATGTGCAGATAATAGAGCACATGGGCGACATCTCATCTACTCTGTTCTTCCTCATCGGCGCCATGACCATCGTAGAGTTGGTCGATGTACACGGAGGATTTTCTATCATTACCGACCGCATCACCACCCGCAAAAAACGCAAACTGCTGTGGGTAATCGCCTGCATCACTTTCTGCCTCTCGGCCGTACTCGACAACCTCACCACCACCATTGTGATGATAATGTTGCTGCGTAAGCTCGTGACCGACCAACGCGAGCGTTGGCTGTATGCAAGTATGATAGTAATCGCAGCCAATACCGGTGGCGCTTGGTCGCCCATCGGCGACGTGACCACCATCATGTTATGGGTAAAAGGTAATGTAACCACCGGCGCGCTCATCACCTATGTGCTGTTGCCCAGTATCGTAGCGATGATCATACCCGTAATGATTGCTTCGCGCAAACTCAAAGGTGAGCTTCCCGAGGGCAATCGTGTGGTGACACACAGCGACTTCATATCGCCTCGCGAGAAGAAAACGCTCTTCTACTTAGGCGTGGGCGGTCTCATATTCGTACCCATATTCAAGGCCATCACCCACTTACCCCCGTTCATCGGCATACTCTTCGTACTCAGCGTGTTGTGGATATTCACCGAGCTGATGTACAACTCTAAAATGCTCGAAAAGGCCGAGGAACATCGCGTACCGCGTGTAATTTCTCGCATCGATACCCCCTCGATACTCTTCTTCCTCGGTATATTGATGGCTGTTGCCGTGCTGCAAGTAACCGGCATACTGCAATCGACCGCCAACTGGCTCGATCACACCGTGAATAACGTCTATATCATCAATATCGTATTGGGCATTCTCTCGTCTATCGTCGATAACGTGCCCCTTGTAGCTGCCGCCATGGGTATGTATCCCGTAGTCGATCCCGGAGCCATGGGCTATATGGCCAACTTCGTGCAAGGCGGTGTGTTCTGGCAATTCCTTTCCTATTGTGCCGGTGTGGGCGGAAGCATACTCATCATTGGTTCGGCTGCCGGTGTCGTAGCCATGGGTTTGGAGAAAATCAGTTTCGGTTGGTATCTGAAGAATGTATCATGGCTCGCTCTTGTGGGCTACTTGGCCGGTGCCGTGGTATATATACTCGAAGCCGAATACCTGATGCCGCTGATCAACGGATAGTATTACCATCATAACCTTTCCAAAGGCCACCGATGCGGTATCGGTGGCCTTTTTTGCGTTCATACTTCAATAAATCCAAGCATTTTACAACAAGTATCACCATTTTACGCTATCTTTGCGCTGACCTTGCAAAAATTAAGGTCTGCTCATAATTTCGACAAATCAAAGAACATCATAATCCATGAAAAGAACTGTTACTCTACTTGTGTGCCTGTGTATGGCACTTGCATCATTTGCCGATACCACACCGGCATTCCCCGGTGCCGAAGGCTACGGACGATACACCACCGGCGGACGCAGCGGAAAAATAATCCATGTAACCAACCTCAACGACAGCGGTGAAGGTTCACTGCGTTGGGCCGTAGAACAAAGCGGCGCCCGCATCATCGTATTCGATGTATCGGGAACCATACAGCTGAAATCGAGACTATCGATAAAACAGGATAATGTAACCATTGCAGGACAGACAGCCCCAGGCGATGGTATCTGCTTGCGCGACTACAACGTATCGGTCGATGCCGATAACGTAATCGTTCGCTTCATTCGTTGCCGCATGGGCGACGAGGCCAAGCAAGAAGACGATGCTATGGGCGGACGTAATCACAACCGGGTGATTATAGACCACTGCACGATGAGTTGGAGTACCGACGAGTGCGCCTCGTTCTATGGCAACAGCAACTTCACCATGCAATGGTGCCTCATCAGCGAAAGTCTGTGCAACTCGGTACACGGAAAGGGTAAGCACGGCTACGGCGGTATATGGGGCGGTGAGGGTGCCACGTTCCACCACAATATGCTGGCGCACCATACCAGCCGCACACCACGTCTGTGTGGCAGCCGATATACAGGTCGTCCCGAAGATGAGAAGGTGGATCTGCGTAACAACGTATTCTATAATTGGGGACCCACCAACGGCGGATATGCCGGTGAGGGGGGCTCGTACAACTTTGTGAACAACTACTACAAGCCGGGCCCGATAACCGCCACTAAAAACAATATCGTACACCGTATCTTCTCACCGAACGGTGATGATGGTAGCAACACCAACGAAGCCGGTGTATGGGGAGTATTCTATCTGGCAGGCAACTATTTCGATAACACCTGCCCCGAAATTCAAGAAAACTCTACCGCCCTCTCCAACATCACCAAGGTGAATACCAGCAACTGGAATGGGTTTCACCCCAACGGCACGCCCGCCAACGGCGTATCGAGCATCAAGTCACTCACCGAGTTCGACCATGCGGCCATTACCCAGCACACGGCCGAGAAAGCCTACGAAATGGTTCTCGCCTACGTAGGAGCCTCGTATGTACGCGATGAAATCGACACTCGTGTCGTGGCCGAAGCCGAGACCGGCACATACACCTTCGAAGGCTCGAACGGCAGTACCAAAGGCATCATCGATACACAAGCCGACACCGAGGGTTTCATCAAATATAATCAGACCGCCCGACTGCGCGACACCGACAACGACGGAATACCCGATGCCTGGGAAAAGGCCAACGGTCTCAACTACAAAAACCCCGAGGACGCTGTCGCTAAATATGCCGACGGTAGCGGATATACCGCCATCGAAGTGTATATCAACAGTATCGTAGAGGAAATAATGAAGGGCGGTAACACCGATGCCGAAAGCGCCATCGACGAGGTATATCCGGCATTCGTACAACCCGTATATACCGATGCCGACTATTTCGCTCCGGGTGAGACCTACAACCCCGACGATATAGAGATACCCGAAGATACCATTCCCGAAATAGAAGATGTGCCCTACGTCGATTGGGTAGATAACGGCTTGTACCTCCGTGGTGGTGACGCCGTGATGGTAGAATGGGAAATGAAGACCTTGGACTCGACCGCCACCACCGCACCTGCCACCATCGCGACCGACCTCGATGTACACAATATGGCAAGCAAGGCCTACAGAAGCTATATGAGCTACACGGCCGATTGGTGGATCGACAACAGCGGAGAATATTCGAGCTACAACGTACAATACTGCCTCACCCCACAAGGTGGTAACTACTTGGCGATAGACTCCATCACATTCTATGCCGCCCGATACAGCACCGACAATATGTACTTCTCGGCTCGTTTCGGACAATCGAGAGAGATGGATTCGGTATCGTACATCATCAAAGGTGTACAACCCGAACGTAACGTATTCGAGCAATTCACCTACGTATTCGACAAACCGGTCGTAACCCTGCCCGACAGTACCTTTGTATTGCAATTTATACCCTATGTATCATCGGGACTTGGCAGTCAAAAATATGCCGTAGGATTCAAGAACGTACAATTCCACGGCCGTGTAGGTACCGAGGTGAGCACCACATCGGGTATCGCCAACGTACAAAGCGACATAGCCGCTCGCGTGGCCCCCAACCCCGTAAACAGCGACGCTACTCTCACCTATACCCTCACCACCGCATCGAGCGTGACGATAGAGATTTACTCCATCAGCGGTAGAAAGATATATGGTTCGGAAGAGTATCGCACCGCCGGTACGCACACTCACCTGTTACCGATGACGCACGCCGCTACCGGCGCATATCTATGCCGCATAATCACCGCCGAGGGCGTACAAACCATAAAACTGATTAAAGAATAATCGGTTATAATCGTAATATTATCGGAGAAAAAGTGTTATCTTCGCCCCGAAGAGCACTTTTCCTCCGATTTTTTGTACCATGAAAAAAGTCCTTACTCTACTCCTCTTCGCTGTCATCACACTACATTTGTATGCCTTTGACACACCGGCATTCCCGGGGGCGGAAGGGCATGGTCGATATGTAACCGGAGGCCGAGGCGGAAAAATACTCCACGTGACCAATCTCAGCGACAGTGGTGAAGGCTCACTACGCTGGGCGATAGAACAGAGTGGAAAACGCATCATCGTATTTGATGTGTCGGGTATCATAGAACTGCAATCGGACTTGACAATCATAAATGGGAACGTAACCATTGCCGGACAAACCGCACCGGGCGACGGTATATGTCTGAAAAATCATGTATTGTTCAACTCTGCCGATAACGTAATCGTTCGTTTCATTCGATGTCGCATGGGCGATGAGGCGATGAGCGAAAACGATGCCATGTGTGGTATAAACAGAAACAGAGTGATTATAGACCATTGTACTATGAGTTGGAGTACCGATGAGTGCGCCTCGTTCTATGGCAACACCAACTTCACCATGCAATGGTGTCTCATCAGTGAAAGCCTGTGTAACTCGGTACACCAGAAAGGTAAACACGGCTATGGCGGTATATGGGGTGGTGAAGGAGCCTCGTTCCATCACAATCTGCTTGCGCATCATACCAGCCGCACACCACGTCTGTGCGGAAGCCGATACACCGGTCGCCCCGACGACGAAAAAGTAGATCTACGCAATAACGTGTTCTATAACTGGGGCCCAAGTAACAGCGGATATGCCGGCGAGGGTGGCTCGTATAACTTTGTGAACAACTACTACAAACCAGGCCCGATAACCGCCACCAACTCAAATATTATAAATAGAATATTCAGGCCCAATGCCGATGATGGCACAAACTTGAATGAGAAGGGTATTTGGGGCCATTTCTATGTAGAGGGTAATTTTTTCGACAATACCTCACCCTACGTACAAGCCAAAACATCATGGCTACATCGAATCGACGAAGTAAATACCGATAATTGGAACGGTATTCACAACAATCCCGACAGTATAAATATAAAATCAGATACAGCCTTTACATGCGCCCCCATATCTCTACATACCGCGGTAAAAGCCTATGAAAAAACGATCGCTTACGTCGGAGCCAGCTTGGTAAGAGATTCTATCGACCACCGCATTATCAAAGAAGTAAAGGCCGGCACATATACCTATGAAGGCAGCAACGGAAGTACCAAAGGCATTATCGACTCTCAAACCGATGTCGGCGGTTGGTGCGAGTTGCACTCGGCTCCGCGTCTGCGCGATACCGACAATGATGGCATACCCGACGCATGGGAAAAGGCCAACGGACTAAACATTAAAAATCCGAAAGATGCCTCACGAATATTTCCCAATGCCGGCGGATATACCGCCATCGAAGTGTATATCAACAGTATCGTAGAGGAGATAATGAAAGGCGGTAACACCGATGCCGAAAGCGCCATCGACGAGATATATCCGACGTTTGTACAACCCGTATATACCGATGCCGACTATTTCGCTCCGGGTGAGACCTACAACCCCGACGATATAGAGATACCCGAGGACGAAACTGATAAAACAGAGGCCGGCACACCCTGTATCGTCACATGGAATATGACCGATGAAACCTCGCAAGCCGATGTTTGCCCCGAACATATCTCCGGAACAATGTCTATCAACGGATTATTGACAAAAACAGCCAATGATTATTTGGCTTACGCCACCGACTATTGGATAGATAACAAAGGTGAAAACAGCGATATAAACATTCGGTATAAAATCGCCCCCGAATCGGGTTGGTTCTTTGCCATAGATTCCATAACGTTCGATGTAAAACGTATGGCTACCGATAAGATGCGCTTCAGCGCCTTATGTGATACGACAACCGAAATGAGTACCGCGACATATATTTATAAAGATGTCACCCCCGAACGCGACTCGTTCCAACATTTTTGTTTCATACCGACCGATACAGAAATTGCCGAAAATGACAGACCTTTTGTATTACAATTTCTACCCTATCCGCAATCGGGACTGAAAAGCCTGAAATATACCATCTCTTACAAAAACGTGACTTTCTTCGGCCGTATCGGAAATCGGGCATTATCAGACATTAATACATCGTCTCTGTCTGAGACGATAACCATATCACCTACTATCTTCGACGACAAAATAACAATTACCCATACCCTCTCTCAAGAATCTGACATCTGTATATCTCTATACACCTTTACGGGAAATATATTGTACAATGCAAAATACAACCTTGAGGCCGGTACTCATCAACATAATCTATCACTATCGCATATCCCGAATGGAGCATATATATGCCGTGTCTCGACTGACAAAAAATCTGTATGTATAAAACTCATTAAAAAATAGGATATTATGAAACATATTCTCTCCATATTATTATTTTTCAGCGCCATGTTCTATACCTACGCCTACGATACGCCGGCATTCCCGGGGGCGGAAGGATACGGACGATATGCCACCGGCGGACGCGGCGGTATGGTACTCCACGTGACCAATCTCAACGACAGTGGCGAAGGCTCGTTACGCTGGGCCATAGAGCAGGAAAAGCCTCGTATCATCGTATTCGACGTATCGGGTATTATCGAATTGAAAAGCAGTCTGAAAATATCGCACGGCAACGTAACCATCGCGGGACAGACCGCCCCGGGCGATGGTATATGTCTGAAAAATTATGAACTCGTGACCTCAGCCGATAATGTAGTCATACGATTTATCCGCTGTCGGCCGGGCGATGAACACAACGCCGAGGGCGACGCTGCAACCGGCAGGTATGGCAATAACGTCATTATCGACCACTGCTCCATGAGTTGGAGCACCGACGAGACCGCCTCGTTCTACAACAACAGCAAATTCACCATGCAATGGTGCCTCATAAGTGAGGGTTTGATGGATGGTGGCCACTGCTACGCCGGAATATGGGGAGGACAAGGTGCAACATTCCACCATAATCTTGTAACCCATCACACCTCACGTACACCTCGATTGTGTGGAAGTCGTTATACCGGTCTGCCGGGTGAGGAACGTACCGACCTGCGCAACAACGTGTTCTATAACTGGGGTCCTACCAACGGCGGATATGCCGGCGAAGGCGGCTCGTACAACTTTGTGAACAATTACTACAAGCCGGGGCCTTCGACCGCTAAAAATATGTACATAGTACATCGCATATTCTCACCCAGTGCCGATAACGGACAAAACACCAATGTCAAAGGCACTTGGGGCAAATTCTATGTATCGGGAAACTATTTCGATGACAGCTGCGCCGGCATACAGTCGAATAACAGTTATGTAAAAAACATCGCCTCGGTAAACGCCGATAACTGGAATGGAATACACCCCGTAGGCGAAGCGCCCGACAGCATGAAATCGCTTACGGAATTTGACGTAGTCACCATTACCGAACATTCAGCCGCCCGGGCCTACAAGCAGGTACTCGCCTATGTGGGCGCGTCGCACGCTCGCGATACCATCGACCGCCGCATCGTGGCCGAGACTCTTGGCGGATACTACACCCATGAAGGTTCTAACGGCAGCAGCAATGGTATTATCGACTCTCAGAATGACGTAGGAGGCTATCCCACATATAACTCGACTGCCCGGTTGCGCGACCGCGACAACGATGGTATACCCGACGCCTGGGAGCTTGCCAACGGCCTCGACCCCGACAATGTGCTTGATGCCGCATCGCCATTTCCCAACGGTGGAGGATACACGGCCGTAGAAGTATATATCAACAGCCTGGTAGAGGATATAATGAAGGCCGGTAACGCTGATGCCGACACGACCATCGAAGAAATGTATCCCGAGTATGTACAACCCATATATACCGATGCCGACTACTATGCCCCGGGCGAGAGCTATGAATTATCTCTCGTAGGAGGTACACCGGCTACCATCACTTGGCGCATGACGAGCGACTACGCACAGGCCGACACCACCCCCGCGGTCATCGACACCGAATTGTCGTTCAGTCGCCTATCGCACCAACTCAATAAGGGGTATCTGCGTTATGCCTCGGACTATTGGGTAGATAGCGGAGGTATTAACACCAACGTACATTTACAATATAAACTCACACCACAACAAGATTACTACCTGGCCATCGACTCTATAACATTCGATGCCATGCGTATGAGTACCAATGGGCTATATTTCTCGGCACGATATGCCTCGAACGAAGATATGTGCCCGATGAATTATATATATAATGGTGAGCAACCCGCCCGCGACACGTTCCAACACTTCTCATACGTCCCTACCAAACCGGTAATAGCAAGCGTGGAAAATCCGTTTGTATTACAACTGCTTCCCTATTTCAAAACGAGAGCCGGCAGTATGAAATATGCGGTTTCCTACAAAGACGTGCGGTTCTACGGACGTATTGGGACCATCGACAATATCAGGACCTCGACCGGTGGCGAGTCCGAAAACGACAGCTTCAAACTGCCGGCATTCCCGGGAGCCGAAGGTTACGGACGATACACCACAGGTGGTCGCGGAGGACGTATAATACACGTAACGAACCTCAACGACAGTGGCGAGGGGTCTCTACGATGGGCGATAAATCAACCCGGAGCGAGAATCATCGTATTCGACGTGTCGGGCACGATAGAGCTACAATCGCACCTCACCATTCGCAATGGCGATGTGACCATAGCGGGACAGACAGCGCCCGGTGATGGTATATGCCTGAAAAATTACGCGTTATACTCATCGGCCGACAATGTAATCATACGGTTCATTCGCTCACGACTGGGCGATGAGTGCGCCCAAGAAGACGATGCCATGACCGGCATAGAGCACAGCAATATCATTATCGACCACTGCACCATGAGTTGGGCCACCGACGAGACGGCCTCGTTCTACGACAACAGCAATTTCACCATGCAGTGGTGTCTCATAACCGAGAGCCTCAACAACTCGGTACACGTAAAAGGTAAGCACGGCTACGGTGGATTGTGGGGAGGAAAAGGCGCTTCGTTCCACCACAACTTATTGGCCCACCACATCAATCGTCACCCCCTGCTATGTGGCAGCAGGTACTCCTGTCGCCCCGACTTGGAACGTGTGGACCTGCGCAACAACGTGGTCTATAACTGGGGCCCCTCGAACAACGCGCTCGGTGGCGCCGGCGGGGTGTATAACTTCGTAAACAACTACTACAAGCCGGGGCCTTCGACCATGGTAAAATCGGCACTGGCCTACCGCATCTGCGCCCCCGACAATGGTATAGCCGATACCACCATCGCTCAGAAGGAGAGTACGTGGGGAAAATTCTATCTCGACGGCAATATATTCGACGCTACCTGTCCCGACGTGCGTAAAAATGGCATGGTAGTGTATAACATGGGCGAGGTAAATCGCGACAACTGGCTGGGTATGTACATCACCGATACCCTGGTGGCGCAAACCGACTCGCTGAAAGCCGATGTCGAGTTTGAGGCAGCTCCCGTAACCCTACATTACGCCCGCACCGCCTACCGCAAGGTACTCGACCATGTGGGGGCTTCGCTCGCGCGCGATACCATCGACCGCCGTGTATTGGCCGAGGTAGAGGGTGGATATTACACCTATGAAGGCTCCAAAGGCAGTAGCAAGGGAATTATCGACTCACAGAGCGATGTCGGCGGTTGGTGCGAATTGCACTCGGCTCCGCGTCTGCGCGACAGCGACAACGACGGAATACCCAACGCCTGGGAGATAGCCAACGGCCTCGACCCACGCAACTATACCGACGCCTCACAAGAGTTTCCCAATGCCGGCGGATATACCGCCATAGAGGTATATATCAACAGCTTGGTAGAGGATATAATGAAAGCCGGTAATGCCGATGCCGACAGCACAATCACCGAACTTTACCCCACCTACATACAACCCACATACACCGATGCCGACTACTACGCCCCGGGTGAGAACTATGAGAATGAAAGTGGTACAGAGATGATTGATGGCACACCGGGCAGTATCAGATGGACCATGGCAACGGCAAGCGCCACCCCCTACTCCGCACCCGAAAATATTGATGCGGAGATGTCCATCGCCGGATTGGCATATATCATACAATACGACTACCTCACTTTCGGCTCGGAATATTGGTGCAAGAGCAAGGGCTATAATGACACGCTGTATCTGCAATACGATGTAAGGCCTCAAGCCGACACCTATTTTGCTATCGACTCCGTGACACTCTACGCCAAACGATTGGGCACCGACTATATGTATTTCTCGGCCTCATACGACACCATCGCCGGTATGCCCATCAACTACTGCCTGGCCAGCGAGATAAAACCCGAACGGAACACATTCGAATATTTCTCGTTACCACTGAAACGACCGCTCGTCATTGCCCCCGGACAAACCTTCACCCTACGTCTGCAACCCTATAGCGGAGCCATATTCTCCTCGATGAAATATAGTATCTCGTTCAAAGATGTGAAGATATATGGCCGCCGTGGTACCATCGACAACATCGAGACCTCCGCTATCGTAGAGACGGGAAGTACGCTATCGGACGTGAGGGTATCGTACGATACGCAAGGTCATGAGGCGCGTCTATCATTCTCACTCTCGGCGCCGAGCAATATGTGCATAGACCTGATAAACGTAGCCGGAATACCCCTACACCATAGCGCGACGCGATACGACGCAGGCTCGCACGCACTGACGATACCTACCCACGATCTCGCCCCCGGAATATACCTATGCCACATATCCACCGACACGGGCACATACACGCAAAAAATCATCGTCACAAAATAAGAAGCGCATCATCAAAACACTTTATATAACAATAATTTAGCCTTACAACAACTTTATTAGTAATAAACTTGTTAGTAACAAAGTTGTTACAAGGCTTTTCCTTTCTATTGGCATAAAAATTTATTGGTGTGTCCAATAAAAAAATATTGGTGTCCGATAAAGATTTTAAAAATCTTCGGAAATCTATGATTTAAGATAATTTATGCGATAAAATAAAAAGCGGGGCTTGAGTTTGTGTTATAAAAAGATTGCCGTTAGGTAATCGATTAGTATATCACAATATCTGCCCGAATGGGCCGAATTTGAGTAGCCGAGGGCTTAGCGATAGCGTGCCCTCGGTTACGATTGTAATTTCGATGAGC
>JAFTRN010000042.1 GCA_017462265.1 Coprobacter sp. | reverse complement strand
GATCTCGCCGCATCATGCATTTTATGTTGTTATCACTTTTTTTCAATACAATTTTCTGTGTCGCAAAGATAAAAATTGAAATATATATAGGAAAGGTTTTATCAGAAAATTTTGTTAATTCCAATAATTCGCCTTCCTGCTTTTCTTGTATTATTTTACCGCTTGCAAAGTTAGAAAACGCAAATAGCTCTACAAAACATTTTATTAAATATTTTTGTTAAATTTTGATTTTGAGGCGTTATTGACACCTCTATAGTGAGACTATACCCATCTATGAGCAAACAAAAGCGACCTTTGTACTTCATAAAACCGTTGCAAGCGACACAATTTAGAAGTACCTATCGCGACACCAAGGTGTCCGACAATATAATCTTTGCGACATCTTCGACGTGGGACGTTTCACATCACCCCAAGAAGATTACAACCAAAAGAGCCTTAAAGAAATCGAAACTTTGTTTTTTGAAGCCAAGTTTAATTTTTCAAGAAAATTTTAACCAGCTTCTCGAGTATGTTTGATACTATTTCACTCTTTTGTGCTATCTTTGCGGTAAACTATATGTAAAAAAACACTATGAAACACTTGTGCATCTATCGTATCATCACGGCGGCAATGTTGGCAGCAATGCCGTGTATAGCCACCTCGGCGCAGGAGCAGGCTCCGCTCAATACCCCGGCTCGATACCTGTTCCCCGACGATTATATGGCCGACCCCTCGGTACACGTATTCGACGGCAAATTGTATATATACCCGTCGCACGACTGGAAATCGCCCGTGAAAGATCCGACAGATGGCAACCACTTCGATATGCGCGACTATCATGTATTCTCGCTCAGAAATGTAGAGAAAGGCAAAGTGACCGACCATGGCATGGTACTATCACTCGAACAAGTTCCCTGGGCGGGACGCCAGTTGTGGGCTCCCGACGTGGCTCGTAAAGGCGATAAATATTATATGTATTTCCCCGCCAAAGACCAGAACGACATATTCCGCATAGGCGTGGCCATCAGCGACTCACCGACCGGTCCTTTCGTAGCACAACCGGCCCCCATGCGCGGCAGTTACAGCATAGACCCCGCCGTGTATGAGGAAGATGGCGTGTACTACATCTATTTCGGAGGATTGCAAGGCGGCCAGTTACAACGCTACCGCGACAACAAAGCCATAGAATGTGGCGCCCTGCCAGCCAATAACGAAGAGGCATTGCCGGCACGCGTGGCCCGGCTGAGCGATGATATGCTGGAATTTGCCGAAGAGCCTCGTCCGGTAATGATTCTCGATAAAGAGGGTAATCCGTTGAAAGCCGGCGATCCGCACCGATTCTTCGAAGCAGCTTGGTTGCATAAATACAACGGGAAATACTATTTCACCTATTCGACCGGTACCACGCACCTGATATGTTACGCCACGGGCGACAGCCCCTACGGGCCGTTTACCTACCAAGGCGAAATAATGACTCCGGTCGTAGGGTGGACCACTCACCACTCCATCTGCGAGTACAAAGGCAAATGGTACATCTTCTTCCACGATAGTCAACCCTCGGGCGGAGTGTCGTCGTTGCGCAGCATGAAAGTGTGCGAACTGCATTACAACCCCGACGGTACTATTCGCGCCATCGATGGGGGTAAAAGCAAGAAATAACTTGTTTATAAAGAAAATAGATACATGATCGATCGCGAAACATTCGGCCCGCAGACCGCCGCATATTACACCTTAGGGTGCAAACTCAATTTTGCCGAGACCTCGACCATAGGTCGTATGCTCGAGGAACGTGGCGTGCGACGTGCCCGCACCGGCGAGCCGGTCGATATTTGCGTCATCAACACCTGCTCGGTGACCGAACTTGCCGACAAGAAATGCAGGCAGACGATACGCCGCATCGCCCGCCAACACCCCGAAGCCATAGTGATAGTGACCGGCTGCTACGCGCAACTGAAACCCGACGAGGTGGCTCAACTTCCCGGGGTGGATATTGTACTCGGTGCCGGCGAGAAGGGTAAAATAGAGCATTACCTCAACAATCTGTATAAACGCGAGGGTGAGGGCGAAATCATCACCACACCGGGCAAAGATATACGCCATTTCGCCCCCTCCTGCTCCCGTGGCGACCGCACTCGCTACTTCTTGAAGGTACAAGATGGGTGCGACTATTTCTGCACCTACTGCACCATACCCTATGCCCGCGGACGAAGTCGCAACGGCAATATCGCCGACCTTGTGGCACAAGCCGAGCAGGTAGCCGCCGAAGGTGGTAAAGAAATCGTACTTACCGGCGTGAACATAGGCGATTTCGGTCGCTCAACGGGCGAAACATTTTTCGACCTCATTAAGGCACTGGACCGGGTAGAAGGTATCGCTCGCTATCGCATATCATCGATAGAACCCAACCTGCTCACCGACGAGATAATCGATTTCGTAGCCTCATCGCAACGCTTCGCGCCCCATTTTCATATCCCCCTGCAATCGGGTAGCGACGAGGTATTGCGACTGATGCATCGTCGATACGATACGGCTCTTTTTGCCGATAAAATCGCACATATCCGACGCGTCATGCCCGACGCGTTTATCGGTGTCGATCTCATCGTGGGAATGCGAGGCGAAACCGATGAGTATTTCGAAAACTCGGCACAGTTCATCGCCGGACTCGACATTTCGCAATTGCACGTATTCACCTATTCCGAACGACCCGGTACCCAAGCCTTGAAAATAGATTATACCGTACCGCAGGAGACACGCCACGAACGTTGCCGGCGTATGCTCGAAATATCGGCAGATAAAGTGCGACGGTTCTACACTTCCCAGATAGGGAAAGTGCGTCCCGTACTCTTTGAGCACCCCGCAAAAGGCGCTCCGATGCACGGCTTCACCGACAATTACATACGCGTGGAAATGCCCTTCGACAAAACGCTCACCAACGAGGTGCGGGACGTAAAAATCGGCGATTTCATCGAAAAAAGTGATATTCCGGCACTCGGCGCTACACTACTCTCATTATGAAAAAAGAGACGATACAAAACATACTGCTGGCTCCCATAGGAGGCCTTTTGTGGCTTATGGCCTGCCTGCCATTGTCGTGTCTTTTTATATGCTCGGACATACTCTACCCCATTGTATATTATATCGCGAAATACCGCCGTAAGGTCGTTCGCCGCAACATACAAAATTCATTCCCCGAAAAAAGTCCAAAGGAGTTACGCCGTATAGAACGACGATTTTATCGGCATTTCTGCGACTATTTTTTCGAGACCATCAAACTGCTACACATCTCCGACAAAGAGATGCGCCGTCGTATGCAGTTTGTCGATGCCGAGAAATTGGAAAGCGCGCTCAACAGCGGTAAATCGGTCATCATGATGCTCGGGCATTACGGCAATTGGGAATACATTTCGTCTATATCTCTATGGATCGACACCCCCAATAGCGAACTCGGACAGATATATCGGCCGTTGAAAAACGCGTGGTTCGACCGGCTATTCTTGAAAATTCGTTCGAGATTCGGTCTCACCTGCATAGCCAAGGCCAATACCCTGCGAGCTCTACTCTCGACACGCGCCAAAGGTATGCAATCGGGTACCGGATTTATTGCCGACCAGACACCATCGCCCAACAACATACACCACTGGACGACTTTCCTACACCAAGATACAGCCGTGCTCACCGGGGGCGAAGTCATTGCCAAGAAACTGGATATAGCCGTGATGTATTTCGATGTGGAAAAAGTGGGCCGAGGTCGTTACAAGTCCACCATCAAGGAGATAGAGCTCAACCCGCGCGGCTGTCCCGACTTCGAAATTACCGACAAATATATACAGATGATGGAGCAAACGATATGTCGTGCTCCCGAATACTGGCTGTGGACACATAACCGTTGGAAACATAAACACAAATAACACGATATGAAGAAAGTCGCCGTCGTCATACTGAATTGGAACGGGTTGAAACTCTTGCAAGAGTTCCTGCCCTCGGTATGCGCACATACGCCGGCACACTTGGCCGATGTAGTCGTTGCCGATAACGGCTCCACCGACGGCTCGGTCGAGTGGCTCCAAAAAGAGTATCCCGACGTGACACTCATCGCCATGCACGAAAATCACGGCTATGCCCGTGGGTACAATTTGGCTATCAAAGAGTTGCCGCACCAATATGTCGTGTTGCTCAATTCCGACGTAGAGGCCACCCCCGACTGGCTGACGCCCCTGCTCGACTACTGCGAAAGCCACCCCGATGTAGGAGCTTGTCAGCCCAAGTTGCTCTCCTATCGCAACAAAAAAGCATTTGAATATGCCGGTGCCGCCGGCGGATTTCTCGATAAATACGGGTATCCCTATTGTCGAGGAAGACTATTTTTTACGGTCGAGAACGACGAGGGCCAATACGACACCCCCGCCGAGATATTTTGGGCGACAGGCGCCTGCCTGTTTATGCGCCGAGAGGTTTATCTGCAAGCCGGAGGGCTCGACGAGAGTTTCTTTGCCCACATGGAGGAGATAGACCTTTGTTGGCGCGTCAAACTATTGGGGTATAAAATCATGACTATTCCCGATAGTACGATGTATCATTTAGGCGGTGCTACCCTTGCCTCTACATCGCCCCGCAAGACCTATCTCAATTTCCGCAACAACCTGCTGATGCTCTACAAAAATCTACCCCGCAAAGAGGGTCGCACCATACTCTTCCTGCGCAGGTTACTCGACACCGTGGCTCTCATGAGATATATCTTGGGTAGAGAATGGAGCCACGCCCACGCCGTGTGGGTAGCGCATAATCATTTCCGCAAAGAGCGTAAGAGATACACCTCGCAGCCCGATGTCAATCTGCTGAAAGCCACCCCCGAGGGGCGTTGTAATATCGTATTTGATTATTTCGTGCGTAAGCGTCGCACATACCGAGGGAAGTAATTTTAGGCCTTTTAGCCCGCATACGTAGCTATTGTCAATACACTATCGGTGGTCCATCGACATTCCACCGAGACTAACGCTTGTCGTTCCGAACGTAATTCCCTCATTACAAATGAGAACGGGGTTGTCATGTCGCGATTGATAAACCCCTGAAAATCCTCGATACGCAAATGACGGATAAAATCGACTTCGGCGCAATCTATCAATTTGAACACCGCTTCTTTGGCCGACCACAACAGTGTCGCCACGCTCTCCCTATCATCTCTATTCATCAACATTTCACACTCATTCTCATTGAGAAAACGGCGAGCCACACGCCTAGCCTTATCCCCCCGACGTTCAATATCGACACCCACCGGGACATCGGCAACTGCGACAGCCACCCACCCGTCCGTATGAGAGATAGAAACATACCGACCATCATCGAGCAAGGGTCGTCCCGCCTCGGTATATTTTATGGGCTTATCTACCCCCAAGTACCACAAAGCCAATCGAGAAGCCAATCGCTCCTTACGTCGCTTATCGGCAGTTATCCCCGCTATCGCCTCCTTGCATTGTTGTTCCAAGCCATGCGACAATACCATCGCCCACAACTCTTCGACAGATTCTGTGAGCTGCCACAATAGCACTCGCGCACCTTTCACTATATAGTCATCATATACCGCCACGGCTATTCGACTTTAACGATTCCACCAATCGACACACATCGTCGGTTATATACTCTACAACGGGTGCTACAGAGTCGGCAACAACCGTCGTATCGAAGTACAATGCACCCCGAAACAGATACGATACACTGTCGGTTATCTCAAATTGCAACGGCGTGGCCACATCGCCCTCCAATCGATAGAGCGTAGCATATTTCCGGGCCTCCTCATCGACGTAAGACTGTGCAGTTATCGCACTTGCCTTCGACGCATGAACATATACCAGCTCGCGGCTATTCACCAATTGACGTTCACGGTTTTCCTTTGTAAGCGTTACACTGCTGCACCACAACGTGGCACGATAATAGGGATACTCGATATTAAACCACCCCGGTTTGTCGTTTACCGCCACCAAGGCCGATGATGGCAGGTCGAAAGATAGTCCGTCCACCACACGTGGTGTGTATATCGTATCCACACGGTCGATACGACAATAACCCTCGGGACGCGGCACCGCGGTATCGGACCGAGTACAGCCCGTGAACAGCAACACGCCCCATAGAAGGGCGATTGTTATCGAACTAACTTTCAGATTCTTCATATGGCTGTATAGTCACTTTCACACGTTCTATTCTATACTTATCCATCTTCAAAATATGGAATGTAAAACGACCATAGCTCAGTTTTTCACCCTGGCGGGGAAAATCTTCTTTTAAAGACAGAATCAGTCCGGCAAGCGTATCGGGCTCATCATCGAGCTTAAATTCAGACGCCTCCGAGCCAACGATTTCATAGAAATCATCAATGGGGGTTTTCCCATAAAAGAGATAGCTGTTTTCATCGATTTTCAACGACAACGATGTCTCTTCCTCGTCGTATTCATCGCTAATTTCACCAACAATCTCTTCGAGCACGTCTTCGAGTGTCACGATACCCGATGTCCCCCCAAATTCATCAACGACTATCGCCATGTGTATTTTCTTGCGACGGAACTCTTCCAACAAATCGTCAATCGGTTTCGACTCGGGCACGAAATAGGCCGGACGCAGCAATCGCGCCCATTCAAAATCTTTATCCTTGGAGAGATAGGACAATAAATCTTTTATATAAATAATCCCTTTGATATTATCTTGCGTGCCCTCATACACAGGAATACGCGAATAACCCGTATCGACTATCAATCGCAATAGTTCATCATATTCTGTATGAATATCCACATCGGTAAGGTCGGCACGGGCGGTCATTATCTCCTGCGCCGTTTTGTCGCCAAACTTCACGATATCTTGCAACATTTCTTTTTCATCGCCGGTTTCTATATGAGTTATTTCTACGGCCTGGGATAGATCTTCCATCGACAAGGAGGGCTCTTTATGAGCTATACGCACATTTACAAACGTCACCGAGCGTACCATCAATTTCGTCAGAAATCGGAACATTCGATCCAAGACGAGCAATGTCGCCGCCGATGACCGGGCAACCCTCAAACTATTGCGTCGGGCATAAATCTTGGGGGCTATCTCTCCCACACAAAGCACCATCAGCATAAGAGCCACCACTTGCAACCAGAATCCCGAGTAGGGAAGTGCCGTAAAATCAATATGAGTATTCAATAGCCACACCGATAGCACGATGGCCGAGATATTAGCCAAGTTATTTACAATGAGGATTGTCGCCAACAAATAATCGGGACGAGAGAGCAAGGTGTCAATTTTTCTGTCAGAGGAATTACTATTCGTGTGTATCTCCTTCATATCATCGGACGAAAGCGAGAAAAATGCCGTTTCCGATGCCGATACAAGCGCCGATATAAACAAGCAGAACAATACCAATACAAGCACGACGATACTGCCGGTAGTCATGGGTGTAACCTCTACTGAGGCAAAAAGCGAGGATAAATAACTATCTGAGTCCAAGTAGTAAGAGTTTAGTTTCACATAACGCCTGATAAACCGAGGCTGACGATAGTCGCAAAATTAACGATATTTTATCACCCAAGCAGCCAAAGAAGGGTAATTATTTTTAATCATTTCACCGACCGATATATCAAAAGTAACGGGAGCCACCATAGCAACTCCCGCACCCTTGTTCCTATGTTATCAGAATGGTAAATCATCAGTCGGTTCTGTTGCGCTGAATGTAGGATTTACCGGTTGTGCTTGGTATGTATTTGGCGTTGCAGCCACAGGGGTTGCACCTTGTGCTTCATTTCCCTGGCTATCACCACGACGGCCCAACATCTGCATCGTATCGGCGACGATTTCGGTCGTATAGCGTGTCACACCATTGGCATCTTCGTAACTGCGGGTACGGATTTTGCCCTCGATATAGAGCTGAGTGCCTTTACGTACATACTTTTCGGCCGTTTCGGCAAGTCCGCGCCACAATACGATATTGTGCCACTCGGTACGTTCGGGGACCTGTTCACCCGAGCGAGTCGTATAACCGCGTTCGCTCGTTGCCAAGGGGAAATTGGCTACACACACATTCTCATTGACATATCTCACTTCGGGATCTTTTCCCACATTTCCTACAAGTATTGCTTTGTTTATCATAGTTGTATATTTTTCTTATGGCAAAGGTATGCATTAAATTCCATAGTTACAAACAAGATTTCATGGCCTGTATGATTGCCGATGAAAATCCGGCGTGTTCCAACGTATTGAGGCCCTTAATGGTAATACCCCCGGGTGTTGTCACCTTGTCTATTTCTACGGCCGGATGTGTATCATTATTCAGAATAAGCTTTGCCGCGCCCTCTACCGACTTGGCGACCATAATCATGGCATCGTGAGGTGCAATACCCATCTCCACGCCGGCCTCGGTAGCTGCATGAATATACTTCAATACATAGGCTATACCGCAAGAGGCGAGTATCGTTGCCGCTGCCATTTTTGCCTCGGGGACTATCATCGCCCGGCCCAATTCAGCAAAGAGCAACACAATCTGCGCTTCTTGCTCCCGAGTGGCGTTATACGACGAAATCAGCGTCATACTTGCCTGCTCCGATATGGCCGTATTGGGCATAACTCTGAATAGCGTATGAGTGCCACCTATATATGAGGTCAATTGGTCGAACGTCACGCCGGCCGCTATCGACACAACGACCTGCTCGGAGCGGAATGTCAGCGATTTTATAACAGCCTCTATCAGCCACGGTTTCACGGCCAGCACTACCCAGTCGGCTGCTGACACAGCCTCTTGGTTATCCGTCGTTATGGTAATGCGGGAATCGATCGATTGCAATGCGTCAAGTTTAGGCCGTGACGGATTGGCGACCCATATATTTTCGGGGGAAACCGATTTACCACACAGCAATCCCTTGACTATGGCTCCGCCCATATTTCCGGCGCCGATAACAGCTATTTTCATACCTTATGCGTTTGACAATATACGTTTAAATCGTTCCATAAATTCGGCGGCTTCATCGAGAGTAAGCACCAGAGGTGGAAGTAATCGTATCACGGTGGTACCGGCCACTCCTGTAAACACTTTTTGGTCGAAAAGCAACGAGCGACGTAACTCTTTTATCGATTCGTCAAACTCTATACCTATCATCAATCCGCGACCACGCACCTCTTTTATGCCGGGCAGTGCTTTCAGTTGCTCTATCAGCCAAGCGCCTACTTTGGCGGCATTCTCCACCAACTGCTCCTTCTCCATAATATCGAGCACAGCGATAGCCGCAGCACAAGCGAGATGGTTTCCTCCGAATGTCGTGCCCAACATACCATATACGGGAGTGAACATGGGACTTATCAACAGACCTCCGATGGGAAATCCGTTGCCCATACCCTTGGCCATCGTTATAATATCGGGACGTATGCCGGCGTATTGATGCGCGAAAAATTTTCCGCTACGACCATATCCCGATTGTATTTCGTCGAGAATCAGCACGACACCCGTCTCGGTACACAAGGCTCGTAATTGTTGCAAAAACTCGTCAGATGGCAGTTGTATGCCACCCACGCCCTGTATGCCCTCTATAATTACGGCACACACGTCACCCCCCGATAGCTCACGACGCACAGCATCAATATCGTTCAACGGCAGATAAGCAACCTCGAACGTTTTATTTATCGGAGCGATAATCTTGGGATTATCTGTCACATTTACCGCGGCCGATGTACGTCCGTGGAACGAATGAGCAAAGGCTACGACCTTCTTTTTCCCGGTATGGAATGAGGCAAGTTTCAATGCGTTCTCGTTGGCCTCAGCACCCGAGTTTATCAAGAACAGGCTATAATCATCATAACCCGAGGCTCTACCTAATTTCTCGGCAAGTTCTACCTGCAACTTATTCACCACCGAATTGGAATAAAAAGAAAGTTGCCCGACTTGTCGGGTAATTTTATCTAAATAATAAGGGTGTGTATGACCTACCGATATGACGGCATGACCGCCATATAGGTCGAGATACTCATTATCTTTATCGTCATATACACGACACCCCTTTCCCCGTACGACATTGATATCGAAGAGAGGATATACATCAAACAATTTCATTTTAAAGCTATTTTATAGAAACATTCAAACGATGTTTTGAATAGTCCTAAAAGGCCGACGGTTTCAGTTTGAGGCCGACGGTCTCGGTAAGTCCGAACAATAAGTTCATATTATGCACAGCTTGCCCCGAAGCGCCTTTCAGCAAGTTGTCTATTGCCGAGAGTATTAACAGTTTGTCGCCGTGCTTTTCGAGGTGTAACAGGCATTTGTTGGTATTCACCACCTGCTTGAGGTCGATATTGGCGTCGGTCACGAATGTAAACGAATGGTCGTCGTAATACTCTTCATAGAGCCGGCGTATCTCATCGAGCCCTACCTGACAATCGGTGTACATCGACACAAATATTCCGCGAGGAAAATCGCCTCTTACCGGTATGAAATTCAAATCGGCCGAAAAGCTGCTTTGCAGCTGAGTAAGGCTCTGGCGTATCTCGGGCAGGTGCTGATGAGTGAAGGGCTTATATATCGACATATTGTTGTTGCGCCAGCTGAAATGCGATGTAGCCGAAGGCTTCTGTCCGGCGCCGGTACTACCGGTTATCGCTGTGATATGCACGGGATTATTCAGCAGCAGATTTTTGGCCAGAGGCAATAAGCCCAACTGTATGGCCGTGGCAAAACAACCGGGGTTGGCGATATGACGCGCCCCACGAACGATTCTTTTACGATTCAACTCGGGCAGTCCATACACAAAATCATGCTCCTCGCTCTCGATGCGATAGTCCATCGACAAATCGATTACATGCAATTCCTCGGGCAAGGGGTGTGCATCGATAAATTTACGCGTATCACCATGAGCCGTGCAGAAAAAAAGGCAATCAATATCCTGCAACGGTAATTCATCGGTGAAGGTCAAATCGGTCTCTCCATACAGACCGGTATGTACATCGGTAATGCGATTACCGGCATTGCTCGAACTGTTTACAAAAACAATCTCCACATCGGGGTGATTGATAAGCAACCGCAGTAATTCTCCGGCTGTATATCCCGCACCACCTATAATTCCGACTTTTATCATAGAAATTGCTTATTATGCGGGACGTTGCGGCATCACCAACATCATTATCAGATAGAGTAATATGCCGGCACCATCCATGAACATAAATACGATCCATGCGATACACACGATTGTCGCATCAACACCGAAATATTCAGCCAATCCGCCACACACGCCGGCCAATTTTTTATCAACGGCTGAACGATACAATTTCTTTTCCATCTTTAAATCTCCTCATCTTTATGGTTAGTATAATATACCCGCAACGGGGTAGAAGTTACTTTTATAAAACCTTTGGCATCTTCGGCGGTCCAACCCTTCTGCATCTCGCCATACTCGCCAAATTTTGTTTTTACAAGGTCGTCTTTCGACTCCACGCCCACGGTCGAGAACGACAAAGGGCGCAATTCGAGTATCGCCGTACCATTTACATTGCGTTGAGACTCTTGCAGCATGGCCTCGATATCGCGCATTACCGGTTCGAGATATTGGCTTTCGTGCAAGAACATACCATACCAGTTGGCTACTTGGTCTTTCCAATATTGTTGCCATTTACTGAGGGTATATTTCTCGAGGAAACGGTGCGCTCCGATTATAAGCATAGGAGCGGCGGCTTCGAATCCTACACGACCTTTGATACCGATAATCGTATCACCTACGTGCATATCGCGACCGATACCATAAGCGGCACCAATCTCTTCGACTTTCTGTATCGCTTTGATAGGATCATCGAAGGCCTCGCCATTGACGGCGCAGAGTTCTCCCTGCTTGAATTCGAGGCGCAACTGCTCACTGCCGGTCTTGGTCACCTGTTTGAGATAGGCCGTTTCGGGTAGGCCCTGTGCCGAATCCAATATTTCACCTCCACAAATCGAGGTTCCCCACAATCCCACATTGTAGGAATATTTCAGTTTGGTCCAGTCGGCAGCGAAACCATGCTCGTTGAGATAGTCTATTTCGTACTGACGGGTGAGAGCCATATCCCGAGTGAGGGTTATAATCTCTACTCCCGGAGCCAATACGAGGAATGTCATATCGAAACGTATCTGGTCATTACCGGCACCGGTAGAACCATGAGCAATGGCATCGGCACCTATTTCATTGGCATATCGAGCTATTGCCAAAGCTTGAAATATACGCTCAGAGCTTACCGAGATGGGGTAAGTGCCATTACGGAGCACATTACCGAATACCATATATTTCAGGCTCTTATCATAATATTCCCGAGTTACGTCGAGTGTAACATATTTTACCGCACCCAATTTATAGGCGTTTTCCTCGTTTTGTTTCAACTGTTCTTCACTGAAGCCTCCGGTATTGGCGCAAGCGGCATATACTTCATATCCTTTCTCTTTTGCCAGATACATTACCGTGAAAGAGGTATCAAGACCTCCACTGAAAGCAACGACAACCTTCTTTTTCTTTTCCATATATCTTAATAATCTTATTTATCTTATATTTCATCACCGGGGTGATCTTTCGGGTCATACAGCATGGCCGTACATATGCAGAACTTGCGATTCTTGGCCACCAATATGGGGTGATTGATACACCCCTCGCACCCACGCCAGAAAGCCTCATCGTCAGTCAGTTCGTTAAACGTGACAGGCACATAACCCAACTCGGTGTTCATCTTCATAACCGCCGCACCACTCGTCAGCGAGAAAATCTTTGCCCACGGCCAACGCAGACGAGCCAATTGGAACGAAGCGTGCTTGATTCTTTTGGCCAATCCCAACCCTCGGAAATCGGGATGTACGATAAGGCCCGAAGTGGCCACATATTGTTTGTTTCCCCACGATTCTATGTAGGTAAATCCTGCAAACACATCGCCACACAAGGCAATAATAGCCTTTCCTTCTTTCATTTTTTGTGCCACATATTCGTGCGTACGCTCGGCAATACCGGTACCTCGCACTTTCGCAGCCTCTCTGATGGTTGTCAATATAGTATCGACGTACACCTCGTGTGAGGCGTCTGCCACCATTACATCTATTTGAGGATTATCCATTTCTGAAATTCTAAAACGAATATATATTGTATGTTTATAACGAAATATTCGGAATGATTATACGCAATGCCGCTATAACCTCTTCTCGAGAGACTCCTTCGCGCATGACCAACAATACCGTATCATCACCGGCCACCGAACCCAAAAACTCCGACATCGCATGTACGTCTATGTCCGATGCGATACTGCCCGCATAGCCGGGACGAGTCTTTATCACCGTCAAATTCCCGGAAAACGCAATAGAGAGAAAGCCATTCGCTACGGCCGATGGATATTCTACTCGAGGCGGTTGCGTCCGAGCCAGGCCTATCATCTCGGGCAATACATACTGATAGCCACCACCTTGATGAGCCACTTTTACCACTTGTAACTGTTTCAAGTCGCGCGACAATGTTGCCTGCGTCAAATCAAAGCCTTGCCGACGAAGATGCGTCAGCAACTCCTCCTGCCCCCCAATACGATTCGAGCCGATAATCGACTTTATAATCTCCAATCTATTGATTTTATCCTTCATCTTGCGTATATTTATTCTTTTTAGAACGCAAAGGTATGTATAAAAATTTATTTCCAACTATTTTTAAAGGAAATTTTGCGTATAGTTGCGAAAAATTATGCACGACGAAATAATTTCTACCCATTTATCACCGATTGTATATACGACAAGTCGGCATAAGCGGTCATATCGCAGCAACAAGGCACCACCGAAACATACCCCTTCGACAGAAGATATTCATCGGTATCGGGCGCATTCGGTTCGGTATTCACAAAATGGCCTGTGAGCCAATAGGCGTCGGTATTCTCACCGGTCATGGGGCGTAATTCGAACTCCTCACTCCAATAGCCTCGTGCCTGACGACACACACGCACGCCCTGTATAGGCGTTGTAGGGATATTCACATTCAGACACACCAACGGGGGTAATCCCTCGGTCAGTACCCGACGAGTAATATCGCACACAATCTCCCTACATGGTTCGAAATCGGCATCGGCATCATGCGACAATAACGAAAAACCTATCGAGGGTATCCCCACTACACAACCCTCTTGTGCCACACCCATCGTACCCGAATAGAGTACACTCACACCCGAATTGGAGCCGTGATTGATTCCCGACAGCACAATATCCGGGCGAAAATCGCGAAAACAATGGAGCGCGAGTTTTACACAATCGACCGGTGTTCCGTTGCAAGCGTAGTACGACACATTCTCGGCCTCATCGACCTTGGTTATTCGCAGTGGTTTACAAGCCGATATCGCGCCCGACTGCCCCGAACGAGCCGCATCGGGAGCCACCACCAATATTTCACCGAGCTCTTTTACAAATTCAACCAATCGACGAAGCCCTTTCGCCGAAACGCCATCGTCATTCGATATCAATATACGCGGTCGTGCGTTCCTCTCTTTTACCATTCTTGGGTTCATATAATGTTTTCTCTTCACAAAAATACAAGTCTATTGCGAAAAAACAAAGTGCTATCAAGAGATATAAAGTGTAAAATATCGTAAAGTTCTATCTATCTTCATTATAAAATTGTATCTTTGTTTCGCAAAATCGTATTTGACGTTTTGCACGTCAAATACGCGTCAACCCGGCGATATATCGAATCGTTTTCAACAAACGAGACGATTTATCAACAAACAAGACATTTAGATTCGCGCGAAGAAAAGGATATGACAAAAAAAATGTTCCTTTGCTTCGTAAAATAATTACTATGGGTAAAATCATCGCAATCGCCAACCAGAAAGGTGGCGTAGGAAAGACAACAACCACCATAAATTTGGCAGCCTCTTTAGCCGCCTTAGACAAGAAAGTACTGCTCATCGACGCCGATCCGCAAGCCAATGCGTCTTCGGGGTTGGGACTTGACATATCAGCTATAAAAGCCTCGATATACGAGTGCCTTATAGGCGAAAGCACCCTGCGCGAAGCCATCGAAAGTTCTTGCGTGTCGGGTCTCGACGTCGTATGTTCTCATATCGACTTGGTTGGTGCCGAACTGGAACTGTTGAACATAGCCAATCGGGAACGTGTATTGCTGCAACTCATCGACGAGGTAAAGCAGGAATATGACTATATACTTATCGATTGCTCCCCCTCTCTCGGCCTCATCACCGTCAACGCCCTCACCGCCGCCGGGTCGGTAATCATTCCTGTGCAAGCCGAATATTTCGCGCTCGAAGGTATCAGCAAGTTGCTCAACACCATAAAACTGATAAAGTCGCGACTAAATCCGGCTCTCGAAATAGAAGGCTTTCTACTCACGATGTACGACTCTCGTCTGCGTCTGGGCAACCAGATATATGAGGAACTGAAAAAGCATTTCCGCGAGCTGGTTTTCGACACGGTGATACAACGTAACATACGCCTGAGCGAAGCTCCCAGCCACGGAGTCCCGGTATTGATGTACGACGCACACTCCAAAGGCGCCCTCAATCATATGCAACTCGCCAAGGAGTTGGTGAGCCGGGAACGAAAACAGAAATAACAACCTTTCGTAAAAACACCTTATGGCATATCAAAAACGAAACGCATTGGGCCGCGGACTCGACGCACTCATCACGATGGACGACGTGAAGACAGGCGGCTCATCGTCGATAAACGAAATAGAATTAGCACTTATCAAGCCCAATCCCGACCAGCCTCGGAAAGAATTCGATCCCGAGTCTCTCGGTGAACTGTCCTCATCTATCAAAGAGATAGGCATCATACAGCCCATTACCCTGCGACAGATGCGCGACGGTAGCTATCAAATCATATCGGGTGAGCGACGTTATCGCGCCTCCTTGCAAGCCGGACTGACTACCATTCCCGCTTATGTACGTACCGTCGAAGACGAGACTGTCATGGAGATGGCACTCATCGAGAACATACAACGTGAGGACCTCAATCCTGTAGAGATAGCGCTTACATTCCAAGCACTCATCGAGCAATACAACCTCACCCAGGATCGTCTGAGCGAACGTGTAGGTAAAAAACGGGCTACAATCGCCAATTACTTGAGACTGCTGAAACTCCCCGCCGAAATACAAATCGGGCTCAAAAATCACCGCCTCGATATGGGCCATGCCCGTGCTTTACTCTCGGTGGACAATCCCGCCCTGCAACTGAAACTATACGAACAGATACAAGAACACGGCTACTCGGTGAGGAAAGTTGAAGAACTCGCCAAGGAATATACCGCAGAGGCAGCCGATACCCCTGCTACCGGTAAAACCAAGACAAAAGTACGAGCGAACGGAGAGTATGAGATATTGCAAAAACATCTGTCCGACTTTTTCCGTACCCCCGTACAATTCACTTGCAATACTTCGGGTAAAGGGAAAATATCCATTCCTTTCAAAAACGAAGAAGAATTGGAGCGACTTATCGCGCTCTTCGACAAACTGAAATAGATATTTTGACACGTAATTTATACATATTACATAGAAGTCTGCTCATAGCATTGATTTTGGGCCTCCTCTCCACATCCTCTTTTGCACAAAGTCGAAACGAGAGAAAATCCGACTCCGAGATAGCGGTATGGGCCGACTCGTCATATATCCAAACGGAACAAAACGAAGCTACCGAATATACAATAGTATCCGATAGTCTTGCTTTCTGCCCCGACCCAAACAAAGCTGTGTGGTACTCGGCCTTATGCCCCGGATTGGGACAGATTTACAACCGTAGTTATTGGAAATTACCCATCATCATAGGCGGATATATGGCTCTCATATATGCGACGAATTGGAACAATCGGTATTACACCGACTACTCCATTGCCTATCGCGATGCGATGGACAACGACCCATATACCGACAGTTATATCAATTTCCTATCCTATAACCGGCGCAACGATCCCGAATGGATCAATTCCAATATGAGTTGGTTGCAAAATACCATGAAAAAGAAAAAAGACTACTATCGTAAATACCGCGATTTGTGCGTAATATCTATGATAGGTGTCTATTTTGTAGCTATGATTGAGGCCTATGTCGATGCCCATTTATACAATTTCGACATATCCGACAATCTATCCATGAAGGTTGCCCCCACGGTCATAGAGCCAAATCGCAACTCTATGGCCACCATAGGGTTCCAATGCGCTATAACATTCTAACAAAGACCTATGAAATCTTATATACTTATAATACTCTGCACGCTTATACTCTTCCCCGCCAACGCCTCATCGGCAAGACGTAAAAAGAAGAGTAAAGAGCAAACCACCGTTGTCACTCCTATCGATACCATCGACCGAAATATAACGACTTTACCGCTCGACACCATCATGGTAAAAGATACCGTCACCGTCGTACCCAAGGTGCAAGAGCCCTACAAACTCACGGCCAAGGATACTATTTCGGACAACGACATCGTATTGCCCGAGGGCCTTAGTACCGGTGTAGATACACTCATCACCGAAGAGCAACCCAATTTGCAACCACCGGTAAACCGTCAAGGCGGAAACATCGACTATCCCGACTCGGTATATATACAACGTCTCAGTGCGTTACCGGCTATCATAGAGCTTCCCTACAATCGGGTAGTAAAAGAGTATATCACCCTTTACACGGTAAAACGCAGAGAGTTGGTGGAAAAACTATTGGCGCTCAACCTCTATTACGAGCCTATCTTCGAGGCCGAAATCGACAAAGCCGGCATGCCACTCGAGTTGAAATATCTCCCAGTCATCGAATCGGCCCTGCGCCCCAACGCTGTTTCGCCCGTAGGCGCCACAGGCCTATGGCAATTTATGATAGGAACCGCGCGTATGATGGGACTCGAAGTAAACAGCGTAGTCGATGAACGACGCGACCCCGTGAAATCGACCAAGCAAGCCCTCAGATACTTGCAACAACTACACAACACTTTTGGCGACTGGACATTAGCTATCGCAGCCTACAACTGCGGTCCGGGCAACGTAAATAAAGCCATACGTCGCGCCGGAGGTAAACGCGATTATTGGGATATATACCCCTATCTGCCCCGCGAAACCCGTGGTTACGTACCCGCATTTATTGCCGCAAACTACATCATGAATTATTACGATGCCCACAATATACAACCCGGTGAAATAGAATTACCCACCGAGACCGACACCGTAAACATATCGAAAAGATTGCATTTCAAGCAAATATCCGATGTACTACAAATCGACATAGAGGAATTGCGTCGTCTTAACCCCCAATATCGTCGCGACGTTATACCCTCGACACAGCAGACAACCTACGCCCTCATTCTGCCCGAAGAAACCGCTTACGCATTTGCCGGCGCCGAAGACTCCATAGCCAACTATCAAGCCTCGCTCTATGCCCAACGTATCACCGCCGAGATAAATGCCGCAAAACGTATTCCGGCACAAGGTTATCACCGGGTACGCTCGGGCGAGAACCTCTCCGTCATCGCTCATCGATACCGCACCAGTGTATCCAACCTGCGCAAATGGAACAATCTGAAAAGCAACAATATCTACCCGGGTATGCGACTTATCGTCAATTCCTCTGCCGCATCAAGTTATAAATCGAAGAGTAAGGCCACGACATCGACTTCGAGCAAAAACAAGGGCGGAGAAACCTGGGTAAAGAATGGTATTCGCTATTACAAGGTGCGTTCGGGCGACAATTTGTGGGATATTTCTCGTAAATTCCAAGGCGTCACAGTGCAACAAATAAAGACAGCCAACTCCTTGAAATCAAACAGTCTGAAACCGGGGCAAATACTCCGTATTCCATAGTATAAAACAAGAAAAATCATATTCACCATGAAAAAACTTCTATTTACCTTCTTCGGTGTATGCGCACTTATCGTGCTACTGACTGCCGCATCAAACGACCAACGTCCCGTCATCTACATGATAGGCGACTCTACCATGGCCAACAAAAGCCTGAAAAACGGAAATCCCGAACGTGGTTGGGGCCATGTTTTACAAGGATTTTTTACCCCCGACATTGTAGTAGATAATCATGCATTAAACGGGCGTAGCTCACTCAGTTTCAGAAACAATCACTGGAAAGCCGTCTATGAAAATCTCAAGAAGGGTGACTATGTATTCATTCAATTCGGACATAACGACCAAAAGAAAAAGCCCGATCGCTATTCCGACCCCGATACCGCATATAAAGACAATCTACGCTTCTATATAAATCAGACACGTGAAAAGGGGGCCACACCGGTATTGTTCACCTCGATAATCCGTCGCAAGTTCGGCGAAGATGGTAAACTCATCGACACGCACGGTCGATATATCCCCGCCTGCAAAGAGGTGGCCCAAGAAATGAATGTCGTATGTATCGACCTCAATAACAGTACCGAGACATTGGTGAACGAATTGGGCGACGAGGCATCGAAAGAGCTGTTTATGTGGATAGCACCGGGAATATGCCCCCAATATCCCGAAGGTCGCAAAGACGACACACACCTACGCGCCAAAGGTGCACGTACCATAGCCCGCATGGCTGTCGACTCTCTCGAACAGAAAGTGCCGGCCCTCGCCCCCTATATCCGTCGTTACGACATAGTGGTGGCCCAAGATGGCAGCGGCGACTTCTTCACCTTGCAAAAAGCCATCGATGCCGTTCCGGCGTTCCGCAAAACGACAACTACTATATATGTACGCAATGGTGTGTACAAAGAAAAAATTACCGTCCCCGGCAATCGTAACAATATACACATCATAGGTGAGGACGTCGATAAAGTTATCTTCACTTACGACGACTTTGCCAACACAAAAAACAGTTTCGGTGAGAACATGGGCACCTCCGGTTCATCATCGTTCTACATCTATGGACAAAGTTTCACGGCCGAGAACGTAACCTTCGAAAATAGTGCCGGCCCCGTAGGACAGGCTGTTGCCTTGTTTGTCGCAGGCGACAAAGCCGTGTTCAAAAAATGTAAAATGAAAGGTTTCCAAGACACGCTCTACACCTATGGCGAAGGTACTCGTCAATATTATGAGGAATGTTATATCGAGGGTACTACCGATTTCATCTTTGGTAAAGGTACCGCTTGGTTCGAAAAATGCACGATACACAGCAAACAAAACTCTTTCATCACAGCCGCTGCCACACCGCAAGGCGCATTCGGATATGTATTCAATAATTGCACCCTTACTGCCGACGAAGGGGTAGATATGGTATATCTGGGACGTCCGTGGAGACCTTATGCGCACGTACTGTTCAGAAATTGTAAAATGGGAGCGCACATTCGTGTCGAAGGTTGGCACAACTGGGGTAAAGAGAGCAATGAAGAGACCGCTTATTACGCCGAATACAAAAACACCGGCAAAGGCTCAAAGACCGATAATCGCGTGAAATGGGCGCACCAATTAAGTCGGAAAGAGGCTTCAAAATACAATATCGAAAATGTATTAGGTGGCAAAGACAATTGGAATCCCTCTCTCAAAGAGAAATAGTACCGGTCCTTATTTTATTGAAAAATTATTATCCATGACAAAAGACTCTGTTTTTCCCGATGAAATCGCACTTTATACACATAAAAATCATTATTCTGCTCCTCGTTTCGGCAATGGGGCAGAATATATATGCCTATTATAGAGTATCGCCTGATATGCCGCTGGCATTGCGATTCTGTCGCTCGGAAATGCTACAACATCCCGATTACAAGACGATAGACCGCAATACGTCGCTCAAATGGAATTACACCCATGGCTTACTCTGTCAGTCGATACTCGACGCATACGATTATTACCATAGTGATACGCTCGATTGTAGCGATTTACAGGATTATGTCTTTGGCTATTACAAAGCCACTATTACCGAGGAGGGTACGATATATAAATATAAGAAAAGCAATTACAACATCGACCACGTAAACCCCGGGAAATGCTTGTTCAGGGTATATCGCAGTACCGGCGATAAACGATTCCTCATCGCCATGAATACCCTGCGCGACCAACTGACCGACCACCCCCGTACCTCAGATGGCGGATTTTGGCACAAAAATAACTATCCTTGGCAGATGTGGCTCGACGGGCTGTATATGGGGACTCCCTACTATGCCGAATACGCAAAGACTTTCGAAGATGATCCGACAGCGTCTTATGCCGATGTCGTAAAGCAATTCTTGTTGGCCGCCGAGCACACCCGCGATGAACGTAGCGGACTATATCGTCATGGGTGGGACGAAAAATGCGTACAGATTTGGGCCGACCCCATCACCGGACAATCGAGTCATGTATGGGGCCGAGCACTCGGTTGGTACACTATGGCGTTGGTCGATGTCATAGAAATACTTCCCGATGAAACTGCCGGTCGCGACAGCTTAATCTCCATATTACAGGGCATTTGCAATATTTTACCCCAATACCAAGACGCCGAGACCGGCTGTTGGTATCAAGTGATAGACTACCCCGATAGTGCAGGCAACTATCAAGAAATGTCGTGTACAGCCATGTTTGCCCGCTCCATTGCCAAGGGAGTAAGGCTCGGCTACCTCGACAAAAATCTGCTACCCGTAGCGCAAAAGGCGTTTCACGGTATGCTCGACAACTATTTCGAAATCGACGACGAGGGATTGCTGACTCTCAAAGAGGTATGCTCGGTCGCAGGATTGAGTAACGATCGTGATGGCTCGTACAATTATTATGTAAACGAGACCTCGACCGTCGATAATGATCCCAAAGGGGTAGGACCTTTCATCATGTTATGTATAGAAATGGACCGCATCGGCGACCCCGGCATCGAACCCGAGGTAGATACCGACGATACTGAAAACGTACCGATAGTAATGCCCGACGGCTCGATAGGATATTCCGTTATCTGGTATATGAGCACAACAGACTCTACAACAGCCACTATAGCTCCAACTGAAATCTCCGCAGACATGACAACAGCCAATCTTCGCGCCGAAAACTCTACCGGCACACTATATTTCACCTGCGACGATTGGATTGATGAAGGTAAGGAGAATTCTCAAAATTATATCCAGTATCGTCTTACACCCGATACCGGCTATACGCTTGCCGTAGATTCTATCACGTTCAAGGCCCTACGCACAAAGACCGACAAAATGCACTTCTCGGCCATATATAGTACCGACTCCGCTGTAGCCGAAGCTACATACCTTTGTTCCCACATATTGCCCGCGCGCGACGAGTATGAAGATTTCACCTTCTCCTTTACCGAGCCGATTGTGACCAATACCGATTTCGTCATGCGCTTTCTCCCCTATCCATCGTCGGGCCTCGGCTCATCGAAATATGCCATTTCATACCGAGATGTCACCTTCCATTGTCGCATAGCCCAGGACAGCACTTCGACCGAGATAGTTCCACCCGATACCATAATCTCGCATACTTACCACATCGACGAGGCCGGTTTCTCGGCTATATTGGTGGGCTCTCAACCTCAGGCTACAATCGAATATACCGTTCCCCACAAAGGGGCAGTATATATACAACTTACCGATATTGGCGGGCACACCATCTACAAGCACCGTATCGACGCTCTCCTTACAGGCCGATATACAATCCCCATGGATTTACCCCGAGGGCTTTATTTCATCGTCATCGGGTACGACAACGACCATATTACCCTGAAATATCACAAAAAATAACAATTACTTATGAAAAAGATCTGTAAACTCGCACTTCTTTTCACACTCATCTTAGGGTGTAGCAACTTGTATGCCAAGAAAAAATACGATGTAAACCCCGAGCTGCCTATGTCGATAAGATTGGCCCAATCGGAGATCATTCGCAACCCCGAAGGCTGGATGCTCGACTTCAGCAAAAAACTGAAATGGAACTACTGCCACGGTCTCGAATGTCAATCGTTTCTCGATGTGTATGATCATTACATCAATCACAAAAAATATAAAAAAGCCGTAGAGCCTTTTTATGCCTACGTAAAACAGTTTGCCGACACGATGATCAACGAGAACGGTATAATCTATGGGTATAAAAAGACAAATTACAACCTCGACCATGTAAACCCCGGCAAGATTCTCTTCCGCCTCTATAAACGTGAGAACGACGCGCGATACAAAACAGCCATGGACACCTTGCGTGCCCAATTGGCCTCGCAACCCCGCACCTCCGAGGGAGGATTCTGGCACAAACGTGTATATCCTTTCCAAATGTGGCTCGATGGACTGTATATGGGATCGCCCTACTATGCCCAATATACCGCCACGTTCGATGCCGACAACGAGAGAGCCTTTGCCGATGTAGTGCGTCAAATCACATTGGTGGCAAAACGCACCTACGACAAAGAGAGCGGACTATATCGCCACGGGTGGGACGAAATCAAAGCTCTCCCCTGGTCCGACAAGACCGGTAAATCGCCCCACGTATGGGGACGCGCGCTCGGCTGGTATATGATGGCTATCGTTGATGTACTCGACTACTTGCCCGCCAATCAACCGGGACGCGACAAAGTTATAAAAATACTGCAAGATCTCGTAGAGGTACTCCCCCGCTACCAAGATGCAAAGACCGGAGCCTGGTATCAAGTACTGGACCAACCCCAACGCGACGGCAACTACAACGAGATGTCTTGTACTCCGATGATTGCTTACTCCATCGCCAAGGCTGTACGCAACGGGTATTTGGCCCCCGAAAAAATGGAAATAGCCCGGAAAGCCTATGAAGGCATTCTCGAACATTTCATCGAGGTCGATGACAAAGGCCTCGTGTCGATTACAAATATTTGCGCCGTTGCCGGTCTCGGAGGAAAGCCCTGCCGCGGAACCTCCTACGAATACTACATCGGTGAACCGGTACGCAACAACGATCCCAAAGGTGTAGCCCCCTTTATCATGCTATGCCTCGAAATGGGGAATTAAGATGTTTACTCACGATGCCTTAAAAATATAACACGACTATTGAAAAAACCATTTAGATTATATTTTCAATAAGTGAAGAGTTATCTCTATTTCAACGGAATAACTCTTCACTTTTGTTTCTTTCAAAATAAAAGTGTATCTTTGCCGGCGAAATTCTCTACGAGAAGTTGTTTATTACATACCATAAGTAGTAAATCAATTTCTGTTACTAACTAAAAATTAAACGATTATGACAAGAGAAGAAATGGGCTTGAATGCCGGTTTGGTGTGGAACACACTGAACGAAAACGGTGCTATGACCGTTAAAAGTTTGAAAAAAGCCACAAAACTGAAAGACAAACAAGTATTTGCCGCCATCGGTTGGTTGTCTCGCGAAGATAAAATTAATGTTACCGAGGTTGAAGGTGATTACGAAGTAGTTCTTATCGGATAAAAGTTTTTCCGAAATAATAAAAACTGTCGGCATATCGTCGGCAGTTTTTTTATGATAAAAAATCAATTAACACACCTTTTTGCAACAAGAATCCACTCAGTCTATAAAATTTTTCAGTATTTTTGTGGCAATCAAAATTATAAACCATGAAACGAAGTCTCAATTTACTTTTCACACTATTCCTATGCAGCATGACCTTATGGGCAGCTAATCAACCGAAACGTTTACTTGTCGTAGCCCAAGATGGTAGTGGCGACTACACGACCATACAAGAAGCCATCTATGCCATTCGCGACTACACACCTATCCCCATCAAGGTATTTGTGAAAAATGGTATCTATAACGAGAAACTGATAATCCCCGCCTGGAAATGCGACATCACCATCGAGGGCGAAAGTGCCGATGGTACTATTATATCTAACGGCGACTTTGCCAATAAAGACCTCGTATATTTCGGTGACTCCATCGCCAAAATGGGTACATTCCGCACCCACACGTTGCTGGTGGCCGGACATCGTATCACCCTCGAAAATCTAACTATCGAGAATACCGCCGGGCGAGTAGGTCAGGCCGTGGCATTACATACCGAGGGCGACCAAATCGTTGTACGCAAATGTAAACTGAAAGGAAATCAAGACACCCTTTTCACCGGCGATGAGAAAAGTCATGTATATTTCGAAGAATGCTACATCGATGGCACGACCGATTTCATATTCGGCCCTGCAACTTGTTGGTTCGAAAATTGCCGAATACACAGCAAACAAAACTCCTACATCACCGCTGCCTCATCGGCACAACACAATCCTTTCGGTTATGTATTCCACAACTGCGACATTACCGCAGCCGATGATGTGACAAAAGTGTATCTCGGTCGCCCGTGGCGTGCCTATGCCGCCGTTGCATTCATCAAATGCAACCTGGGCAAACAGATACGTCCCGAAGGTTGGGAAAACTGGCGTAACCCCGAAAACGAAAAGACTGCACGATACAGCGAATATCAAAATCATGGAGAAGGCGCAAGTATTGAAAAACGTGTGAAATGGAGCCGTCAGCTCACTAAGAAAGAGGCTAAAAAATACACTCGCGAGAATGTACTCGGCGGCAACTGGTGGAAAAACGTTGAAAAATAAAATAATAACACTATAAATTATAATTATGAAGAAAAGCAATCTCATCGCCCTATTCCTTCTGCTCGCAAGCGGAATTTCGGCTCAGACTGTATCGGAAGTATGGTCGCCCGACCTCGGTAACGGCAAATACAAAAATCCCATTATCGATGCCGACTACTCCGACCCCGACGTATGTCGCGTAGGTGACGACTATTACATGACATCATCGAGTTTCAACTGCATTCCCGCATTACAGATACTCCACTCCAAAGACCTTGTAAACTGGACAATCGTGGGCTGTGCCGCCGAACGTTTGAAACCCGAAGAAGTATTTCGCACCCCGCAACATGGCAACGCCGTATGGGCACCGAGTATTCGTTTCCACGAAGGCATATTCTATGTATGCTACGGCGACCCCGACCGTGGTATCTATATGATAAAATCCAAAACCTCCGATCCCTCCGGTCCGTGGGAAGAACCTATACTCGTATATGAGACCGTAGGCTCTATCGATCCCTGTCCGTTCTGGGACGAAGACGGCCGTGCCTATATCGCTCACGGCTATGCCGGTAGCCGCGCCGGTGTGAAAAGTATCCTCGGTATGATAGAGATGACTCCCGATGGAACACGTTGCATAGGTCAAGACCGCGTGATATACGACGGCCACATCGGTAACGAGACCATCGAAGGCGCTAAAATGTATAAACGTAACGGATATTACTATATATTCTCTCCCGCCGGCGGTGTAGCCACCGGTTGGCAAGTCGTTTTGCGCTCTAAAAACGTATGGGGACCCTATGAGACTAAAATCGTCTTGGCTCAAGGCAACAGCGATGTGAATGGTCCTCACCAAGGTGCTTGGATTGACACTCCCGACGGACAAGAACACTGGTTCGTTCACTTCCAAGACAAGGGGGCTTACGGCCGTGTGGTACACCTGCAACCCATGAAATGGCTCGAAAACGATTGGTGTGTCATCGGCGTCGATAAAGATGGCGATGGCTGTGGAGAACCAGTCGCTACCTACAAGAAACCCAATGTCGGAAAGAGCTACCCCAAAGCCAACCCGGCCGACAGCGATGAATTCGACAGCAACACGCTCGGCTTGCAATGGCAATGGCACGCCAACCCCAGCGCGTTATGGTACTTCTGCGATGCCGCATCATCTACCCTGCGTCTCTTCTCGCACCATACTCCCGGCATGAAGAGCCTCTACGACGTGCCTAACCTCCTGTTGCAAAAATTCCCCACCGAAAATTTCGTGGCTACAACCAAAGTAAAATTCCTGCCTCGCCACAACAAAGGTCAAGTGATGGAAGGCGAACGTGCCGGTCTCGTAGTGATGGGCCTCGACTATGCCGTACTGGCTCTCGACAGCCGTGCCGATGGCATATACCTCGTACAAGCCGACTGCAAGAAAGCCGATAAAGGCAACGTCGAAAAGGAAAACAACGCTGTAAAACTCGACAATAACGAAGTATATCTGCGAGTGAAAGTGAAACAGGTTGGTGCCAAAAATCCCACTCAAAAAGGCGATTACAAATGTGAATGTACCTTCTATTACAGCCACGATGGTAAGAAATACACCCAATTCGGCCAACCCTTTATCGCCCGTGAAGGCAAGTGGATTGGTGCAAAAGTGGGCCTTTTCTGCACCCGCACATGGCATAGCAACGACAGCGGTTGGTTAGACGCCGACTGGTTCCGCATTACAAAGAAATAATCTCCAAATAAACCCTATCAAAAATCCGATATAGAAAAATCTGTATCGGATTTTTTTATATCACAGCTTATTATTATCTTTATGCCACGAAATAACCCTAAAAATATATACCTTCTGAAACTATGACAAAAATAGGAACCGCCCTGTCGAAAGTGGGCAAAAAAGTTGTACTCTGCGGCTCGGGCGAGCTGGGTAAAGAAGTAACCATCGAGTTGCAACGCTACGGAGTAGAGGTTGTGGCACTCGATAAGTATGCTAACGCTCCGGCTATGCAAGTCGCTCATCGGTCACATGTGCTCTCTATGCTCGATGGCGCGAGACTGCGCGAAATAATCGAGGCCGAGAAACCCGACCACATCATTCCCGAGGTAGAGGCCATTGCCACTCCCACATTGGTAGAATTGGAGAAAGAGGGCTACAACGTTACCCCTACCGCCAAAGCCACGTTCCTCACCATGAATCGCGAAGGAATACGTCGCCTGGCCGCCGAAGAATTGGGACTGAAAACCTCGCCCTACCGCTTCGCCTCCACGCGTGAAGAATTTGACGCGGCTGTGAAAGAAATCGGTATGCCTTGCGTGGTAAAACCCATTATGAGTTCTTCGGGCCACGGACAGAGTGTCATTCGCTCCGAAGCCGATATCGACTACTCGTGGAAATATGCTCAGGAGGGTGGCCGTGCCGGTGCCGGCCGTGTCATTGTCGAAGGTTTCGTCGATTTTGATTACGAAATCACCCTGCTCACCGTGCGCCATATCGGGGGTACCACGTTCCTCAAACCTATCGGCCACCATCAAGTCGATGGCGACTATCGCGAATCGTGGCAACCGCAAGCCATGAGCGAGAATGCATTGAAAGCCGCCGAAGAGATTGCCGGCAAGATAACCGAGGCTCTCGGTGGCTGGGGTATTTTCGGCGTAGAAATGTTTATCAAAGGCGACGAAGTAATTTTCAGTGAAGTATCTCCCCGTCCCCACGATACAGGTATGGTGACGATGATTTCACAAGACCTTTCGGAGTTTGCACTCCATGCTCGCGCCGTATTGGGGCTTCCTGTTCCCGGCATACGTTTCCACGCTCCGTCGGCCTCAAAAGCCATCGTTGTCGAAGGCGATACCGATAAAGTAGAATTTGACAACCTCGAAGAGGTGCTGAGCGAGCCCGACGTACAACTGCGTATTTTCGGCAAGGCCGAGGTAAACGGTCATCGTCGATTAGGGGTAATTCTCGCTTGTGCCGACACCGTAGAAGAGGCTCTCGCCAAAGCCGAACGAGCTTACGCCAAACTTAAAATAAATGTTCTCCCCCGATAATCGCTCCTACCTATACGATAGAGCCGCACCCGATACCGAGTGCGGCTCCGTTTTTTTATAATCCGGACTTTACTTATGAGTTTCCACGATTTGTGTGGGAGGCATTATTTCGTTGCGACGTGCCACAGCATCGACAACAGCCTGCGCCAAAGCAGCAAACGCATTACCTGTAACCGTATTCTCGTCGAGCGCCACCGGGGCACCTTTATCGCCACCTTCGCAGATACTTTGCACAATAGGTATCTGTCCCAACAACGGCACATTCAGCTCCTCGGCCAGCCGTTTGGCCCCCTCTCGTCCGAAGATATAATAACGATTCTCGGGGAGCTCGGCCGGGGTAAACCACGCCATATTTTCCACCAAGCCCAGGACCGGCACATTCACCTTTTCATTGGTAAACATATCTATACCCTTGCGGGCATCGGCCAGCGCCACTTGCTGCGGGGTAGAGACTACTATCGCACCGGTGATGGCAAGGTTTTGTATGAGGGTGAGGTGTATATCACTTGTTCCCGGGGGTAGGTCGAGTACGAAATAATCCAATTCACCCCAATTCGCATCGGAGATGAGCTGTTTCAAAGCATTGCTGGCCATACCGCCACGCCACACCACGGCACTCTCGGGATTGACAAAGAAGCCGATGGAAAGCAATTTCACGCCATATTTTTCGACCGGTACTATCAAGTCTCTGCCATCGATCTGCTCGGCATAGGGTCGTGCATCTTCCACATCAAACATCTTGGGCATCGACGGACCGAAAATATCGGCATCGAGTAGTCCGACTTTATAACCGGCCTTGGCCAAAGCTACCGCCAGATTGGCCGATACGGTCGATTTGCCCACACCGCCTTTTCCCGACGAAACGGCGATAATATTTTTCACTTGAGGCAACATCTTACTGGGAGCGGGCGCTTGAGCCTGTCGGCTCTTTACCCGGATATTACCCTTGATTTCCACCTCTTCGCCCACATAGGTGAGGATTGCCGTCTCGGCGGCCTTCACCACCGAGCGTTGAAATGGATCATTCACTTTGTCGAATATGAGCGAAAACGATACTTTGTTTCCTTCGATACGTATATCATCTTCCACCATTCCGGCCGATACCAAGTCTTTCCCTGTACCGGGGTAACGCACCGTTGCCAGTGCATCGAGAATCAATTTGGGATAGATTGTCATATTATTAAAAGCTGTTTTTAATTTTATTTGTAGAAGATAGGCTTCACTCGCATTGCAATTTGTAAACAAGTTTACATTGCACTCGTTGGCACTATCTTTCGAGATTATTTTCCACTTGCAGCACCGCTACGTTTACTGCGATTGAAACTGCGATAACTGTCATACTCTATTTCTATATCGGGCTCTACCAAGGTCTCACGCGGTTCACAAACAAATTGTATGTATTTTATGTTCATACCGCGATCGAGCCATTGCTGCTCGTAAAAGGTGCGTATCGACAATATATCGTCATCGATACCCGAATGATAGAGGTCATCGGTCTGCACATTCACCGGATAGTGATTAGCCTCTACCATGGCACACGTATAGGTATAGAGGAAAGGACTGTCGCACTTAAGATGCACCAAACCATCGGGGCGCAACAGTTTGCGATAAAGTTCCATAAAGCGTGTCGATGTCAGGCGCTTACGCACCTTTTTCATTTGAGGATCGGGGAATGTAATCCATATCTCCGACACCTCATCGGGAGCGAAAAATCGGTCTATAAGCTCTATATTGGTACGCAGAAACGCCACATTGGTCAGCCCCTCTTGTAGTGAGGCCTTCGCGCCTGTCCACATACGCGCCCCCTTTATATCGATACCTATAAAATTTTTATTCGGATATTTGCGAGCTAAGCCTACCGCATATTCTCCCTTACCGCAACCCAGTTCGAGTACGATAGGATTATCGTTTTTGAAAAAGTCGGCGTTCCAGCGTCCGCGCATTTCAAAGCCTTTCTCTTTCAATACCGCAAAGGGATACTGAAAGACGTGCGGATAACCGCTCATATCATCAAATTTCTGTAATTTGTTCTTTCCCATAGTCCTTAGAAGCTGTTTGAATTTTGTTTTTAGAAGATAGGCTGCACTCGCTGTGCAATTTGTAAACAAGTTTACATTGCGCTCGTTGGCACCATCTTTCGAGATTATTTAAGAGGTATTTTGGAATGGATTTTTATCAAAATACGCCGGAAATAGCGGGCAAATACTCGATAAGCGAGAGCAGAACCATACTTGTATGGGTTAGGCCGAGCGTGAGAGTATTCTATTGCATAAATTCCCCAGCAATTTGATGAAAAATCGGTCCAAAAGAACCTTAAATAAGCCGAAACGTTGTTTTTTGAAGCCGTAATAATTTTTTCAAGAAAATTTTAAACAGCTTCTTATATTACATACGGCTGTCGAACCGTATAATATGTTCTACCACAAACAAGTCGCGAATATCGCTCTTGCGTATCTCTATATCGTCGTATTCGGTATTGGCACTACGCAATATCACCATCGATGCGTCGGGGTGTTTACGTATATACTTCACCATGCGATAGTCTTCGAGCAACACCACATATATTTGTCCCCAAAATATAAGGTCGGGATTACGCACCTCGCGTATGGCTACCATATCGCCGTTGCATATTACCGGTTGCATACTATCACCGCTCACACGCACCACACTGCAATCGGGACTGATAAAGGGCATATCTATCGTACCGATGAGCCGTTCGTTCGAGAACATCATACTGCGCCCCATACTGCCTGCCGTCACATCTACATCATATACCTTGGCTCCTTTTATCGTATCGGTATGTATTGCCGATGTGGGCAACGACACCATAGAGCCTCGTTGCGATGGTATCATGTAGAACACATTACCCTCACCGGTAGTGAGCCACTCTTTCGACACACCCAGTCCCACCACTATCTTATTGATGAGCGAATCGTTGATGGGCAATTTCCCATTGATATGCTTGGAAAAGTTCGACCGATCGGTCTTGATGCGATCGGCAAACTCATTTTGTGATACTTGCAATATACGTATCAACTCCCGCACACGACTTATAAGTACATCATTTGACATAGCCGAATCTTTAGAAGTTCCTTATTGATAATACCTGCAAATACAATGGTTATATTACCACATATTTACACCGGCAAAGGTATATGATTTATTCGTAATCTCCCAATATTATTACGGATATTTTTCATTTAGAAACAATTATAGAAATATGGTTTTATACCTATATACAAGTTTGTATTACCAGATTTATGGCTCCGTCGGAATATAAGAAAGGCTGTTCACTCCCTATGATGTGACAGCCTTTCTTTATCGATATATCATTATCGTACAATGACTTTCTTCACATCGGCACTGCCATCGGTATAGATGGTTTTCACAATATTCACACCGGATGTGAGTGTCGATATTTGCGAACCGCTTATCGAATAGATTATGCTTTCAGCTACAATCTTTTCTACTGTTGCAGCCTCTACCGATGCCGACTCTACTATCGAGGCAAACGTACCCCATACGGCGTCGGCCTCGTATGCCGATTTACTGCCTACGGGTACCGTCAGGGTGCAACCGGTTATGGGCGAGCTTTTGAACGCATCGCTCGCAACGGTAGGTACAATCGTATTCATACATACGACCGAGGTGAGCGCCGAGAACTGATAAAATGCGTTATCGGCTATTGTCGTCACAGTAGTGGGAAGTTTCAATGTTTCCACACCTTTCATCTGACGAAATCCATTGGCTGTAATCTCCGTAAGCGCGGTGCAAGGCGAAAGATCAAGGGATTTCACCGCCAAACAATTCAAGAACGCTCTATTTCCTATCGATTTCAATGCCACACAGCCGGTAAAATCGATTGTTTCCAATACCTTACTTTGAGCAAAAGCATAGTTGTCTATGGTATCTAACGCCGCACAACCATTGAACGAAACCGAGGTCAGTGTTTCTTGTATCGAGCCACAGGCATAATAGCCTATCTTTTTCAGTTTCTTACAATTACTGAAATCCAATTTTGTAATTGCCTTACACATATAAAACGCATATTCATCTATCAGCACAATAGAATTGGGCAATATAAACGTTTTTATGGTAGCATTTTCTCTAAATATTTCTGCCGGTATCGTATTGGCGGGATAGTCGCCCTCGGCCACAATATCAGCACCGCTGAGATCGACGTGCTCTACGGCCGTAAGCGTTTTTATCGCCGACATATCGGTATGGTTGATAGAACCGGTCACGGTGAGAGTGGTAATCGACGCCTTTTCATCATCGGAAAAGCTCAATGTACCGGCAGTAGCCACATCTACCGTTTTGGTCTGTGCCGATACAGCTCCTATACAGCCAATAAAAACAAATAAGAGTAACAATTTTTTCATACGCATAATGATTTTGTATTCAAGGCACACGCCCATATGGGCGTGTGCCTTATTATTAGATGTTTTTGCAAAGATAGTGTTTTATTTTTGAGTATGATGTCTCTTGTGTATAAAGAGATATACCGAGAAGAGAATAAATACCACAAACATGGTAATCATCTCTACTTTGTATTTACCCGGTTCGGTCCATATCTCACTGAAGAGGTTCCAGCGGCCCAATATCTCTACGAAAGTCCAGAATATAATAACCGTAGGTATCGCATATCGTATGGCATAGCCTATTTTACGTATTTTCATGAGTTTCACAAAGAGATAGCCCGACCATACAAGACTACCAAATGCGATAAAGGCGGTAACGGGGTGACGATCGCCCAACAGATGATCGTCGTAAGCAAACATCAGCACCAGATAGCTCACCCACAACAGTACGGAGATTTCCATAAACGTAGTCATGGAGTTATTGCGTGTTACCACCTGCATCGAGTCTTGATGACGGTCGATGCGCAATTTCTTTTGTAGCCAGCAGAAGAATACGCACTTGGTGCGAGCACTGAATGTATAAAACAGCATCACTATCGCCAAGAAGCCTATTGACGACATCATAATCAAATACTCGGGTTTGGTAACGATTTCACCGGCAGCATCAGTGAGCGGGGCTACATTATAACGATGTGCATAATACACAAATGTAAATTCTATCCAGCCGGTCCACACAAGCAATCCGCCCATCAGGCCGGCAAATGTAGCGGCATTCTCGCTCTTCATGTAGAAACCCCATATAGTCCATGCGGCGCCGATGAGGCCGAGCAAGAAGGCTCCGAGCGTCAAGGCCGAACCTTCGAGCACATTCTCCATGGCTATCATCGCAGCATGGCCCAATGGCATTGTAAATAGTACAATCATAAACGCCGCAATTCCTATAAACGAGCGTTGAGGTTGTTTCGTTGTTGTTTCCATAATTGTATAGTATTTAGAGGTTAGAAATTGTTTAAATTTTATTTACGGTTGGGGTATAGTAGTACCGCCATCAGTCCATATACACCGGCCAGAAGCACGACCACGAAGTCGGCTATATTCTCAGGACGAGTCAAGCGACGACGGTGATACACCTTGAGACCTACCCATAGTATAGCGCATAGCAGATTGGTAAGCCAGAACATCGCAGGCGCATTAAATAGCGGTATAAAATGAGCATAACCCGGTGTTTTCATCACCGAGAAGGGGAATATACGCTGTTCCCATTTCGCCTCATCGGTATGACTGTAATGATCGACCACCTCGGCATAACGGCCCAACGGTTCGAAATCGGGGGAGAATACATACATAATACTGCTGTCGGCCTCGCTCGTCTTATAGGTACGAGCGAAACAGTTGGAGGTCATAAAGAAACGTCCGTTACACACATCGGTTTCGAGAGGTTTTATGGTGTAATCGGTCGTGAGCACATAGAGACGATTTTGAGTATCGAAAATATGAGCAAACACCTCCTCGTCGGTATGACACTTCATATTTTTTATCGCTATATCCGTGTCGATTTTACGGCAGAAAGGTACACCTTTCACCATCATCAAGTGATAAAGTCCACCGGTGACATCGACCACAAAATATCCGCTGTCCCATCGTTTCAAGACCGAGGGTATTCCATACACATCGCGAGCCGGCGCCGTAAAACCACAAGCCGCCATCGCCGAACGGAATCGAGCGCTCTTCTCGGCAAGTATATCGCCGGTCTTACAATCGACAAACTCTATCCCATCGCCTGTGAAGCGGAACAAATCATCGGGAAGTGATACGCCAAGACGCTCTGGGGCCGACTCAAATAGCGGATAGAGGTGATATTCCGATGAACGAGGGGCCAACAACATACTACGTTTCACGTTTTTCAGCACATCGGTAGTGAGTGCCACACCATGCAACGAGTCGGGCATATTGCCCATAAGTTTCAACTTACGTCGGTTATTAAACGGCAACAGTCGCATATACTCCTCTTCCGTGAGCTGAGTACCGGCCGGGGTATAATAGCGCATAGCCGCCTGTGTATCGAGTGAGTCGCCTGTCTCGCGAGCTATGACAAAGTCGTTTGACACCTCACTGTAATATATCATCGTCTTCATAGGACGTTTCTCCACCGCCTTACGATAGGTCGAGGGAAGATAAAATGCCATCGTAAAGATGGTAACAAGTATCAGTAGTATTCTTACAATCTTTATCATAATCAGCGCGCTCCTTTATTGAATCGGTAAGACGTATAAAGTACCGACAGTCCGGCTACTATCGTGATGACAAGTAATAGCGGATAGACCGTTACCGCGTTTCCTACACCATACGAGATATAGAAAAATCGCAATATGAAATAGGCCGCGATGATGTACAAAAACCTGAACTTAGCAATAGGCTCGAAGGCTATCATCGCAATAAAGAAATAGCCGGTAATCCCCCCCAACAGCCATGGAAGCATGGTCTGTAACGTAGGAACGACTATCTCTGCTGGAAACATTGCTACCAGCGTCACCAGCACTACAAGCAATGCAGGTAACAACACGGCAAAGCACAATATCAAGCCATAAAGCACCGTGGAATAGACGATGGTCGTAGTATCGACAGGCAGATGCAAGGTGAGACGTATGCGCTTATGAGAAACCTCGGGCAAGAATTGCGGAAGGCCTATCAGCAGGGCCACCAGCAACGCCCAATATTTGAATTTAAGAGCAGTAAACAACGAGATGTTTCCCGTCATCAGCATCGAGTAATACATAGCGCTGTCCATGTGATGAAACGTCAGCACCGTACCGATGGCCATATATACGGAAAAGGCAAATGTGAGTATCAACCCCAGTGTAGCATACCAACGCGTTTTTATCCACTCTTTGTATATAAGATGTTTTATATGTAATGGTATCATAGTCTTAATTATTTAAGAAGCTGTTTATCTACACGTCGGTAGGGTATAGCCAGCGCCGCAATCATACCGACAAGACCCCACACGGCCACTATCAATGTATCTATTATCTGCACGGCCGGTACATATCCGTTGCGACGACGAATGTAGAAAGTTATTGCCGCCAATATCAGATTCAGTACCATAAATTTTCCTATCGGAGAGAAATCTATAGAAACTCCGCCGTGCGTCGTGTCATAGATAAACACCGGCATATAATAAGGCTTCAAATCGACGTGACGCATAAATTTACGCTCGCGCTCATATTGCGCCACCGGATTCCAATCCTTATCGAGAACAATATAGAGTACATTGTCCGAGGTCGTCAATACAAACGTATTGTACAAGAGATTGGCTTGCAACTCTACACTATACCCACCCAGTGAAGGCAATGGCAATTGTCTGTAATCATACCCTTCCCGCGAGAGCACATAACAAGCGCCATCGGTGGTCACCACAAATGCCAGATAGTCTGCTCTATCGACAAAACTTATGTGTTTTATCTGCTTGTCGGCTGGTTGTGGCAACTTTTCGACCACCGGTTTTCCCTCTACCATCGACAGTCGGAACAACGAGCCGTTTGCATCGGTTACAAAAAAACCGTAGCGCTCTATATCCGTGCGACTTATCGGGTTCCATACTCCTGTTTCTTCGGGGCAGAAACCGGCCTCGTGCAAGGCGGTATTAAATAGTGCGGTCTTTTCCTCATCTACCCTGTTTGTTTCGGGCAATATAAACTCTACCCCCTTATCGGTGAAACGCATCAAATCTTTGGTCGCGAACTGTTGCGACAGATAACTATGCGCGTCAATAAGGTCGTAAAGCCCGTAATCGAGACCCTCGCCTACTATTCGATGCTGATATACGGCATCGGAGGCCTCTCGGGCCGTCACAGCCACACCACACACGGTTGTCGGGAAACGGCTCTCAAAAGCCAATTGAGAGGCATTATTCAGCGGGCACAGCGAGTCGATAAGCGACGCCTCTATTTCCTCGCCTCGGGTATTCCTATACACTCGATGTATTTGCAGATTCTCTTTATCGCCCTCAAGTTCATAAGTCGAGACGATGAAATCTTGCAATAACTCCGAATACACCACATCGGTATAATCGCCATACATAGATGCACGTCCGCGCCCATGCGAGATAATCAACGTCAACGCAAGAGCTGTAAATAATACGGCTATGATATGTAATATTCTGTGTGTCATACTATCTCTCTCCTTTATTGAAGCGGAAACCGCTGAACAACATAAGCGGGCAAGTCGCTACCGCCAATAGTGCAAGCACTGGTGTCGATGCCGCATAAGCTCCATGGAAAGGTACTTCGTGGAAATAGAGCGTGAGCAATACCACACCCGTGACAGCATATACGACTTGTCGTACCCGATTGGGTTCCAAAGCCGTCATAGCTATATAATTATAGGCCACATAGGCTGCCAAAAACCAGGCAAGAGCCGTAGCTTCTACCGGGTGTGTAATCTCCGCAGGGAATAATGCGTGGTTTTTCCAATAGAAAAGTGAGAACAGCACGACATTGGCCACCGTTATAAGCAACAAGCCAAAGAGTTCCATCGAGAGGAAGAGGCGACGATTATCGAGCGGGAGATGCAGTGTAAGGCGAATACGCTTCTGCACCACTTCGGGCATATATTGCGATACCCCCACACATATCGCTATCAGTATGGGTATATATCGCAACAAGGAGTAGTATATAATCGGAGGATTACTATACAACACGTTCATCGTGTAGGTCTTTGCCCCGGTAAGAGTCATCTTGTTTTCTACAATCATAAATATGTAGAACACTACCCCTATCCCCACCAGCAAAGAGCAGATAAAGCTCAGGCGCGTCTTTATCCATTCCTTATAGAAAAGATGTAATATCGGTTTCATGACAGAGTATCAATATTTTCCGGTAAGACCGATAAAGGCATCTTCGAGAGTGAGCGACAATCGGGTGAAATTGTGATAAGTCACACCCTTGCGTTCGAGAACGGCTTTTACATCTTGTTCCGAAGCATAGGTATAGAACTCGTAGTGATTGTTGATATGCTCAATATTTACCGCCTCGGGCTCGGTAAATTCTACATCGGCACAATCGAGGTCGAACGAGAAACCTTTGAAATTGTCGGTAAAATCTTTTACCGGGCCTTGTACCAACATACGATTATAGTCCATTATAATCACATCGTCGATAAGGCGTTCCATGTCTTGTATGATGTGCGAGGTGAGGAATACGGTCTTGTTCTCGGCCTTACAATATTCCCGCATATAATCGACAAAGAGCCGACGATAACCGGGGTCAAGACCGAGAGAGAAGTCGTCGAGAATCAGCAAATCGGGATCTTGCGCCAGAATAAGCCCGAGAGCCACCTGCGCACGTTGTCCGCACGACATGGTCGATATATGTTGCTTAGGAGTGATTTTCAGCCTATTTATAAGTTCCCAATAGGCGTCGCGTTTCCAATTCTCATAAAAGCCCGAATAGAATTTCTCTATCTGGTGTACATTCATAAAGCTATACTGTATGTGCCCCTCGATGAGATAGCCGATACGTTTCTTGGTCTCGGGCGACAGATTTTGAGTATCTTCGCCATAGATGAGACATTTACCGGCCCGCGGTTCGAGAAATCCATTCAATATATTGATGGTCGTACTCTTTCCTGCACCATTCTTACCCAACAGGCCCATGATATGCCCTTCGGGGACAACAATGTTCAGGTTCTCGTACACCAACTTTTTCCCATAATAATGAGTGAGGTTACGACATTCAATAACTGGATTGGTTTCGTTCATAATATTGTTAAGGTTTAGTATATTAGCGTTTGGTAAAATAGAGACCTTTTCCGGGCAGCAAATCGGAATATTCGGCCAGTTTGCGACCGGTCACCGTGTCATATACATACAACGTGGTAGTCTGTCTCTGCGCGTTATAGAGGAAGGCGACTGTACAATCGTCCTCATCGCGGAACGTACTGCCTTGCAAGGGATATATATCTACGATCTCCACATCGTCGGCAAATTGTATCAGAGGTGTCGTGGCCGGGGTAAAGGCGGTCATGTCGTGATAGTCAAACCGATATACGGCGTTACGTGTCGTATAAAAAGCATACTCCTCACCGAACGAGCCAAACCAGTACCGGGCACTCTCCACCAACTCGGTCGGCATAGGAAATCGCTCTTCGAGTACGATAGGTTGTACCGTGGTCTTTATATAATCCACATGGAAACGTATCATTTCATACCCACCGGCTACACCGGCTACAAGATATATATCATAGGGCTTGTTCGAACCTTCGCCGGTCGATTGCGTGAAGGCCCCGCATAAAGTATCCAACTGCAACACACTCTCCCCGTCTTGCACCCACTCCATCTGGTCGTTATACACATGGAAGCAACCTATACGATTATCGGTATGGCGCACAAAAGTGGCCTTTTTGAAGCGCATGAATTGTTTCGACGATATGGCTTGCACTACGTCACGACTTTTCACATAAGTAGCCTCGTTATACATCGGGAGGCGCTTTTCGAGGCCGTTGAAAACATGGAGCGTACCATTGCTTATCAGATACTTACTTGCCCCTACCCCATACACGACGTTCGAAATATCGAGTTGCGAGGCACTGCCATGATACACCCTACCATAGATTCTCCCCACAATTTCACCCACATTGGCTACAAAATCATCACCCTCTTCAGCGTCGATCATACTCACCGTATAGCCGTAATCGGGTTGTGAGTCGGTAAAAATCGCCAATTCATCGGTAGAATTAAACGCCCCGACAAACGGGCCCGGTATCGTAGTGTGATTTACACGATCTATCATATTGTCAAACCAACGGGAAAATTCTCGCGGCTCCCCCTGCAACGAGGACCATTCGAGCATACCCTCGGGTGTTTCATACAGAGCGATATAGGTCGGTGTATAGCCCGTAAGTATCGTCAATGTAAAGGGCTGGCGAAATTCCAATTCGTTCACCTTGTTGCGCACCACAAAGACACCGGGAATGGCATTATTGAGTTTATAGCCCGTGGGGAGCTCTATCTCCCAGTCCAAGGTGCGTTTATCTCCTATAGTCTCACTATTACCTATTACCCAGCGATATTCATAGTCATCGGCATGAGTACTGTCCGAGAATAGCACCTCGGGAGTGCAAGAGAATCGGTCGCCCAAGTACACGGTATATCCCTCGTCCGAGATACCGGTTACGGCTTCTACATGATCGGGGTCCCATGTCGCGGTCTTGTCCTTGTTCCGCAAACAGGCCCCGAGACTGATGGTCATTATCGCGCAAATAGTATAAATTATACGTCTCATAACTTTAGAGGTCAAAATAGATACGATTACCTGTCTCCTCGTCGTATATCTCATTTTCGAGGAAATATTGTTTACAGAGGTTTATCCAATATTCGAGTTGTATGGTTCCTCCCGCATCGGTCCAGTCGGGATCTGTAATTCCGCTTATTTCAAGGAATACCTCACACTTTTTGGGGTGATAAGGAATCTTTGCCAACTTACTGTTGTTTTCCCAGAAAGCCGGTTGGGAATTCAGATTTTTCATAAAATCTATCACCACATATTGATACTCGGGAATACCGGCATCGAAAGTCTCACCGGGCTGCAATTTGAGCCATATACGATAATCATCGACGGTATTGAGTGCCCCAACATGTATGGTTACAGCGATAGTGTCCTGATACAAACCTTTACGAAATACCTGCTCGGTGGAGAAGGTATAATGCACGCCATTCACGGCATTGCGGCTCGAATCGGCATCAGCAGCAATCTCATAGTAGCGGTCGTGGTCGTAATCGATTACCCCCGACAAGCGTACCGGAATATGCAGTACATAATCGCCCGCTCCTACCCCCAGAAAATAAGCGTTGAACGAATACGCCTCGGGATATTCCCCGGGATTGAAATCGCCCTTGGCAATATTCAACGCCGGACGCGACGCCTCATATAGGTCGAGCTTATCCTCCTTACACGCCACTGCGATAAACACCAACAATACGATATATAAGTACCTCTTCATGCCAATCCTTGTTTAGTTTCCATATCCGAAATCCTGTTCATACTCGGGCAACGGCCAAGTATAATTTGCCGTCTGCATCATCGTCGTATTTCCGGAATAGTATCCATCGTCTATCGACTGTTCATTACGACGCTTGTAATAGAAAAAGAGCTGCCCTTCGCCCTTAAATTCGCATATATACTCACGTGTAATCTGGGCCTCGATTGTCGTGGCATCGGCATCGGTCGATAGTTGCGTCGTATTTCGTTCGCCTTTGAGTATATTCAAATTCTCAATCGGTGCGACACCCCCTGCCGACGCATCTTTCAATACCGCCTCGGCGGCTATCAGATACATCTCGCCAAGTTTCAGCATAGGCACTGTCGAGACCTCATATTTATATGAATCTTCGGCCAAGGTAGAGCGTTGATACTTGATAAGGTTTATTTTATTATTGGCACTGGGATTGATGTAGAGCCAATTACGACGCACATCACCACTCTCGTAACAACTTTCGGATTTTACGAAGTCGCCATTCAAGCTCTCATACGATGAGCGGGAGGTTGATAGTATATTCTCATTAGCAAGGGCAAAAATCATTTCGGGCATAAATATACGATCGATTTTCAACTCTTTGCCATACATATCGGTCTCGATAATCTCTTCCTCCTCGATAAATCGGAATTGCGTAGAGGAGATGATTTCATCGGCATATTCATACGCCGCGGTATAATCGCCCCGATACAGCTCTATACGGGCCAACAAAGCGGTCACGGCATAGTAGTTCATACGCTGATTACGGGCATACGCAAGATACTTGTTGTCGTAGTTTTTCCCCGATGAAATGGGATCATTGGGTTTCAACAGCTCCTGCGCATATTTCAAATCCGACACCAGAGATGTAAGCACCTGCTCGGTCGTAGCCTGCTCGCCGAGAGCAAAACCAAAGTCCTTTTTCAACGGCACATTCTTACACTCGGGGTTCACGCTGTATGCCTCGTTGTATATACGCAACAGGTCGAAAAACATATAGGCCCGCAAGCCGAGAGCCTCGCCGGAGAGTATTTCCCATACCCCGGGCTCAAATTCGGGACAGTCCTCTTTTTGCAGGTTCTCGAGCAACAAATTACAATTCACGATGGTATTATACATCTCACCCCATACCTCATCGATGAAGGTTTTGGCTCCCGGTGTCGTATAATCGTATTGACTCCACTTGCTACGGTCGGTATCATCGCTCGGTACCGTATATTGTCGTGTCAAAGGTTCTGTGGCCAACAACGGTATATTTCCTCCATATAGCGCCGTACCACCCATATTCACATACACGCCGGTAAGTGCCGTATAATAGCCCTCGGTCGTTTGGAACATTTCATCGGCATCGATCTCCGATTTCGTACCCACATCGAGCCATGAGCATGCCGAAAACAGTATAGGGCACAACAAGATATATAATATGTTTCTTATCGATTTCATAGCGTTAGAAATTTATGTATGCCGAGAAATTGACCGAGCGGGCAAACGGGTACGACAATCCACGCTCCTGCTTGATGGTGGAACAATAAAATATCTCATTGCAAGTCACCGCCAATTTCAACATCGAAAGGCTTTTACCTCGCAATATCTCCCGAGGCAGGGTGTAACTCAGGCGCACCGAGGTGAGGCTCAGCAATCGCTCGCGTTGCACAAAGCGAGAGGTAGAGCGTGTCACACTGTTATCGTTTATCGCCTTATAGCGAGCTATATCGCCGGGTTGTTTCCAGCGTTCGGTCAATGCACGTCGGTCGTTATTGACCATATAATCGACATTTTCTATCTTCTCGTGCAGCGTGTAATTGTATTTATCCGCTCCGAATGAGTAATTGAACGTAGCGCCCAACTCCCAAGCTTTGTACCTGAAATTCGCCCCCATATAACCCTGCAATGTCGGTTCGTTCACCCCCACAGGTACTTGGTCGACCGAGTTCCAAGTGTAGGTTTTCTCGCCATCTTTGGTAAGGTATATTTCTTTACCCGTTCCGGGGTCGATACCGAGACTGCGTACGGCATAGATAGTATTCATCGACTCGCCCTCCTTGAATAGGAACACATTGGCCGTACCCTCCTCGGCCTCGGCGCTTATCTGCTCGTTGTATTTGCGCAACGTATCCGATATTTTCGTGATTTTATTGCTATTGTGCGCGCCATTCAGCGTGAAATTGAGTGTCATATCCTTTGTGCGCACAGGCACATAACTGATGCTGAACTCCGCACCCTGATTGGTGAGATTGCCCATATTGGTCTTGTACGAGTCGAAGCCGATAGAGGGCGCGATGGATATATCGGTAAGGTTGCCCTCTGTGGTGTTGTAATAGTAGTTGAAGTCGAGGTTGAGTTTGTTTTTGAACAATGTACCTTCTACACCGATGTTGCGATTGAAGGTGAGCTGCCCCTTCAAATCGGGATTACCCAAGGTCGTTATCAACGCTCCGAAATAGCCTCCATACACCGAGGTAAGGTAAGTATAGAGACTGGTCGCTTGATTTTTGGAATAATTCTGATTTCCGGTCGTTCCGATATTGGCACGCAAGGCCAGCTTTTGCACAATCTCATTACCTTTCAAAAATTTCTCATTATGCGCGTTCCATCTGAAACCTACCGACCAATAGGGCGCGGTCTGCTGATTTTTTCCATAAACCGATGAACCATCGATGCGACCGGTAAGATCCACGAGGTAACGATTGTCGTATGAATAGTTGATATTGGTAAACGCACCGGCATTACGCACCAAGTTTTCACTACCCGACGGACGGCCGTACAGCTCATACTGTATGCCATACGAGAGATAGTCGAGCGCATCGCCCAAAAAGCCCGTCAGGTTATATCCGTCGCTATCGTAATCGTCCTGACTTACCTCTCCGCCCAATATCGCCTGCAAATCGTGCACCCCGAACGAATGAGAGTAGGATATGACTATATTGCCATCGTAACCCAACAAGTTACTATTACTCAGGCTGTATTTACCCCGGGAATATAATACGCTCGGCGATGTCGATGAGTTGTCGCTGGTATTGGTATAGGTATAACTCAATGGCGACACGAACGCATCGGTGCGATTCACATCGTAATTGACGGCAAAATTGGCCCGAATACGCAAGTCGGAAAACACTTCCCAATTTACGCTGGTGCGGTTGCTGATATTGTAATTCTCTTTTACCGAATAGGAATTGAGATACTTTGCCTCATACATTGGCGAGCGCTGTTGTGCCAATATACCCAGACTCATTCCTGCGGGAGCAACGTTGGCCAACGACAGATAGCGGTAATAATCGCCATTCTCATCTTTCTCGCGATGATAGGGCAACGCCTGTGTGTAATTCGAGAAGGTTCCGTAAGGCGACTCACTGCTATTGACCATACTGAACTGCAAATCATTGGTAACATACAGCTTTTTGCTGTTGTATATCAATTTGGTACCGGCCTCGTAGGTCGTACGATCCGAACCTCTCATCACGCCATTATTCTGACCGAAAGCCAAGTTTACCGAGTAACGCACATTGCCTGTTTCTTTCTCGGCATTGTTCACACTGCCATCGATGATAAGGGAATGTTTATGCTGTAGTCCGACACGAAGGGGTTTCGACAACCAATAGGTATCGGTTCCGCTCATAATCTCCTTCTTTATCACATTGTAAGAGTTAAGGCGAGTACCGGGGTCTTGTCCTGCCACATAGGCATCGAACACACCGGCGGCTTGCTGGAACTCCAACACCTCTGCCGCATTCATCAGGTTGTACGAGGTAAGGTCGGGAATCTGCATACCGGCTGTAAGCGAATAACTCACCTGCAATTTGCCGGCCTCGGGACTTTTGCTCTCGATAACAATCACGCCGTTGGCTGCTCGCGAACCATAGATTGCCGATGCCGACGCATCTTTCAATATCGTCACACTCTGTATGCGATTCATATCGAGGTCGTAGATTTTTTCCACGCTCACCTCGAATCCATCGAGGATAAAGACAGGCAGGCTGGTCTCGGTTTTGAGGTTGCTTTCCGATATATCGGGGAAACTGTTTTGTCCGCGAATTTCGATTTGCGACGGCACATGATTGGGATCCGAGCCAAACATTCCCCGGGTATCGACCGTCTTGAATGAGGGGTCAAAGACTTTCAACGCATCAAAGAAACTGCTGTTATTAATCATTCTCAGCTCTTCGCCTTTTACCTGCACTGCCGTACCGGTAAAACTGTTTTTGGCTTTCGGAGCATATCCGGTCACTACCACGTCTTCGAGCTCATTGGCTTCGGGTACAAGGTGTATGGTATGAAAATGTTTTCCATCGATGGATATACGCTCTTTGCGATAGCCTATAAACGACACCGACAACATTTCGGCCTCGGCTGTAAGAGGCAGTTCGAAGCGGCCATCGCCATCGGTCACAGTCGCGCCACCGGCACACTGCACCACTACACCTATGGCCGGGAGATTATCCTCATCGACCACCACACCATATAATCTGTTGTCTGATAAGGGGTGATTTTTAGGGGTAATCACTATCGTTTTGTCAATGATTTTATACGACAGGGTGCGGTCCAACGAATTCAGAAGTGTCAATAATTCCACATGATTGGCCGTCACCGATACCGGTTTTTCCACATCGACCATCGGCGATACATATAGGTTATACCCCGACAAGTTACGCACAGCTATAAGAGCATCGCCCAACGGCTTGTCTTGTACGTACAACGAAATGTATTTTTGCGCGTAAGCCTCTCCTGTCGGGAAGAATAGTCCGCCCAACAAGATTATCAACAGAATACATAGTGCCCGCGTCTTCATCTACTCAGTCTCCTCCTTGTATGTTGTAGTCGGTATCGGGAATGTATATTTGTCGGCAGTCATTGTGATTTCTTCGCCGACACAAGAGGAGATAGTCTTGTCATTCATTCTCTTATGATAATAGAAGAGCTGACCCTCGCCGAAAAATTCCCGGTGATACTCATCACGAATAGCCTCACGTATATTCTCCACCGTCAGTTGTCCGGCAGTCTTCATCTCGGTCACGATGCTGTTTCGCTTAGAGCTTTGCATCTCGATAAGCCATTCGGCTGCCTCGGTGGGATTGTTTTGTTCATTGAGCGACTCAGCGGCAATAAGGGCCACTTCACCCATCTTTATAACCGGAATACGTGCCGGCAGATCGGTGGCCGTACCACTGGTATTGGTTACATAGTCGGTAAGCAGGGTGCTCGCGCCAAACTTGTGTTGTAATGTATAGGAGGCATCGCTTTGGCGGGTAAACCACTCTCTGAAACGGGTATCATTCACATCGGGATAGATCGCCGCCACATCGGCACGCACCCTTATCTTGCGAGAGGAAAACAAGGTATCAGAAAGTGCTGTAAAACCATCGGGCAGTGATGCGATACCCCATATATGCTCGCGTGAGAAGCAGAAGTCGCTGATGTATTTACCCGGCGACACGTAGTAGAATATCTGCGCGTTTGTCGCCAGATTGCGAATATGCTTGAAGGTTTCATCGGCATATATATAGGCATTGGTATAATCGCCCTTATACATATATATACGCGCAAGCAGAGCCGTCACCGCATAATAATTGAGATAAAACGTGCGTGTGCGACTATCGATTTCTCCCGGCGACGCGATATAGCTGCCTTTTCCCGTCACCACAGGGTCGTACTTTTGTAGCAATGTCGCCGCATAGGTCATATCATGTATTATAAGGTCGAGTATCTCCGTTGTAGTCAGCGGAGCGCCCACCGATGTACCGAAAGTGGTCTCGTAGGATAGTCCTACGAAAGAGGCGTTTACACTATAAGCCGGATGGAACAGGCGCACCAAATCGAAATGCAGGGCTGCACGCAAGGCATACAATTCGCCGGTGATAATCTCTTTCTGTCCGGTGTTATAAAACACGACATCGGTAGTCTCTATCTCGTCGATGACCCTATTGCACGAGGTAATGTTGCGATACATCTCCCGCAAAATCGTGGAAATACGGGCTTGCACGGCGGACGAGGCGTAGTCATACTCGCTCATACTGCGAGTCTCGTCGTCGCCCGGCACCATATTTTGTCCCATATATTCGAGCATACCCAAGGTGAGATTCTCTCCATACAGGTCGGCATCACGCAGTTGAGTATATACCCCCACAAGAGCGTTGTAAAAGGCGTTCTCGTCATTGAAATATTTATGGTCGGGAATAGTTTCACCATCCGATGGCGCATCGAACCAATCGCTACAAGCCACGGCCGGAAGCAACAACAGCAGGGATAATATATATAACAGCGTTTTTTTCATACTACATCAGAGTTGTAAGCGGAGTGACAAAGTAAATGTTCGAGCGCAAGGGTATAGACGTCCCAATCCATACACCGACGAGGTATATCGCGCCAAGTTCTCACCCGATGCCAATAACTGCAATCGGGATATTTTCCACGGGGCAAACGTATAGGATATTTGTACAGTACGCAAAGTAAACCGATTGTCCTTACTACTCAATTCCGTATCGGCCGGCGATGTTGCATCGGGATTGAAGGCCACCGCTCCTGCCGAGAAGGTCGTTACGACATTCATTTGCCACTGCTTATAGGCTGCCGAAATGCCCCAATTTCCCTGTATTTTGGGCGACGTAGAACCTATGGCGATAAGGGTTCCGGCCTCATCGCGACGATACAACTCCGTTACAGAGTGACCTTCTTGCAAAAAACAGGGTGTTTTATAATCTGATACCACACCGGCATAATTATCGGCCAGCGTAGTATTATAAAGGTTTGCAAAATAAAGCGGAAGTTCCGTTATGCAATTACGATTGTGCGCAAGACTCATATAGGAGTATAACGACCAAACTCTATCCCGGGGTAACAAATCAGCACCTACCGACAATTCCACGCCTCGATTGGTCAATTCACCGCCATTATCGAACGTGTGGGGATAGCCCGTCGCCAAAGGCAACGGATTGATAACAGACATATCGGTCGTACGATGGGCATAGCCCAGCAACGACAACGACACGCCGCGATATTGCGCCGCAAGTGACACATTGTTGCGTGTCACCGTGTAATGACGCAATCGGTTATTAGGCATCATCACTATCGACGAACCTATCAGATAGTAATTGTAGATATATTCATTACCCACATTCGTATCGTACGTCACAGTATAGGCGTTATCGTCAAATCCCACACCCCCGCTCGTACCTCGGGTAAAAGACAACGTCAGTCGATCGAAAGCCACATCGTGCATAAACGCCTCTTTATGAATATTCCAATAGGCACCTACAGAATAGAATATTGCCCTACGTGACTCACTCGCCAACAACGACGATTTCTCAAACGACACCCCTGCCGACGCTCCATAACGATCGGCATAGGAATACGAGGCCGACAATCTTCCCGATATATCCCTATTGTAATATCGGTGTGCCACGGCAGCCTCTTCGATATTATAGCTCTTGGTAAATGATATATGCGCCATGCGGTCGGTAGATATTCCCACCCCACCATAGGTTTCATCATACACCTTATTACTATATACCGAAACTTCGCCCAAAGCCTGTATATGATGCGATTTTATAGTTTTGTCATAGGTCAGTCCGAGACCGCTCTCAAACGACAATTGATTATCGCGGGTTATATCATAACGACCTGTATATGTTCCGGCCTCGACATCATCATAACGGCCCGACGAGGGCGATACATACTGATTGTTACGTGCTGTTTCCCGGATAAAGGTAAACGCGCCATCGAGGGATAGGTCGCAAGGCAACGCCACTTCCACCCGCAAATGGTCTTGTATAGTATGTATTTTATCCCGATTGAAACTACCGGTCGATACCTCATGCAACGGATTTATCGAGCCGTCGGGCAACAACGAAAGGGGTGTACCCGCGTTTCCGGTCGGAATCAGTTCCGGTGAAAGTGTCCGATAATAATCATATGTACCATAAGGCGAAGCACTGTTTTTGGTCTGATAAAAGGAGAGCCGATTGGAAATAGAAATCGCCTTTTTTCGATAAGATATATAGTTGCTCAGTCCGAGCGTCTTGTGGTAGTCGTCTTTCATCACGCCTTGCCCCGACGGATCGCCCTCTACCGAGAAACTATATCGCACATAGTCGTCACCACCACTGATGTCGAGTTTATGGCGATGAGCAAAACCCATGCGCAACGGCTCATCAAGCCAATTATGCCCCGACAGTCCTGCATAAGACGACTCTCGTCTTACCGCCTTATCGGCCGACTGAAACTGAGCATCGAACAGATAGTTTATACGCAACTTCCCCTTTTCGGGCTCTCGCAGTATCACCTCTATAGCACCGCAACCGCCATCTATGCCAAGGCGTGAAAGTGATGCCGGACTTTTATACACAATCACCTGCTCCACATCATTGATATTCAAGCAAGAGAATTGATAATCGGAAACTTCGGTCCCATCTACAAGCAACAAGAATGACTGTGCGACACCTTCGATACTCCACGCTTGCGTTCCTTGTACAATCCCGCTCGGCGTCATACCCGGCATATCACCATAAAGAGCCTCCATACCCGACAACAGCGAAGGCTCGAGGGCGACTATCGCGCTCCACAAGTTTCCGATGCTGACTTTGCGCAACTCCTCGCCCGACAACACTCTATCGTCGGAAACATTTGTATATGTAGGTATGGTATCGGAAGGAGGTACTTGCAAACTATTCTGCGCAAAAGAAAATGTATAGGCACAAACGAACAGGCCTATAGCAATCCACGTCTTATGGGCAGATATTATTTTCATTATCTGTTTAGGTTCTCGATAAAAGACATGCAAATATAAGTAAAAAAGTGTTACATCTCAAATATTTGTATCTAAACTGGCAATATCCAAATCCAAAAGTTCGACTTATGAAAAATAAGTTGTCAAAATCTTTCTTTTACGCCAAACATCTAAACAAATAACCAATAAGCCACCCGAACGTATAAATATCAAATCAACAATTTCAGATTATAGAATGTGAATATCCTTAAAAAAGAACCGGCAACCCTCAAGGGGCTGCCGGTCGAGCTATATAACAAAGAGTTATTAAGCGTTTACGGTGTTCATGTGAGCGATGAGATCGAGCACTTTGTTAGAGTAACCGATTTCATTGTCGTACCAAGAAACAACTTTTACGAAAGTATCGGTAAGAGCGATACCTGCTTTAGCATCGAAGATAGAGGTGCGGGTGTCACCGAGGAAGTCAGAAGAAACAACTGCATCTTCGGTATATCCGAGTACACCTTTGAGTTCGCCTTCAGAAGCCTCTTTCATAGCAGCACAAATCTCAGCGTAAGAAGCGGGTTTAGCCAAGTTTACGGTGAGGTCAACAACCGAAACATCGAGGGTGGGAACACGCATCGACATACCGGTAAGTTTGCCGTTGAGTTCGGGAATAACTTTACCTACAGCCTTAGCAGCACCGGTAGAAGAGGGAATGATGTTGCCCGAAGCGGCACGGCCACCACGCCAGTCTTTCAAAGAAGGACCGTCAACGGTTTTTTGAGTAGCGGTGGTAGAGTGTACGGTGGTCATCAAACCATCGGTGATACCCCATTTGTCGTTCAATACTTTGGCGATAGGAGCCAAGCAGTTGGTAGTACAAGAAGCGTTAGAAACGAATTTTTGACCTGCATAGGTTTTTTCGTTTACACCGCATACGAACATGGGGGTGTCGTCTTTCGAGGGAGCCGACATTACAACATATTTAGCACCGGCATCGATGTGACCTTGTGCTTTTTCTTTGGTCAAGAAGAGACCGGTAGATTCTACTACATATTCAGCGCCGATAGCGTCCCATTTCAAGTCAGCGGGATTTTTCTCAGCGGTTACACGGATTTTTTTACCGTTTACGATCAGTTGGCTGTTTTCTACATCAGCTTCGATAGTACCTTCGAATTGACCGTGCATGGTGTCATATTTGAGCATATAAGCCAAATAATCTACGGGACACAAGTCGTTGATACCAACGATTTCAATGTCATTTCTTCCTTGAGCGGCACGGAACACGAAACGTCCGATACGGCCGAAGCCATTAATACCTACTTTAATCATTGCTTTTAAAATTTAAATGGTTATGTAATAACGTTTATTTCTCGTATTTGTTCGAGAGTCGATACCGACTTTCGATTTTTCGGGGGCAAAGGTAGCTATTTTATCTTTATTCTCATATTTTTATTTAGAAAATTTAAGTCATAAAATTCCCTATCGCCCTGAAAATTTTCACCTTATATACTGTTTTGACACCTTTACCTTACAAAACAGACCTTTCCCTTATGATTTGTAATATGGCAAAAAAACTTTAAGCCCTCAGTAATCATTTTTTCATTGATTTTTCACCAAAATTAAATACGGAAATTTTTCCATAAACAAAAAAGCTTACTACCTTTGTCTGCGAAATAATATTGTAAAAGAGATTGTACAACATTTAATTTATAGAATTATGGCAAAAATCACAGTTGTAGGTGCCGGTAACGTAGGCGCTACTTGTGCCAATGTATTGGCTTTCAACGAAGTTGCAGACGAAGTCGTATTACTCGACATCAAAGAAGGCGTTTCCGAAGGTAAAGCCCTCGATATGATGCAGACCGCAACCCTCCTCGGTTTCGATTCTAAAGTGAACGGCGTAACCAACGATTATACCAAAACCGCCGGTTCCGACGTGGTAGTTATCACCTCGGGTATTCCCCGTAAACCCGGTATGACTCGCGAAGAGCTTATCGGTGTAAACGCAGGTATCGTAAAATCGGTTGTCGATAATGTATTGGCCCACTCGCCCAATGCTATCATCGTGTGCGTAAGCAACCCCATGGACACCATGACCTACCTCATACAGAAAACCACCGGTCTCCCCAAAAACCGCGTTATAGGTATGGGTGGCGCACTCGACAGCTCACGTTTCAAATGCTACTTGAGCAAAGCCCTCAACGCCAACCCCAACGAAATCGAAGGCGTAGTAATAGGCGGACACGGCGACACCACCATGATACCCCTCACCCGCTTGGCTACCTACAAAGGTATTCCCGCCAGTGAATTGCTCGACAAAGAGACTCTCGCCAAAGTGGCTGCCGACACCATGGTAGGCGGTGCAACCCTCACCAAACTGCTCGGAACCTCGGCTTGGTATGCTCCCGGCGCAGCTGCCGCATACGTAGTAGAGTCGATTATCCGCGACCAAAAGAAGATCGTTTCTTGCAGCGTATATCTCGAAGGCGAATATGGCGAAAGCGACATCTGCATAGGCGTACCCGTAGTATTGGGCCGCACCGGTTGGGAAAAAGTAGTTGATTTCAAACTCAACGACGAAGAAAAAGCCCTCTTCAAAGCCAGTGCCGAAGCCGTGCGTAAAACCAACGCCGCCCTCAACCTCTAATCTCGACTTCACAAGAAAGAATATCCGACGGTTGCACTCCGGTGCAACCGTTTTTTTATGAAAAAACCTAAAATTTACGACATCAGTGATATTTACGATTAAAAAAATTCATACATTTGGGTGAGAATTATTAACACCCTATACCATGATCAAAAAAATCGATTTCAACGGTCTGCCTGCCGTACAATTCGCCGCAGGAGGTTATGAAGCCGTCATGGTTCCCTCTGTAGGAGCCAATGTTGTCACACTCAAGCACATCGCAACCGGTATAAATATACTGCGTACCCCCACCGCCGAGGAAATGGCCAACTTCAAAGAGCGTCCGCAAATCTATGGTCTGCCTTTGTTGTTCCCGCCCAACCGCATCGAAGATGGTAAATACACGTTCGAGGGGCGTACATACCAATACCCCATCACCATTCCCGCACAAAACAACTATCATCACGGCATTATCAAGAGCGAACCTTTCACCGTATGCCGCACCGAGGAGGGCGACGACTACGCCGAGGTAGAGGCCGTGTACTATTGCAACGCCATAAACGATGCCATATATCACAATTTCCCCCACGAATTTTCTTGCCACATGATATTCAGGCTCGACAGCGACGGCTTGCACCAAGCCACTATCTTTGTGAATCTCGGTAATGAGAATATGCCGGTGGGCATGGGATTCCACACGCCCATAAACATTCCTTTCACCGCCGATGGAAACGCCGACAACTATCGCCTGCGTATGTCGGTCGATGGCCTGATGGAGATAAATGAGCGCGGACTGCCTACCGAGGTGGTCTTTACCCTCAATCACGACGCCGCACCGCTACGCGAAGCCGGCATCAAGCCCTGTGACAATGCTATGGAGTGGGCCCTTGTGAACAAGCCGCTCCTCATCGACGACGAGCCTTTCAGCGGCGCTATCGTTACCGACACCGAGAGCGGTATGTCGGTATGCTACGAGGTCGATGACCAATTCAAATACTGGACCTTCTGGAACAACGGCGGCAATGTGCCCTATGCTTGTCCCGAACCGCAGACCTGGGCCATCAACGCGCCCAACCTTTCAAACCCCGACGCATATGGTTTCCAATCGATTGCTCCGGGAGAGGAATTCTGTGCCGAAACCCGCCTCTACATCTGCGAGAACATATAATTCCTATTGATATATGAGGTTAATTCAAATTTTACTTTTTATTATAGCATTGCCGATAATTATTAAGATAATAATATTTATTATTGGTTTGTTTTTAATGTGGTTTGATTTTTAACCTTTATATAAAATGCAGAAAGCCTCCTTGTGGAGGCTTTCTGCATTTTATTTCTTGCGTGTCTTTATGGGGAGACGTTGCCATATATAAGCCGGTATAAGCCGCCAGAAGAATACCAATATGCCATACTTCCAATCGATTACCGCACGACGGCGACGATGTTCGACAGCTCGGAAAATCTTTCGCGCCACAGGCTCTACCGACATCATCATCGGATAATGGTTATCACCATCGAGCAAATCGGTGGCCACAAATCCCGGTCGTATATCGGTAAACATTATATTCAATTTGCGTATGTGTGCCTGCTGGGCGAGCGCGTCGATATAAGTATTCTGAAATCGTTTTGTCGCCGAATAGGCCGGAGCCACACCAAGGCCCTGCGTGCCGGCAATCGACGATACCACGGCAATATGTCCGCCGGTATGTTCGGCAAAATAATTATATGCCACCATTACCATGCGGGTAAACCCCGACACATTAGTTTCCATCGTTCGCATCTCTACCGAGGGATCGAGCGTGATATTCTGTTTTCCAATTCCGGAAACGTGAAAATAGGTATCCATTCCACCCACGGCATCGACCAATGCCATCAGCGCCTCGGGAGCGTCGTCGGTTGTAATATCTATGCGAGCGATAACAACCCTGTCGGGTGCAAGTTCACGTAATGGTTCCAATCGTTCGACACGACGTCCTGCCACACCCACTCGCCAACCGGCGGCGATATACAGCCGAGCCACCTCCATACCTATACCCGAAGTCGCTCCCACTATCACTATACGTTTCATATCTGTATTTTTGATTTACACAACAAAGGTAATCGTTCTATATATAAAAGCAACTTCATCTGCAAAAAAATGGGAGGCACATAGCACCTCCCATCATTATATATTCAACTACGATCAATCGATAATGTCGAAACCGGTGTAGGGGACAAGGGCCTTCGGTATGCGAATACCTTCGGGCGTCTGGTTGTTTTCGAGCAGAGCGGCTACGATACGAGGTAATGCCAAGGCGCTACCGTTGAGGGTATGAGCGAGGCGTATCTTCTTATCGGCACCACGGAAACGGCATTTCAAGCGATTGGCTTGATAGCTCTCAAAGTTCGATACCGAGCTTACCTCGAGCCAGCGTTGTTGGGCTGCCGAGAACACTTCAAAGTCGAAGGTTATGGCCGACGTGAAGCTCATATCACCACCACACAGGCGCAAGATACGCCACGGAAGTTCAAGTTTCTCGACCAAGGTCTGTACGTAATTTACCATCTCGGTCAGCGACTCGTATGAGTGGTCGGGGTGCTGTATTTGCACAATTTCCACCTTATCGAATTGGTGCAGACGGTTGAGACCTCGTACATCTTTTCCGTAAGAGCCGGCCTCGCGACGGAAACAGGCCGAGTAGGCGGTGTTGCGTATCGGGAGTTGTGCCTCATCGAGTATCACATCGCGATAGATATTCGTGACTGGGACTTCTGCAGTAGGAATGAGATAGAGGTCGTCATCATTACAGTGATACATTTGGCCCTCTTTATCGGGCAGTTGTCCCGTACCATATCCCGACGCGGCATTTACCACATAAGGAGGTTGTATTTCGAGATAGCCGGCTTCGCGGGCATTATCGAGGAAGAAACTGATGAGGGCACGTTGCAAGCGGGCTCCCTTTCCTTTATATACAGGAAAACCGGCACCGGTAATCTTCACACCGAGCTCGAAGTCGATGAGATCGTATTTGCGAGCCAAGTCCCAGTGAGGCATAGCATCGGCAGGAAGTGCGGGTACCACACCACCCGAGCGTTCTACCAGATTGTCTTCGGCGGTACGACCTTCGGGCACCATATCACAAGGGGTATTGGGTACAGAAAGCAATATCTCGGTAATACCATTCTCGGCCGAAGTCATATTCTCCTCGAGTTTCTTATTGGCCTCTTTTATATCGGCAACTTGCTGTTTCACGGCTTCGGCCTCGGCCACGTTGCCCTCTTTCATCAGTTTACCGATTTGTGCGGCCAAACCTTTCAGATTGGAAAGGCTTGCATCGAGCTCGACCTGCGACGCACGACGCACCTTATCGAGTTCCAACACTTTTTCGATGGCTTCACGGGCATCGAAATGTTTTTTTGCCAACTTCCGAATAATCTCTTCGGGATTCTCTTTAATAGCGGCAAGTGTAAGCATAATCTATAATTTTAGAAGTTGTTTTGATTTTTTATACGCTTATGCCAACAAGGCTTTTACCTTGTCGGATATAGCTTTTCCGTCGGCTTTACCGGCCAATTTTTTGGAAGCCACGCCCATGACTTTACCCATCTCTTTTATCGACGAAGCCCCCACCTCGGTTATAATTTCCTTGATGACAGCCGAGAGTTCCTCATCGCTCATAGGTTGGGGCAGATACGACTCTATGACAGCAGCCTCGGCAAGTTCGGGCTCAGCCAGGTCGGGACGATTCTGCTCGGTATATATCTGCGCGCTTTCCCTACGTTGTTTTGCCATTTTAGCGAGTATTTTCATCGCCACGTCATCGGCAAGTTCACCATCGGCTCCCTTGGCGGTTTTGGCTTCGATAAATTCTTTTTTGATACCGCGCAAGGCTTCGAGACGTTGCTTATCGCGGGCCAACATGGCGGCTTTGATGTCATTACTGATTTGATCGAACAAACTCATAATTCTATATTTTTAATCTTTTTATATCTACCTTGATTTCTTAATCTCCAAATTGTATGGCTCCATCGGCTCTTATCACCGGTGTCTCTGCGACAGGCTCCGCAACAGCTATATTGGCCAACTGATCAAGGAAATCCGACGAGCGTTTATAAGTCGGCGAACGATCCACCATTTCGAGCACGGCATTGTCGTCGAGCTGAGCTGCGGTAAACACCACATATTCTTTTTCCTCTTCATATAATGTACCAATATCATCTAACGATCCGCCATCAACAAAATCCGATGCAAGAATTGTAATTTTCACCTTGTTTCCCAGGGTGTCGTCTTGCGTCATTCCTGTAATGGTTTTTACTGCTACCCCGGCGTCCTTGAATTTCTTGGCAAAATCATTCAGTTGTCGAAGTTCCTTTACAACCACCTGCTCATCACTATCCTGTCGTGACATATAGAGGTTGATAAGTATCTTTTTCGCCTTATGGATATTACTCGACGCCATCAGCGGAGAATGTAGAGCGTCATCGAGAGCTTTGGTGATACGATTATGCCCTTCACCATAACCCGTACTCATCACCGCTACCCCACCATCTTGCAGAACCGATTTCACATCATTGAAGTCGACGTTGATATACCCCTTCACGGTTATCACTTCGGCGATACTTTTGGCCGCTATAGTCAGTATATCATCGGCCTTGGCAAAAGCATTCCATAAACCCAAATCGGGATATACTTTCTGCAAATTCTCATTACAAATGACAAGTAACGCATCGACATTCTTAGCCAACTCTTTGGCACCGTCTATAGCTTGTTGTATTTTGATATCGCCCTCGAAATAAAAAGGCAACGTCACAATACCTACGGTAAGTACTCCCATTTCCTTGGCGACACGAGCCACGACAGGAGATGCTCCGGTACCGGTACCACCACCCATTCCGGCGGTAATAAAGGTCATATCCACCCCTTCGAACAAGGTCTTGATATCTTTCACGCTATCCTCGGCCAATTGACGACCTTTTTCAGGGACTCCACCGGCTCCCAAGCCCGGACCTAACACCAATGTCTGAGGTATCAGTGTATTTTGCATCGCCTGACGATCGGTATTACAAAGAGTGAAGAACACATCTTTTATACCCGTCTTATACATATTCTCAACGGCATTTCCGCCACCACCACCTACACCTACGACCTTGATTACGGCTGGCAATTCCCGATGGTTATCCACTATTATTTGCGGTCTTTCTACTTCCATACGTCGTAAATGTTTATCAGTTATCTTCATCGTTTACCCAACCCTTTGCTATCTCAAAAAGAGTAGAAATGCCGGCACGTGGATTTCTCTGTGATTTATCCTTGGGAACACTTTGCGTTTCCGTTACGGACTGTGTCTCGGAGACTATTTGCGATTTTCCCTCTTGTGGAGTGTCCTGTTTCTGCGGTTGGGCGACCTCGCAAGTTGCGCACTCCTTGTCGCCCGACAGCAACAAGCCTACGATAGGGGCGTATATCGTGCCGGCTCCACGTCCGCGAGGCATCGACACATCTACTACCGTACCAATAATTACGTCAAGTGCCGTCTCTCTCTTCAATTGTTCTCGCAAGCCTTTAAGCAGAGCCGCGCCTCCCACCAATGTCATTCCTCCGTTGAGGAATTGTTTTTGTCGCGACTCATCGATTTGGTGGGTTACGTTGGCTATAATCTCGCCGAGACGCGCCACAATCACCTCTTCCAGTGTTTCGGGCTTAATATCAAGTATATAACCCTGTTGTTGCCAGGCCTCGGGCAATGACAGGCCTTCGGAACGACGCGGTTCATACACCCGTTTCAACTCCTCGGCCTCATTCTCGGTAATATGTAAGTCGCAGATATCCCGGGTGATATTTTTTCCACCCAACGGAATTGTCACCAGGTATGAGAGGTATCCGTCACGAAATATCGACAATGTGGTGGTTTCGGCTCCACAGTCGAGTATCGCGAGACCTTGACGACGTTCTTCGGCCGATACGGCCGCCTTTGCCGTTGCCACTGCCGTCACGATATATCCGGCCACAGAAAATTTCAGATTAGAAAACACCTTCTCGAGGTTGCGTTTATGGCGTTCATTGCCGACTATCAAGCGATACGACACCTGTATCTCTGAGCCATATTCTCCACAAGGATTGGCGGTTACACGGTCATCGACACGGCACTCACCCATTACGACATCAAACACTGTCAGGTTGTTGCCCAATACACGCTTTCCCACCTCTTGTGCCATTTCTTGAAGCAACGTTTCGTCAATGGCAATATCAGATGAAATGGGGTAAACCAAGCGATGCTCTACCGAGCGTATCGATTGACCGCCTACCCCCACATACACTTGGGTTATTTTATAGGGAGATATACGATTTTCGAGCCGTTTTTTCAGAGACGATACTTTATACTCAGCATCGGCCACATTGATAACCCTACCGCGTTTTACACAACCACCACTCTCTACAGTCTCTATTGCATCGACGACAAACCTGTTGTCTTTCTCATCGTGATAGCCGGCAGCCATGGATATACGACTCGAGCCAAATTCTACGGCTACGATATATTTTTTCTTTTGTTCCTCTTTCATATCGTGATGTTGGTCGTTGTGTTGATTTTTAATTTTCGTATCTTATCATTTTCGTGTGGCCACAATCTGATCTTTGTATTTCAGATTGATTGTATGATACTTGTTCCAGCCACACCGCGAAAGTGCCTGATCGTAGAAACAGCGCAGATTATTGAGTTTCTCCTCATAATTACCGAGATCACCCATCACTATACGGTGCTCGCCTACCCGGGGTATGATTTCTACCTCGTGCTTGTCGGTAATATATATCTGAGCTATCTGCGCATGCCAGAACTTGTTTTTCTGCAAGAATCGGGCAAAATCGTATAATTCGGTACAGGCAAACTCTTGCGATATATTGCCCGTGGCGACAGGCACATGCACGGCCACAGGCATGGGCCCGGGTATGATAATGCCGGTTTCATCGATAAAATAGGATTTCTCGCCGTCCATTACCCGCAAGATGGGAATACGTTGCCATATATCCACTCGTATCAATCCCGATGGGGTGGCGTAGCAATTGACTCGGCTTATCAACCGATTTTCCGACAATATCGTCTCAATAGAGTCGGTAGAAATCGTAATGACCGGCTCACCCTTCCGCATCGATATTCGTTTCTCGATATAGGTTTTCAATTCCAACGCCGATAAATATCGGGCACGGGCGCTGTCTTTCACCTCTACCCGCAAACCTGCATATTCACGGCTGTGCGCTTTCGAATCGCCCCACCAGTATGATACCAACAAGTAGAACGAAAGCACGACGGCAAATATGTAAGCTAACGTTTTTCTCATTTTTTCAGCAGAATATCGCGTATTTCGGGCAACAAACGATCTATATCGCCGGCACCCAATGTAATTAAGACCTCAAAGTTACGCTCTTTTATTGTTTCGAGCAACTTTTCTTTCAAGCAAAGTTCTTTCTTTTCGCATTTTACCTTGTCAAATATTATTTGCGAGGTCACTCCGGGCAGGGGCAATTCGCGTGCCGGATATATTTCGAGCAATATCAATTCGTCGGCCAACGATAGCGATTTGGCGAATTCATCGCAAAAATCGCGTGTGCGAGTGTATAAATGCGGCTGAAATATCACCGAAATTTTTTTATCGGGATATAAGGCCCGCACAGACGAGAGACTGGCCGATATTTCATCGGGGTGATGGGCGTAATCGTCGATAAGTACCACATCTTTCTCGCGCACCCAATAGTCGAATCGGCGACGCGCACCCGAAAAACTCTTCATGGCTCGGCGTATTTCGTCGGGTGTCGCACCATTGAGCAGGGCTATAGCCATGGCGGCTACACCATTCTCTATATTGATGCGTACCGGCACGCCGAGTTCTATATCGGAAATTTCCCCCTCGGGCGTCACAAAGTCAAACACGATACGGCCATCGCCTATCCTGATGTTGCGAGCATAGAAATCGCCTCCGGCATCGAGCGAATAGGTATAAACCGTCACCCCGGGAGCGACATCGGGTTGCAGACGAAGTCCTTTTTTTACGATTAATACGCCATTTTCGCATATTAGCGAGGTGAAATAGCGAAAACTTTCGAGATAGGCTTCATAGGTACCATATATATCGAGATGGTCGGCATCGGTAGCCGTGATTACCGCCATATAGGGGCGCAAATGATGAAACGAACGATCGTACTCATCGGCCTCTATCACTACCAAATCGCTATCATCGGAGAGTATGAGGTTGCTATCATAATTCTTGAGTATCCCCCCCAAAAAGGCACTGCATCCTATCGAGGATTGTGCCAAAATGTGGGCCACCATACTCGATGTCGTGGTCTTACCATGAGTACCGGCAATGCACAGCCCTCGGCTCGACCGGGTTATCAATCCCAACAACTCGGCACGCTTCACGACCGTGAAACCCGATGCTCGAAAATAGGACAATCCCTCATGCGTATCGGGTACGGCCGGAGTATATACGACCAACGTCGTTTCAGGATTCCGGAAATCCGCAGGAATCAGCTCCACCGCCTCGTCATATACCAATCGGGCGCCCTCGCTTTCCAATGCCGTGGTCAGCGCCGATGGCGTCTTGTCATATCCGGCCACGGCATAACCCTTAGCAAGGAAATAGCGCACCAACGCGCTCATTCCTATACCACCGGCTCCGACAAAATAGAGCGACGTATATGCTGTTATCGGTTTCATGCTTTCTCTCCTACTATTTCGAGAATAATATCGGCAATACGTGCCGCCGAATCGCGTTGTGCCAAGGCTTGTATGCGCTGTTGCATATTCACCAGCAACACATCATTCCGCACGATATCCAGGGCCGTGTGCATAAGGCGCGATACCGCCTCGACATCGGGTATGAGCAGTGCCGCGCCCTTTTCCAAGAGTGCCTGCGCATTCTTAGTCTGATGATCCTCTGCCACATTGGGCGACGGCACAAGTATTGCCGGTTTTCCCAGCAGACAGAGCTCGGATATAGAACCCGCCCCGGCCCGGGATATTACCAAGTCGGCCGCCTTATAGGCCATATCCATGCGAGAAATAAAGGGCATTTGTTTGATATGCGGATATTCGCCACCGGCTAACGCCTGACGTGCGGATTCATCGTAATATTTACCACTCTGCCATATAATTTGCACCTCATCGGATATCTCGCCGAGCGACGCAATTACACTCTGATTGAGGGTGCGTGCCCCCAAACTTCCGCCCACGATGAGAATTACCTTCTTCGCCGGATCGAGGTCGAAAAATCGAACCGCCTCTTCGCGAGTGCAAGTAACCTCTTGCAACGCCTGACGCACAGGATTTCCCGTCATGACTATTCGCTCCTTGGGGAAAAATCGCTCCATATTTTCATACGCCACACATATCTTCACGGCTTTCGAAGCCAATAGTTTATTGGTGACACCGGCATAAGAATTCTGCTCTTGTATAAGCGTAGGCACACCCTTGCAAGCCGCCGCCCACAGGGTAGGACCGCTGGCATACCCTCCCACACCCACAGCAATATCGGGATTGAAATCTTTCACAATCTTTTTTGCCCGGGAGATACTTTTTGCCAAACGATACAGCACCTTGAAATTTTTCCATATCTGTCTGCGAGAAAATCCACTTACCGGAAGACCTACGATTTTATATCCCGCTGCCGGGACTTTTTCCATCTCCATACGGTTTTCGGCCCCGACAAAAAGGATTTCGGCATCGGGACATTTCTCTTTCACAGCATTGGCGATAGAGATTGCAGGGAATATATGCCCTCCTGTGCCGCCTCCGCTGACCAACATTCTTAATTTTGCCATATTCTTTGTATTTGTGAAGCTGTAAGAATTCCTAAAAACAGCCTCCTATTTTTGTACCGGATTCGGCGCCGACAAATCGACAGTGTCCGCCTCTACCAATTCTTTTGCATCATCTTTTCCCACCTGCTTGGCAAATCGACTCACGCTCAACATAATTCCGAAATACGAACTCATGACGAGGAATGCCGTTCCACCACGGCTTATCAACGGGAGAGGCTGACCTGTAACCGGAAACAAGCCGACAGATACCCCCATATTGACCAATGCCTGGAAACCTATCATCATAGCCAATCCCGTAATAAGGAATGCAGGATAAGCTTTTTCGCATCGGCGGGCTATAATCCCCGCTCGTAAAAGCAATGACAGATAGATACCCATTATAAATATGGCACCCACTATCCCCCACTCTTCGATAATGATGGCATACATATAATCGGAGTAGGCCTCGGGGAGGAAATCGCGGCCGCGGCTGTTGCCCGGAAGCACTCCCACACCACCACTATTAGCCACTGCCATATAGGCATGTTGTACCTGGCGGTTTTCATCGGTGATAGGCTGTTTACAGGGGGGGGTATCATTGCTGAAGAAGTTCACACATCGCTCACCCCACACCTCGAGACGCAATTTATCGCCCAACAGCCAAACCTGTTCACCGGTCTTTTCTTCATACTTATATACTGCGACCGATACCGTAAGCAAAATCGCTACAGCAGCTGCGGCTATCGAGAATAACATCAGCAGTTTCTTAGACTCTACCCGGGCTATCATCATCATGCAGAAGCATACCAACCCCATCAACAAGGCGGTCGATAAATTACCTACCGCTATCACGACACATAATCCGCCGGTAACTATCAGGCACCACTTAAATGCCTCGGTACTCGCGCCACCACGCTCCTTGTCTTGATACTTGGCTAATATGAAAGCGCAAGTGATAATCATACACAATTTGGCCAATTCCGACGGTTGCAGTGTGAACCCAAGTCCTTCGCCCCCCAACCAGCGACCCACGAACAATGTGATTATCAATAGTATCGTCGTTATCGGAAATAATAGAATCATTATCAGTTTCACCCATTTATAATGAAAGTTATGCATTATCGTCACCACCGATATGCCGGCGACGACAAACGCTATCTGACGCATCACAGGCCACATAAAATTCTGACTGTTGCGAATAAGATAACTCGTAGAACTGAACATCTCTATTATCGAGACTATACACAATACGATATAGACACCCCATAGATAGCCGTCACCTTTCAATATGGAATTTTTTTCACTCATCAATACAGTTTTTTACAATTTTCGCACACAATCCTTGAATTGTCGGCCTCGGTCCTCATAACTTTTGAACAGGTCGAAACTGGCACAGCAGGGCGAGAGCAGCACCGTATCACCCGGTTGAGCCACGGCAAATGCCTTCTCTACGGCCTCTTGCATCGACAGCGCATCACAGATATAGGGCACTTTACCATCGAAAAAGGCATGTAATTTGGTGTTATCCACACCCAGACACACGATGGCATGAGCTTTGTCTTTTACCAATTGCTCTATCTCGGTATAGTCATTACCCTTATCTTTGCCGCCGAGTATCAACACCACCGGCGTGGTCATACTCTCCATCGCATACCAGCAAGAGTTTACATTGGTTGCCTTGGAATCATTTACAAACTCCACACCACGCACACTTGCCACCTTTTCCAAACGGTGTTCCACCCCGGTAAAGTCCGATAATGCCGCACGCAACTCCTCTTTTCTTATCTCGAGAATACGGGCCGATATACCGGCTGCCATCGAGTTATAGAGATTATGACGCCCCGACAGCGCCAACTCGCTCTCGGCCATATCGAATATATCGCTGTCGTCGGTTTCGATATACAGGTGTTCGTCCTCGGTATAGGCCTTCACACCGGGCTCTTTCTCCTCGGAGAAAGGATATAAACGCGATTTCAACGCATATTTCCCCAATTCCCGTCCTATAATGGGATCGTCGTTCCAGAATATAAACGCGTCGTTCTCGGTCTGATTTTGCGTGATACGAAACTTCGCATCTACATAGTTCTGCATTTCATATCCATATCGGTCGAGATGGTCGGGCGTGATATTGAGCAGTACGGCGATGTCGGCCTTGAACTGATACATATTATCGAGTTGAAAACTGCTCAACTCTATGACATAATAATCATATTGTTCGGTCGCCACTTGCAATGCGAGGCTTTTACCCACATTACCGGCAAGACCTACATTCAATCCGGCTCTTTTCAGTATATGATATGTAAGCAATGTAGTGGTAGTCTTTCCGTTACTACCGGTAATACATATCATACGCGCGTCGGTATAGCGTCCGGCCAACTCTATTTCCGAGATTATCGGCGTGCCTTGCGCCTCCAACGCTTGAATCATCGGGGCTGTCGAGGGTATGCCGGGGCTCTTGATTACCTCATCGGCATTTAATATTTTCGAAGCGGTATGTACCCCTTCTTCCCATTCTATTTCATACTCGTCGAGTTGTTGTTTATAAACATCTTTTATCGACGACATATCCGAGACAAAAACGTCGAAGCCCTTCACCTTTGCCAGCACGGCTGCTCCGGCACCGCTCTCTCCGGCTCCCAATACGACAATACGTTTACTCATATCTTTTATCGGATTTTCAATGTTACCAATGTTAATACCGCCAATATTATACCCACAATCCAGAAACGGATTACAATTTTCGATTCCGGTATAGGGGCAAAAGGTTTTTTCCATACAGCATCGACGCCCTCGCCCGATTTCTGGAAATGGTGATGTAACGGTGTCATCTTGAATATGCGACGGCCCTCGCCATATCGATGCTTGGTATATTTGAAATACGATACCTGCATCAGCACCGACAAGGCTTCTATCAAGAATATTCCGCAAAGAAGCGGTATGAGCAACTCTTTATGTATAATCACGGCAAATACCGCGATGATACCACCGAGCGTAAGGCTGCCGGTATCGCCCATAAACACCTGTGCCGGGAAAGCGTTATACCACAAAAAACCGATTGTGGCACCGATAAAGGCGCATGAAAATACTACAAGCTCGGCCGTACCGGGTATATACATGATATTGAGGTAAGAGGCATACGCGATATGTCCCGAGAGATAGGCCAATATGGCCAACGCCACCCCTATGATAGCCGAACTTCCGGTAGCAAGTCCGTCAAGCCCGTCGGTAAGATTGGCCGCATTGGATACGGCCGTCACCACAAATATCGTTACCAAGATGAAGATTATCCAACCGGCCATCTGTGCGTGCTCCCCGAGAAAGGGCACAAGATCGGCATAGTCAAAGTTGTTATTCTTCACAAATGGGATGGTGGTCTGCGTCGATTTTATATTCTCGGGCATATACTGCACCTCCATTGTATCGTCGTGCTGCACCGTTATATTTTCGCGAATCACCACGTCGGGGCTCAAATAGAGTGTCACACCCACGATGAGACCCAAGCCCACCTGTCCGAAAATCTTAAATTTCCCATGCAGGCCCTCTTTGTTGTGGTATTTCAACTTCATATAATCGTCGAGGAAGCCGATGGCACCCAGCCACACGGTTGTAACCAACATCAATATTATATATATATTGTCGAGCCTGGCCACCAACAGACAGGGTATCAATATCGATATGATAATGATTATCCCGCCCATCGTAGGTGTGCCTTTCTTACTCATCTGCCCCTCTAAACCCAGATTACGCACTATCTCGCCAATCTGCATTTTTTGCAATCGGGATATGATACGACGGCCTATTATAGTCGATATAAACAACGATAATATCAATGCCAGTCCCGAGCGGAACGAGATGTAGCGAAACACGCCCATGCCGGGAATGTCGAGCCCGTCGAGATATTGAAACAATGGATACAGCATAATGTGAACCTCCTTTTACTAAACCTCTTTTTGTTCGTCGAAGATGCGTAACACCTCTTCTTTGTCGTTGAAATGATGTTTCACGCCCTCTATCTCTTGATAATCCTCATGACCTTTACCCGCCACAAGCACCACATCGCCGGGCTGAGCAAACTGATTGGCGGCGCGTATGGCCTCTCGCCTATCGGAAATCATCAATGTCTTGCGTCGAGCCGTCGCATCGAGACCGGCTATCATATCATCGAGTATATCTTGCGGTTTCTCAAATCGGGGATTGTCGGAGGTGAGTATCACCTTGTCGCTCCACTTCACCGCCTCTTGCGCCATCAGCGGACGTTTTCCTTTGTCGCGATTTCCGCCGGCACCTACGACGGTTATTATCCTGCCTTTGCGCCCCACAACCTTGCGGATAGAGGTCAGCACATTGTCCAAGGCGTCGGGTGTATGGGCATAATCGATGATTACCGTATATTTGTGGGGTGAATGTAATGTCTGGAAACGACCCGAGACCGGCACCAGTAAACTGAGGTTTATCAATACCTTTTCGGGGTCTTCGCCCAACAAACATGTCGCGCCATAGACAGCAAGCAGGTTATAGGCGTTAAATTCCCCCACAAACTGCACCTCTACATCGCGACCATTTATATTGAGCGAGGTACCATCGAGACGACTCTCTATGAGTTTACCCTCGAAATCGGCCAGAGATTTCATCGAATAGGCATATTTCGAGGCCTTGGTGTTTTGCAACATGACAGCACCATTCTTCTCATCACCATTGGTCAGTGCGAAGGCCTCGGCCGGCAGGTCGTCGAAGAAGCGTTTTTTGGCCGCGAGGTAGGCCTGCACAGTCTGGTGATAGTCGAGGTGATCGCGCGTAAGATTGGTAAAAATACCGCCGTCGAATTCGAGGCCGGCTATTCTACGCTGATCGACCGAGTGTGAACTCACCTCCATGAAGGCATATCGGCAACCGGCATCAACCATTTCACGCAACAATCGATTGAGTGTCAATGGATCGGGCGTGGTATGTGTCGTAGGCACCGCCTTATCGTCAATATAATTACATACCGTCGATAATAGGCCCACCTTCTCGCCAAACAGGCGGAACATCTCGTACAAGAGCGTTGCAATGGTAGTCTTTCCGTTGGTACCCGTTACCCCCACGAGTGTCAATTGGTGCGAGGGATTACCATACCACGCCGAGGCCAGGAGACCGAGGGCCTCTCGTGTATCGGGTGTTACCAGATAGGCCACATCGGGTGCAAGTTGGACCGGAAGTTCTTCACATACGATGGCCACAGCACCCTGCGCCACAGCTTTTTCTATAAATGTATGTCCATCGACCGCCGTACCCCGCACGGCCACAAACAATGTGCCGGCAGTCACTTGTCGCGAATCGACCACGACCGATGTTATATCAATATCCTCGTTCCCGACAACATTTGTTATCGTCAATGTCCGGAGTAATTCTTTCAGTTGCATATCTCTTTCTTTACTTCAACACTATTCGTATATAATCACCTTTTCGCACACGGCTACCTACCGGTATGGATTGTTGCACCACCTTGCCACTACCCGATATTCCTACGCGTAGTCCGTAGGATTCAAGCAGATAGAGCGCGTCGGAAGCGCCCATACCCACCACCGAGGGTATAAGATAGGAGCGCGGGGTATATTCCTCCATCGCCATGGTGTGATCTCTCGATGTGACCGATACCCACCGGGCATCATCGGCCGGCGACACATAAGTGAGGTCCAACTCCTCACAAACTATCTTCGTAGCTTGATAATCGCCTTTTTTCACACGAGGCATCTTGACCGATACCGAATCTACCGGCAGGGAATTCTCTCCCCCTAAAAATCCTCGGGCATACATCTGCTCGGCAGTCTCGCGCAACACTGCGCATGGTACCGAGCCGCGGAATCCCTTTCGCGGATTCGACACTACCACGATACAGGTATATTGAGGATTCTCGGCCGGGAAATAGCCACAAAACGATACGCGGTGACGGTTTGTGTGACGCCCGGTGGCTTCGTCATATATCTGAGCCGTACCCGACTTACCGGCAATCTGCACATAATCGGAGCTTGCCGAGTTAGCGCCACGAGCGGTTCCATGCTCTACCACGCCCAACAACATTTGGTGTATCTCTTTCAACGTCTGCGGTTTGCATATCTGCTCTGTAATTACCTCCGTTTCATACTCCTCTATCATTTCTCCATTCTCACTGATACCGGCCACAAGATAGGGTTTCACCATCTTACCGTTATTAGCTATGGCATTGTAGAACATCAGTGTATAAATCGGCGGGAACGACGTTTCATAGCCGAAACTCATCCACGGAAGAGAGGTTTTCCACCATGTAGGGTTGGGTTTTCCATCTTTCTTCGGATGTTTTATTTCGGGCCGTATGGTGTGATGTATAGGGAGGGGTATATCTATTTTTTTATTCAACCCCCGGGCATAAATCGCATCGATGAAATCGGCCGGTCTATGCTCAAATCCTTTCAATATGATTTTAGATATTCCCACATTCGACGAGTACCATATAGTCTGCGCCGCCGTAAGTTCTCCATATCCACCTCTACGCCAGTTGTGGTCTCGTATTTCACGTCCGCCATATCGATATACGCCATTACCTGTATCGATTATATCGTCGGGGCGCACAACGCCCGAATCCAAGGCTATCATCATCGACACGGTCTTGATGGTCGAGCCGGGCTCTATGAGATCACACACGGCATGGTTCATACCTTCGCTATATTGCCCGTTGGCATCTCTATTGAGATTGGCCATCGCCCGTATCGCTCCGGTCTCCACCTCCATTATCACCGCCGTACCATAGTCGGCATCTACATCGATCAGCCTATTTTTAAGCGACGACTCGAGCATATCCTGTATATCTACATCGAGGGTAGTCACCAAATCTTTTCCAGGTATCGGTTCGCGTATCGTTTTATCCACGCTCATCGAGTACATACGGGCCCGCATACGCACCTTCTCGCCATCGGCGCCATACAACAGAGAGTCGTAGGTCAATTCCAAGCCGGTCACACCATGACCGCTCCCCTCATAACCGACCCACCCATCACGTTTCAAGCCGCCCAATGTAGAACGTGCCATATCGCCAAACGGGCGTTCTCTCACTATTTTAACGACATCTTCTCCGGTAACAATAAATCCCGACTTGTTCTGGTTGCGCTGATTGAAAATTTTGCAATCGAGCAACTGCAAGAGCGTCAAATGTGAAACGCGTTTTTTGGACAGACGATAAAAGTGTGGGCTATCACTCTGCAAACCGGCCCTCAGATGTCGCTCATACTCGGCCGGAGTACGATCGCCCAAGATTTCAGACAATTGCATACACAAGGTATCCAAACGTCCCTCAAACAAGGTATCCACCTTGGTCTTTTTAGCATCTTCCCATTTGTTTGCAAATAATATTTTCGCATCGACATACAGGTTGTATTGGAGTACCGCCGAAGCCAACAATCGACCGTCGGCCGCCAATATATCTCCGCGCATAGCCGGTACCAATGTCGTATCGTACCGCACCGAGTCGGACTTATGTCGCCAATCATCGCGCTCCACAAAAATGGTGCGACTCATCTTATAGAAAATGGCCACACACACCACCACGATGAAAAGCACTATGATTATATAGCGCGTATATATCCCTCTCTTATCGGTCATAATCTTTTCGTACTATTTCATAAGAAGGAGTGTGAGCGGGGGCTATTTCTATCTCTTTCTCCTTTAATAATTTCTCTATCTGCGAAGGCTGCCCTATACCGGTGAGTTCCGACGACAAAGCCACCGATTCGTAACGCAAATCACGAATCTCATCTTGCAGTCGGCGCACCTCTTGCATATTTTTGGAGCAGTTATATCTGTTTCCTATATACAACAGCAATACCGCCAGAATAAAGAGCAACGATTTCCAGTGTCGCAAGAGATGCTCCACCGAGATCCATTCGCCTCCGGACAAATCCACCCCGCAATACTTCTTGAAGAAGCCTCGTGAGCGCTCTACAAAATCCGGAGTTTCATTATTTTGTTCCTTGTTCTCGTCCATTTCTTTATAGTTTTTCGGCAATCCTCAGTTTTGCGCTACGCGACCGCGGATTATTTATTATTTCCTCTTCATCGGGGACTATCACCTTATTGTTCACCGGGCGCAACGGTGCCGACACACGCCCGAAAAAATCTTTCTCGGCACGCCCCTCAAAGTTGCCGGTTTTAAAAAAGTTTTTCACCAGTCGATCCTCGAGCGAATGATAGGTAAGCACCGCTATGCGTCCACCGGGACGTAGAAGTTCGCACGCCGATAGAAGCATACGTTGCAGCGCCTCCATCTCATGATTTACCTCTATACGCAACGCTTGGAACACCTGTGCCAGCTCCTTCTTTTCCTGTCGTTTGTCGATATAGGGCGATACCACCTCCACGAGACGGCTCGTAGTCTCTATCTTGGCGCTCTTGCGAGCCTCCGCTATTGCCGCGGCGATTTTGCGCGATGTACGCAACTCGCCATAGAGATACAACATATCGGCCAGTTGTTCTTGCGTATAACTCTCCACCACATCGGCCGCCGACACCCGGGCCCGGCAATTCATGCGCATATCGAGCCGACCATCGAAGCGGAACGAAAATCCCCTCTCCGACGCATCAAAATGATGAAACGACACACCCAGGTCGGCCAACAATCCATCAATCTCCTCCACCTCGTGATAACGCATAAAGTTTTTCAAGAAGCGGAAATTTCCTCGAACAAAGGTAAACCGCGCGTCATCTACAATATTGGCGCAAGCGTCCTCGTCTTGGTCGAACGCATACAGCCTGCCCTCATCGTTCAAGCGCGACAAAATACCCCGAGAATGACCACCCCCGCCGAATGTTACATCTACATAAGTACCATCGGGGCGAATCGCCAATCCGTCCATACAAGCGTCGAACAATGCAGGTATATGATATACAGACTGTTGCATAATTATATTAAAGTAAAAACTTTTAGAGGGTAAAAGTAGTAATAAAAACACGGATTGTCGCAATCTTTCTCGTTTTTTTTTCAACAATTTACTATTTGTTGTGACGCACATTTATGCAATATAGCCGACAAAACAGACAAAATATTACTATTAAAGAACATTTTTCTTTCTTAAAAAGTGCTTTTCCACAAAGAATGACTATCTTTGTCCGCTTTTTATTCTGAAACAATGGGAGAAAACGAAACTCTACATGTTGACGTCGAAGCTGTCGTAAGAGCCAAATCCCCGAGAATCGCCAAGAAGATTCCCGGCTTTGTGTTCAATTACATCAAGCGCACCATTCAGCAAGATCGCATGAACGACTTCTTGTCGAAACACCCCGATGAGAAAGGCGTGGATTTTGCTGATGCCCTGCTGTCGTACCTCAACATCAACATACAACTCGACGGGATAGAAAATATTCCCGAAACCGGTCGATTTATTTTCGCTTCCAACCACCCGCTCGGTGGCATGGACGGCGTGGCTCTCATTTCCGTTTTAGGGAAGAAGTACAATCGCAACTTCAAGGTTCTTGTCAATGACTTGCTCATGGCCATGAAACCACTTACCGAGCACTTTCTGCCCATCAACAAATATGGAAAACAGGACAAGAACAACGCCGACGCCCTCACCCAAGCCTACGAAGGCGATGGACAGATGGCCGTATTCCCCGCCGGACTGGTTTCGCGCCGACAAGGCAAGGAAATACGCGACCTTACGTGGAACAAAGCATTCATCACCAAAAGCGTACAACACAGGAGAGATGTTATTCCCATTTGGTTCGAAGGTTATAATTCCCGATTTTTTTACAACTTTGCCCATTGGCGCAAACGTCTGGGGCTCAAGTTCAATATCGAGCTTATATACCTTCCCGACGAAATGTTTAAGAGCGAAAACAAAACATTCACCATACACTTTGGCAAGCCTATACCCTGGCAGACATTCGACAAAAGTCGCAGCCGGTCTGAATGGGCGCAATACGTCAAAGAGCAAGTTTATAGTATAAGAGATAGTCTAAACAAACCCACGCGGATATGAAAGAAATCATTGCCCCCGTTGAGAAAGATCTGATAATAGCCGAACTGACACCTGAACGCTTCCTGAGAAACACCAATAAAGGAGGAAACCAAATCTATATCATCGACTATATGAACGCGCCGAATACCATGCGCGAGATAGGCCGACTGAGAGAAATCGCCTTCAGAATGGCCGGCGGTGGTACCGGTAAGGAAATCGACATCGATATGTACGATACGATGGAAGACCCCTGCCAGCAATTAATCGTGTGGAACCCCGATGCGCAAGAGATTATCGGAGGGTACCGCTTCTTGTTGGGCGAGAATATGCACTACGACGAACAGGGACGCCCCATTATCGCCACATCGCATATGTTCGACTTCTCACCGAAATTTATCGAAGAATATATGCCCTACACCATAGAATTGGGACGTTCGTTTGTATCGGTGGAATACCAGTCGAGCAAGGCCGGAGCCAAAGGCCTCTTTGCCCTCGACAATCTATGGGACGGTCTCGGTGCGCTGACCGTAAACTATCCGCAAATCAAATATTTCTTTGGGAAAGTGACCATGTACCCCACTTTCTCAGTGCCGGGACGCAATATGATACTCTATTTCCTCAATAAACATTTTGTCGACAGCGACAAATTGGTATGGCCTCGTACACCCCTTGAGACACATAGCAACTACGAAGAGTTGAGCCAACTATTCCCTGCCGGAAATTCATTCAAAGATGACTATAAGATTCTCAACCAAGAGGTACGTGCATTAGGATTCAACATACCCCCATTGGTAAACAGCTATATGAGCTTGTCTCCCACCATGCGCATGTTTGGTACCGCCATCAACGATGAGTTTGGCGACGTCGAAGAGTCGGGTATTCTCATTGCCATCGACGAAATCCTCGACGAAAAAAAGAAACGCCATATCGATACTTACGAAATACCGACAAAAGCATAAAAATGGCGATTTCATCGAAAAAAGTGGCTGTCTTCATTCGGAGACAGCCACTTTCTTTTCACCCTTCCATCGAGGAATAAGGAGTTGTTCCTATCGGGCATACGTGCGGCCCTCATATGCTTCTATGGCTCGCCGCCACTCATCGGAAATAAGTTTCGTCTCGCCCGATTTGAAATCGAATCCTACCAATATCGTCTCGCATACGGCCTTTATATCGCCACTATCATTAACTATCTGCTGGGCCAATTTCACGCTTTTGTTACCTATCGACACGGTAGTCGTCTGTACCGAGACATTTTCTTGCAAAAATATGGGCATTAAAAAATTGGCATTTACATTCGCCACCACCAAATCGATGTCGCGTATTTCTTTCATCTCGGGACGGACCGTGGAGAAGTATCGTATTTTTCCCAAGTCGTAGAAAGAGAAATAAATAGAATTATTGACATGCCCGAGCGAATCGATATCGTTGAACCGCAACTGCACGGGCACAGAATGTTTGTATTGTATCTCGTACACCATATATTTATTTGAATATTATATCTCTAATTATGGGCTTTCCCACCTCCTCGTTGAGGCGTTGCACCAACGAGGCCTTGCAACAGAGCAACTCGTTGCGCAACACAGCCGACGACAACGACACATACATCACCCCGGCACGCATTTGCACCCGGGTTGTATATTTCACCACCGCTTCGCCTAACAATTGATGCCACAATGCCACGGCACGTGTCTCATCGAGACGCTTATCGAGTTTCTGGTCCGATAATATTTGGGGAAGTATTTCACCCAATCGTTTAGTCTCTCTACGCTCCATAATAATCATTCTGTTATAATCGTAAAGGCTCCGTTTTCTACCCCGAACAGGCGATAGTCACCACCTGTACGACGCACTATGGCGTCGAGATATTCCCTGTTGGTATCGGTCACAAATATCTGTCCGAAACGCTCCTGCGACACCAACGATATAATACGCTCCATACGCCGCGAGTCGAGCTTATCGAATATATCATCGAGTAGCAACAGTGGCGTGGTGTGACCATTACGATTGAGATAGTCGAATTGCGCCAATTTCAGTGCCACCAAAAATGTTTTGTTTTGTCCTTGCGAACCGATACGCCGCATCGGATACTCGCCCAGCATCATTTCAAGTTCGTCTTTATGCGCGCCGCGAGAGGTATAACCCAATATCAAGTCGCGATTGCGCACCTCGGCCAGCAACGGACATAAATCGCCCCGCTCCATGTGCGATACATAGGTAAGCCCCACCGGCTCGTCACCTCCCGATATAAGCGTATAGAACTCCTGAAACACAGGAATAAACTCATCTAAGAATCGTCGGCGAGCCGTATATATACCGGTAGCAGCCTGCGCCATCTGCTCCTCCCATATTTCATACATGGTAGGATCGGTGATTTCTTGTTTCAATAAAGCGTTACGCTGTTGTAGGGCTTTGTTATAGCGAATAAGGCAGTCGAGATATACCTTATCGAACTGCGAAATCACCATATCGAGAAATCGGCGACGCTCATCGCTACCTCCTTGTATCAATATCGAGTCGGAGGGTGAAATCATAACCAGCGGGATAAGCCCTATATGGTCGGATAGGCGTGTATATTCTTTCTTGTTGCGCCGGAACACCTTTTTCTGCCGGCGCTTCATACCGCAATAAATCTCCTCGGAAGTGTCGTCGCCACAATCGTAGAGGCCTTGTAACATAAAGAAATCCTCACCATGGCGTATATTTTGCGAGTCGATAACCATTGTCGCGCTTTTGCAGAACGACAAGTAATACAACGCATCGAGCAGATTGGTCTTACCCATACCATTGTTTCCGAGGAAACAATTCAGTCCCGGTGAAAATTCCAAATCGGTCTGAGCGATATTCTTAAAATTGACTATCGACAATCGGGAGAGTATCATATTTTTCTATAACATAGTCTTTAAATCGGAGAGCAAACGTACACAATTTTTTCCACTTTTCCACCCCTAAAAGCCTTCAAAAAGCATAATATTTCAAAATCAACACCCTAAAAGGTCAAAAAAACAGGCTGATTTTTTTATTTATAAAGATAAAAGCGTACTTTTGTCTGCCCAAAATACCCATTAGCAATAAAAAACAATAAAATATGGCACAAAAACAAAACACTCCCGATGAACTCGACAAAGTAAACGAGGTGCTCTCTACTTCGGAACAATTTATCGAGAAAAACCAAAAACGTATCTCAGTAGTATTGTTGGTTATCATACTCGTGGTAGCCGCATGGTTAGGCGTAAGCCACTTCTATTTCGAACCGCGCGAAAAAGCCGCATACGCCGAAATGTTCAAAGGCGAATTCTACCTCGATACCGACTCTTTCGAGATAGCTCTCAATGGTAACGGAGCCGACTATATCGGTTTCAAAGCCATCATCGACGACTATTCTTGCACTGATGCCGCCAACTTGGCCAACGCTTATGCAGGTATATGCGCCTATAACCTCGGCAACAACAACGAGGCCTTGAACTATTTCAAAGCCTTCTCGGCCGATGATAAATTCGTTTCGCCCAACGTGCTCGGTATGATAGGTAACTGCTATGCCAACATGGATCAACTGAATGAGGCATTGGCTACATTCGAAAAAGCCGCGCAGAAAGCCGACAACATCTTACTGTCGCCCTACTATCTGCAAAAAGCCGCTACCATCGCTGAAGCTGCCGGTAACTACGCCAAGGCTCTCGCCCTTTACAATCAAATAAAGGACGACTACGCCACCTCATCTATCGCTCGCGACATCGATAAATACATCGAGCGCGCACAAGCAAAAATCTAATAATAGCATTATTACACACCAAAGAGGCTGTCGCATCACATCGTTGTTGCAGCCTCTTTCTTATAAAATAACAGTATGGCAACCGCATATCAGAACCTATCGTCGTACGATCCCAATACCGTACCTCACTCGCCACTGCTAAGAGTAGCTATCGTATGTGCCGAGTGGAATGCATCTATCACCGAAAGCCTGCTCCGTGGAGCTTGCGACACCCTCGAACGCCATGGGGTAAAAGCCGATAATATATTCGTAGAGCATGTGCCCGGCACATTCGAGCTTACATTTGGAGCGCAACGCATGGCGGCTCATTACCGCCCCGATGCCATTATCGTACTCGGCTGCGTAGTAAAAGGCGATACCCCCCACTTCGACTATGTGTGCGAAGGCGTGACCGAAGGTATCACACGCCTCAATACCATACTTGATATTCCGGTCATTTTCGGTGTACTCACCACCGACAATATGCAACAAGCCACCGACCGTGCCGGCGGTATACATGGCAATAAAGGCGACGAAGCGGCAGTCACCGCCATCAAAATGGCAGCCTTCAATGCCCGCATGAAATAAAACATCGCACTATTATACACCACGTCGCCCCGGCATTTCTGTCGGGGCGACGTGGTGTATATAAATTCCTCAATAATTTATTTTTCAAAATTTTTCCTAAAAACATTTTTCTTAACCGCCTATGTTTAATTATCTTTGCGATATATAACTTATAAAACAAATATTATGAACAAAAAAATTATCTTTTTTCTTATTGGCATTTTGTGCTTACCAGGAACTATACACGCACAATATACACCTACAAAAGGAGATTTTAGCACCGAACTCTCTTTTAATCCCTTTAATCAAAACGATCAATTCTCATTAGACGGATTAAAAATTCGTTATTTCTTATCAGACAAGCAAGCCTTACGATTAAATATCGGATTTACAATTGCCAAAGCCAAAACAAGAAACGATCTCACGCTACCCGATTATATAACAAATGAATCTCTACAAGAATACTGCTTAGATAACGGATACACCAAAGACTCATTTAGCGCTTTCAAGTTAGGATTAGGCTACGAACGACATTATTCAGTACACGAACGCACCAATCTATACATCGGAGCTCAAATCGGATTTGAAAAACACTGGGCAAAATCCAAAGAAAGAATAAAAAATGAGCCCTCCGACAAATATAAAGATTTCGATTCTGACGATATAATATTAATTCAAAATGGCATTAATAGTTATGGACAAAGAAGCGCCATAGGATTTAATGCAGATATTTTCTTCGGTGTAGATTTCTACTTCTATAAAGGGCTATACATAGGCACCGAAATAGGTCTTGGCATTAATAGTATGTTTGCCAATGACATAGAAATTAAAACCAATTACGAGTCATATAAGTCATATAAATTAAATACTGATAATACCGACTACGCCGTAGAAACTAAATTCAACGCTACTCCCATATTACGATTGGGCTGGAAGTTCTAAGAATATATTTACATTTACTCTACAATCTCTATATACAGATCTTCGGGTCCGGAGATAGTACACTCGTAGTAGCCGTCGCCCGTAGTACGGGGCCATCAGCAAGGAGTAACCATCAGCCGTAAGCCTACGGGCCATCGCATCGACCTGTTCTTTATTTTCTACCGAAAAAGATATGTGGATAAGCCCCATGGCATGGCGGTATTTTCGCTCGAAAACGAACTTCCCGTCCCGGGTGATGGCTATCACGTTCACCCAATCGGGATATTCAATCACATAATACGAGGGTATCTCATTTCCCATTGGGTAGTTTCACGTGTTCTTCTCGCACTGTAAACCAAGGTTTCTGCTACAAATATTTTCTCGACAATACCGTCCAGTTCTTATCCGTTTCCATACATTTCTTTTTTTTAGGGGAAACGGATATATACTGCTCACATTATTGCCGGCAAGCAAACTTTTTTATGGTATATTTTAGTATATGAAATAAATAACTTATTTTTGTTATACGTAAACTTACACTAATATATGCCACGACCCGCCGTGAAACAATACTGTCTGCGAAAAATACGCAAGATACGCCATCGCAAAGGCTATGGTGTACACTCGCCATTTGCCTACAGCCTCATCACCAAGGTCATAGAAGAAAAATCGGGCTACTATGCCTACCAACGTATAGAGGACTTGCATCGCACATTGCACGACAAGTATGACTTTGGCAAGAATAAATGTCGTTTACTATTCAGGCTCACCAATCGATTCAAGCCGGCCTATATTATCGAATGTGGCAGTAAAGGCGGTTATTCCACGCTCTATATGCAACAGGGCTGCCCCTCGGCACACATCTTATGTATAGAGGAGCGCGACATACACCGGGCCGCGGCCGAACAGCTACTCATGCGAATGCCCGGGAATACCACTTTTATAAATATGCCGACAGCGCAAGGCGTAAAACACCTTATCGACACCGGTGTATCACTTGATTTCGTTTTCATACACACGCAACCCTCGGCACAGCAATATCTGGAGATACTCTATACCTTACGACCTGCACTCTCGGCCCACAGCGTGGTGGTGGTCGATGGCATACGCCGACGCAAAGAAATGCTACACATATGGCAACAATTCACCCGCGACGAACACATACGCGTCACATTCGACCTCTATAATATAGGTATAGCGTTTTGTAACCCTAAACTCAACAAGCAAAATTACATTGTAGCATTCTAAACATATAATACGATGAAGAAAAGCACGATATACACCTGTACCGGAGACCTCGGCGAGACCTCGCTCGTAGGTGGTAAACGTGTCGCAAAACACGATATACGCCTCGATGCCTATGGCACCATCGACGAGCTGAACGCGCATATTGGTATGCTCACAGCACTATTACCCCAGTCGATACAAGATGAATTGGCTCCGCTACGCGTCATTCAGCACCGGCTCTTCGCCATAGGGGGCTACTTGGCCACCGACGTGACCGACACCGCCCTGCGTGAGGCAAGTCGCATCGAGCCTACCGACATCGAGTACATAGAGCATCGCATCGATACCCTCGACGCCACATTACCTGCCCTACACAACTTCATACTGCCGGGAGGTACTCCTGCATCGGCACAAGCCCATATATGCCGCACCGTGTGTCGTCGCGCCGAACGCGCCATCTGTGCCCTGCTCGCGCACCAACCTATCGATACCGAAATACTGCAATACGTCAATCGATTGTCCGATTATCTGTTCATTCTTTCACGTCTATGCAATACCGCCGAGGGTGTCGCCGAAATTTGTTGGGACAAAAGAAGTTAATAAAATCTGTTCAGCTATTGCACATAAAAATTATTTCATCTACTTTTGCGCGAAATTTCAACAGCAATCCTTAAAAATCAGATTAAGATACTGTTCGAGGTTTCATTCTAATTAAAAATTAAAAAACAACCATACTAATACCGCAAATTATGTACTGGACTTTGGAACTTGCGTCGAAACTCGAAGACGCACCGTGGCCTGCCACAAAAGACGAACTCATCGACTATGCCATGCGTTCGGGCGCACCCCTCGAAATCATCGAAAACTTGCAAGAAATGGAAGACGAAGGCGAAATATACGAATGTATCGAGGATATTTGGCCCGACTATCCCAGCAAAGAGGACTTCTTCTTCAACGAAGAGGAATATTAATACCTTTATACAGGTCAAGAAATCTCAACGCGATGAACATTCATCGCGTTGGTGTTTTTTGAGACATTTAATCATTCGATTTGTCTAAATTGTGATTTTTTTGAAAAGATGTAAATAAAAACATCTGTTGATTCCCGTGTGATTGATTTGGCCCAACTCGGCAAATAATTAAGTCTATACGCAACTACATAGCTCTCACTTACATACTTTTGGAACGGTTGTTGCGGGGGTGATGCAGGAGTATCTCGCTACGAAGGTACTCATTGTCGAGATGTACATATATCTCGGTGGTGGTGATGCTCTCGTGGCCCAACATCTGCTGTATGGCTCGCAGGTTGGCGCCACCCTCGAGCAGATGCGTAGCAAAGCTGTGCCGCAACGTATGGGGACTGATATTCTTTCTGATACCGCACACCTCACATCGCTCCTTTATAATATAAAATATCATCACCCGACTCAAATGTCGCCCTCTACGATTGAGAAACAATATATCCTCATCGCCCTTCTTGGGGGTAAGCCGGCGACGATCTTGCATATAAAGCGCTATCTCGTGAAGTGCCCTCGACGATATAGGTACAAGACGTTGCTTCCCCCCCTTACCCTCTACGACGATATATTCTTCATCGGGATATAACTGCGAAATACGTAGCCCCACCAACTCCGACACCCGCAGTCCGCAGCTGTACATCGTCTCTATTATTGCCTTATTGCGACGGCTCTCGGGCTCGGACAGGTCAAACGAGTTTTGAATGTTATCGATTTCCTCCACGGTAAGTATCTCGGGCAGTTTACGGCCCAACTTCGGACTTTCTATCAGCTCCATCGGGTCGGTCGTGCTATACCCCTCTATGCGCAGAAAGGCATAAAATGCCCGTAACCCCGACAAGATACGAGCCTGCGAACGGGCTTGAATACCAATATCCTGCAATTGGCACACGAAGTTGGTAATATCTGCTGCCACAAGCTGATCTACCGTAGGATCGGCTTCGGGCGACAGGTATTGAAAGAGTTTACGCACATCGTTGAGATAGGCATCGAGCGTATTGCCCGACAGCCCTTTTTCGAGTTTCAGGTATCGAGAAAATGATTTTAATAAACCGGTCTCTTCAACAATCATATCCAACTCCTCTGAAATAAAGTCGTTCCTTTTCAAGAATTTTCAAAACAGCTTCTAAAATATTCCGCAATATTTTGTACTTTTGTCGAAAATTTTGCCTGTCAAACCACATTTGTCCGGCGAAAGGTTTTCGATAGGACAAAGGTACAAAATCTTTTGATTTATGGATATATGGATTATCAACGGTCCCAACCTCAATTTGTTGGGTAAGCGAGAAAAGAGTGTATATGGCGATACCTCTTTCGAGGCCTATTTAGAAAATCTGCAAACTCGATACCCCTCTCATCACATACATTACTATCAGTCAAATATCGAAGGTGAACTGATAGACAAGATACATGAGTTGGGATTTTCATCGGTAGGTATCATACTCAACGCCGGTGCCTATACCCACACCTCTATAGCCCTCTCCGACGCTATACGCGCCATAACAGCTCCGGTGATAGAGGTACATATTTCCAACATTCACGCTCGGGAGGAGTACCGCCACACATCGATGATAGCAGCGGCTTGCCGAGGATCTATCATAGGTTTCGGGCTCGACTCGTATCGATTGGCCGTGGAGGCCCTCATCTCCGACAATTCGTTATAGGAACAACCCTTCTTACATTATATGATTACATCGAAACAGACCAAAATAGTCGCTACCGTATCGGACAAACGTTGCGAGATAGATTTCGTTCGCGCCCTCTACGAGAATGGTATGAATGTCGTGCGTATGAACTCGGCGCACCTCAATGCCGAAGGATTCGACCGTATCATCGGCAACGTAAGAGCCGTATCCAACACCATAGCCATACTGATGGACACCAAAGGCCCGGAGGTACGCACCACATTTATCGAAAATGACGAAAACATCTCTTTCACGGCCGGAGATATTGTGCGCATGAAAGGCAATCCCGACGCATACACCTCCCAGAGTGAGATATGTGTGTCGTACCTCGATTTCGCCAAGGACTTATCGATAGGAAGCGTCGTGCTCATCGACGACGGAGAGTTGGAATTCCGAGTATTGGAAAAGCACGACGACTATCTGTTGTGTGTAGCCCAAAACGCCGGCGAATTAGGTTCGCGCAAGAGTGTAAACGTTCCCGGTGTACGCATCAACCTACCCGCTCTCACCGAGAAAGATCGCCGTAACATACTCTATGCCATAGAGAAAGACATCGACTTCATCGCCCACTCGTTCGTGCGGAGCAAACAAGATATTCTCGCTATACAAGAGATACTCGATGCTCACAACAGCAAGATAAAAATCATCGCTAAAATCGAGAATCAAGAGGGTGTCGATAATATCGACGAGATACTCGAGGTGGCTTATGGCGTGATGATTGCCCGAGGCGACCTCGGTATAGAGGTGGCTCAAGAAAAAATTCCCGGCATACAACGTCGCCTCATCAAGAAATGCGTACAGGCCAAAAAGCCGGTAATCGTCGCCACCCAGATGTTGCACTCGATGATAAAAAATCCCCGTCCTACCCGGGCCGAAGTGACCGATATCGCCAACGCCATCTATTACCGCACCGATGCTCTGATGCTGAGTGGAGAAACAGCATACGGAAAATATCCGGTAGAGGCTATCGCCACCATGTCGCGCATTGCCAAAGAGGCCGAGGTCACAAAGCTATCCGACAACGACATACAGGTAAATGTCGAGGGCGAAGTCATCGATACAACCTCGTTCCTGGCCAAACAAGCTGTAGAATCGGCAACAACATTGGGCGTAAAAGCCATTGTCACCGACGGATATTCGGGACGTACCGCCCGCAACCTGGCCGCATATAGGGGTAAAGACCCTGTGTTGGCCGTATGTTACAGCGAGCGCACCATGCGCGAGTTGGCTCTTTCGTATGGTGTCATAGCCTTCTATCAGAATGAAATGGCTTCATCGAGAAACTACCTCTTCCACGGGCTGTCGTCGCTCATACACGACGGGCTCATCAAGAAAGAAGACCTCATAGCCTATATCGGTGGTGCGCTCGGCGAAGAGTATGGAAGTACTTTCCTCGAAATAAACAAGGCCGGCCTCATCTTGAAAGATTACGACCGCTATATATTGCCCAACCTCGACGACAACCGATAATATGCCTACACCTCTCGACGATTACATTCTGAACCATATCGACGCAGAGGGAGAACTGCTATCGACTCTCTGTCGCGACACCCACATACATACGCTGCGACCGCGTATGATGTCGGGGCACTTACAGGGGCGTATTCTCAAAATGATGTGTCGTATGCAACGCCCCCGTCGCATATTGGAAATAGGCACTTTTACAGGCTACTCCACCCTGTGCCTCGCCGAGGGTATGCCCGACGATGCCGAATTGCATACCGTGGAAATCGACGATGAAATCGAAGATTTTACTCGGGCACATTTGGAGCAAGCCCCACAGGCCCAACGCATACACCTGCACATGGGCGACGCGTTGGAGCTGGTACCCCGGCTCGGGCTTACATTCGACCTCGTATTCATCGATGCCGACAAACGCCGATACAGCGATTATTACAACATGATTTTCGACCTTGTAACTCCGGGCGGAGTGATTCTCGCCGACAACACTCTGTGGGACAACAAGGTATGCGATGGCCGGTCGCACGACACACAGACACTTGCCGTCATGGCCTTCAACGACAAGATTGCCGCCGACAACCGCATAGAGAAAGTGATACTGCCCCTGCGCGACGGTCTCACCGTTATTTGGAAAAAATAATCATTTTCGAATTGGATTTACACAAGATATTGATTATCTTAGAGCCTTTTTTAGCAAATTACAACTATGGAAACAACAAGACAAAGTAAAATAAGCCGTCTGCTACAAAAAGAATTAAGCGAAATATTTCTGGCAGAAACCCGCAAAATGCCCGGTACATTGGTATCGGTAAGCGTCGTGAGGGTAAGTCCCGACCTGAGCGTGGCCAAGGCCTACCTCAGCATCTTCCCCTCGGAAAAAGCGGCCGAGATATTGGAATCGGTACGCAACAACGCCAAGAGTATTCGTTATGACCTTGCTGCAAGAGTGCGCTTCCAACTGCGCAAAACTCCCGAATTGATGTTTTTCCTCGACGACTCGCTCGATTACATCGAAAACATCGACTCCCTGTTGAATAAATAACCTCCGGGTATGCCACTTCCCTTAAAAATAGCCCTACGCTACCTTTTTGCCAAGAAATCGCACAGTGCCATAAACCTTATATCGCTCGTGTCGGTACTCGGTGTGGCCGTGACCACAATGGCTATCATCTGCACATTGTCGGTATATAACGGATTTCAAGGGCTTGTGGCAACCCTCTGCTCTCAACTCGACCCGCAAGTAAAAATCGCTCCTGTATCGGGGAAAACGCTCGATACCTCCGCCCCCGAAATCGCCGCGATATACCACTGGAACGATATTGCCGCTATTGCCCCGGTGATAGAGGAAAACGCGTTGGCTGTTTTCGGAAAAAATCAAATGCCGATATTTCTCAAAGGGGTTTCCCCCGAATATACCGACGTACATCCCACTATCGACGACATTCTTTATACCGGAGAATTTCACTTGAGCGATACCACCGAATACCGATTGGCCCTGGGAATAGGAGTAGCCTCTCACCTTGAGACCGGCGCACTGTTCTCGCGTCCCGTAAGGATATTCGCTCCCAAACGCAAAGCTCGTGTCAATCTGGCCAACCCCTCCACCTCCTTTCGCGAGGAACAAGTGCGACCTTCGGCCATATTCTTAGTCAATCAGCAAGAATACGACGAGACTTGGGTACTCGCCCCCCTCGCGTTGGTGCGCCAATTATATGACTATACGATAGAAGCCTCGGCTCTCGAGCTACGCCTCACCGATACCGCCGACGAACGAGCGGTAATAAAACGGCTGCAACAGCACCTCGGCCCCGCCTACCGTGTACAAAACCGTCTGCAACAACAATCCGCGGCGTTCAGTATGATGCAAATCGAGAAATGGATTACCTTCCTCATTCTGCTCTTCATACTCATGATTGCCACGTTCAACGTCATCGGATCGCTGTCGATGCTCATCATCGACAAAAAAGAGGACATACTTACCCTGCGCAACCTCGGCGCCGACGATACGCTCATATCGCGCATATTCCTCACGGAGGGGTGGCTCATATCGGCTTTCGGTGCCGGAGGCGGACTGACAGCCGGTATTATTTTATGCCGTCTGCAAGAGGCTTTCGGGCTATTGCGTATGGGGGGCACATCGGGGGCATTTATCATCGACGCCTACCCCGTGCATTTACTATGGAGCGACGCCCTTGTGGTATTGATTGTAGTCGTGCTCATAGGCTTTATCGCCTCGTGGTACCCTGTGAAATCCCTCCGCCATCGTCTGCTCTCTCGCGACGAGGAGTAAACCCGCACCATATCATACAAAAACGAGCGCACCTCCCTATGGCGATGCGCTCGTTTTTGTTTCATGGATTTTAAGCTGTTTACATTTGTGTGACGATAGCATCGGCTATGGCCTGCATCTCCTCGGGAGCAAGCTTCAACTTGGGATTTGAAATCACCATATCGCTCTCACTGTTGATGGGGATAAGGTGTATATGCGTGTGAGGCACTTCGAGCCCCATGACAGCCACACCCACACGTTTGCACGGTACGACCTTCTCTATGGCATGAGCCACTTTCTTGGCAAACAATTGCAAACCCACATAGGCCTCATCGTCCATATCGAATATATAATCACCCTCGGCTTTGGGTATCACCAGCGTGTGACCCTTCGAGAGAGGATTTATATCGAGGAAAGCGAAATATTTCTCGTCCTCGGCAATTTTGTAGCAGGGTATTTCGCCGGCTACTATACGACTGAAAATAGTAGGCATATCTACCTCCGTTCTTAAATGGAAATCTCTACAATCTCAAATTTCATAACACCTGCGGGGACCTTGATTTCGGCAATATCGCCAACCTTCTTACCCAGCAATCCCTGTGCGATGGGGGTACTCGACGCAATCTTGCCCTCACGCAGATTGGCCTCGCTCTCGGTAACGATGGTATAGGTCATCGTCATATTGTTCTGCACGTTACGTATCTTCACACGATTGAGTATTTGCACCTCATCGGTGTTGAGTTTCGAATCGTCGATAATGCGAGCATTCGCCACTTTGTCTTTGAGCTGGGCAATTTTCATTTCCAACAATCCCTGCGCCTCTTTCGCTGCATCATATTCCGCATTCTCCGACAAGTCGCCCTTGTCGCGAGCCTCGGCTATCTGACGAGAAATTTCGGGGCGTTGCACAGTTTCGAGATAGACGATTTCGTCCATCATTTTCTTATACCCCTCTTCGGTCATGTACACAACTGCCATAGTTATATCTCCTATATTTTAATTTTTAATATTTTCATATTTTAAACCGTTTCAGCCTTTTTTAAGATTTTTTTGAAACGGCTTTTAAGATAACAAAAAAGAAGCCCGACTGTTTAACAATCGGAACTCCTTTTTAGTATCTTATACAGTTGCGAAGATAGAACTTATTTTCGAGATTTGCAAATAAAATCCCTGAAATTTTAATCTGCTATCGCTCCTTACTTCTTCTGTTTGAGTAATTTTTCGATGTCGCGGGGCAGATTTTTCATCGCCTCCACACGTTGTTGCAACACGCCATCGCGGTCGATAAGGAAAGCCGTAGGCAGGTTCTGCACGTTGTATGAGCGCAGCGCTCTGATATTTTCACTCTCCGAACCGCGCACACATACCCACGGCAGATTATCGGCCGAGACCTGCCACTGATTCTCATCGGTATCGACCGATACTTGGTATATCTCGAAGCCCTCGGAGTGATAACGGTCGTGCAGAGCCACCAAGGCGCGGTTGTAATCGGGTGCCCCCTCGGCGGTATAGGCGGTAAAATCGAGCAACACGACTTTTCCTTTCAGCTCATGCAAGCTATGTTTCTTTCCATATTGGTCGGGCAACACTATATCGATAAGCGACACCTCCTTGGCAGCCGGTACGGTATCGTTTTGGGCCATACGCGCGGCACGATCGTGTTGCAATATAGCCACACCCACATCATAAAGATGCTTAGAACGAGGCGACTCGGGCATGAACGAGTGATAGGCATTGGCCACGGCAAGTACGGCGCGACTATCTTTGCGATTGGTACGGTCGAACACATCAAGACCGTTCACTCGCTGAAATATGGCGAAATAGGCCGCTTGCGAGGCCGGATTTTCATAGATATAGGGACTTACCTTCGCTTTGTAAAGATCTATTTCCTTTTGCAAGGTTTCGGCTTTTTGCGCACGCTCGGCCGGAGTATTCGCTACTCGCCGAGTAGCAACGTCATAGGCACTCTTCAACCGATTACCGGCCTCGGCGATGACACGTATCTTCTCGCTCTCGGCCGACCCCGTGACGCTATAATCGGCAGCAATAGGCAATCGAGCCACCTCCACATTTATCGTCTCGGTAGAATCTACCGCCAGATGTATATACGAGCCTTCGAGCCGCAAACGATAAAACTCGGGATATTCCGTTGTCGGAGCCTCAAACGCAAAAGCCCCGTCGGCCGGCAGTCGCAACGAATCGAGCAACGTGGTACGCGTCAATTCCATTGCCTCGAAATAAAGCATTTTACCCTCTCCGCCGGCTACGTGACCGGTTATGTGAAACCGTTCCTTGGCACAACCGCACACCAGCAAGGCCAGTACAAACAGTATCGATAATTTTTTCATAACAATCATTTTACAAATTCAAGAGTGAGTGTATCTGTGTATCGTCCCACTTTTTCCGCAAAGATAACATACATTTTGTCAAAATGCGGAATTTTTTAGGAGAAAGAGGGTGAAAAAATACATCGAAAAGGCGAAAAGTGGTTAAATCGACAAAGATTTTCTTTCATTTTCACTCGATTACCGACAAACTTTGCTTATCTTTGCACGATTTTAGACAGAAGAGAAAATATTATAAGATGAAAATTGTAAAGAAAACTATCGATTTGGGCGATGGAAGAACCATCACCATCGAGACAGGTAAATTGGCCAAACAAGCCGACGGTGCCGTAGAGGTACGCATGGGAAATACCATGTTGCTCGCCACCGTATGCTCGGCAAAAGAGGCCGGCGAAGGCGTAGATTTCATGCCTTTGCAAGTAGAGTACAAAGAACGTTATTCAGCATTTGGACGTTTCCCCGGCGGTTTCACCCGTCGCGAAGGTCGTGCTTCGGACTACGAAATCCTCACCTCGCGCCTTGTGGACCGTGCGTTGCGTCCCCTTTTCCCCGATAACTACCACGCCGACACGTTCGTAAACGTAATGTTGTTTTCGACCGACGGTGTAGATATTCCCGACGCATTGGCAGGTCTTGCCGCTTCGGCCGCTCTCGCCGTATCGGATATACCTTTCAACGGTCCTATCTCGGAAGTGCGTGTAGCTCGCGTTGATGGACAGTTCCGCGTAAACCCCACTTTTGAGGAATTGGAACGTGCCGATATGGACATTATGGTAGGTGCCACCTACGACAACATCATGATGGTCGAAGGCGAAATGAACGAAGTATCGGAGGCCGATCTGCTCGCCGCCATGAAGTTCGCTCACGACGCCATCAAGGTACAATGTAAAGCCCAAATGGAACTTGCCGAGGAGGTTGGTTCTACCGTGAAACGCGAATACTGCCACGAGGTAAACGACGAAGAATTGCGCAAAGACGTGTGGGCTAAATGCTACGACGAAGCTTATGCGATAGCTCGCTCGGGCAACACCAACAAACACGCTCGCGGTGAGGCTTTCGAAGCCATCGTAGATAAATATCTCGCCGCCATGGACCCCGAAGAGGCCGATGCCAAAAAAGCTCTCGTAAAACGTTACTACCACGATGTAGAAAAAGAGGCCATGCGTCGTTGTATCCTCGACGAAGGAAAACGTCTCGACGGCCGTACCACTACACAGATACGTCCTATCTGGTGCGAAGTAGATTATATTCCCGGACCTCACGGTTCGTCGGTATTCACCCGCGGTGAGACACAATCGCTCTCGACCGTAACCCTCGGTACCAAACTCGACGAGAAGATTGTAGATGATGTATTGAACCAAGGTCACGATCGTTTCCTGCTCCACTACAACTTCCCCCCGTTCTCTACCGGCGAGGCTAAAGCCAGTCGCGGTGTAGGTCGTCGCGAAATCGGCCACGGAAACTTGGCCAACCGCGCCTTGAAGAGCATGATTCCCGACAACTACCCCTACGCTATACGCATCGTATCGGATATCCTCGAATCAAACGGTTCATCGTCTATGGCTACCGTTTGCGCCGGAACTCTCGCCCTCATGGACGCCGGTGTGAAAATAAAGAAACCCGTATCGGGTATCGCCATGGGACTTATCACCGATAAAGACAATGTAAAATTTGCCGTTCTCTCCGATATTCTCGGCGACGAAGACCACTTGGGTGATATGGACTTCAAAGTGACCGGTACCAAAGACGGTATCACCGCCACTCAAATGGATATCAAGGTCGATGGTCTCTCTTACGAGGTATTGGAGCAGGCCCTCAACCAAGCCAAGGAAGGTCGTATGCACATTCTCGGCAAGATACTCGATACCATTCCCGAACCTCGCGAAGACTTCAAACCTCACGTTCCCCGCATCGAGGTACTCGATATTCCCAAAGATATGATCGGTGCTGTAATAGGCCCGGGCGGTAAAATCATACAAGGTATCCAAGAAGAGACCAAAGCCATCGTTACCATCGACGAAATCGATGGTGTGGGCCACGTGGAAATTGCCGCTCCCAACCGCGAATCTATCGACGCCGCATTGGCTCGCATCAAAGGTATCGTAGCTATCCCCGAAGTAGGCGAGACCTACACCGGTAAAGTGAAATCGATTCTCGCATTCGGTGCTTTCGTAGAGTTTATGCCGGGTAAAGACGGACTGCTCCACATCTCCGAAATCAGCTGGAACCGCCTCGAAACCATGGAGGATTCGGGATTGAAAGAGGGCGATGAAGTAACCGTAAAATTGCTCGAAATCGATCCCAAGACCGGTAAATTCCGTCTCTCGATGAAAGAACTTACTCCGCGTCCCGAGGGTATGCCCGAACGTAGCGAGCGTCGCCCCAACAACGGCGGACACCACAACAACAATCGTCCCCGTCGCGACAACCGCGAGAAAAGAGACTAATCTCAACTCCTAAATACGTAAAAAATCCGCCCGAAATTCGGGCGGATTTTTTTATTATTGCTGTCCGATAAACACTGGTTTATTTTTATTGGTGTCCGATAAAGATTTTAAAAATCTTCGGAAATCTATGATTTAAGATAATTTATGCGATAAAATAAAAAGAGGGGCTTGAGTTTGTGTTATAAAAAGATTGCCGTTAGGTAATCGATTTTTACAGCCCCGTAT
>JAFTRN010000041.1 GCA_017462265.1 Coprobacter sp. | reverse complement strand
CCTTTGGATCAAGACCGTAGGAACGGCTGATTCCTCTCAAGCTGTTTTCGCCTTGAGAAATTGTTCTGCTGACCATTATGGCCAATGTTGGACTATATTTCATACTTCTTTATTTTTGTCCAACTTTTGGGGTGCAGTTCAATCCCAAGGAGCGGGTTATCTGCGCGGCAAGTTTCGAAGAACGCGTCATACATCATGCCGTGATGAACGTGTGTGCCCCACACTTCGAAAATCATCAATTACCCCACAGTTATGCCTGTCGCAAAGGAAAAGGAACATTCGCCGCCATAGAAACGGCTCGGTTGCATCAGCGGAAATATCAATGGTTCTTGAAACTCGATGTGCGCAAATATTTCGATTCTGTCGATCACGAAACCTTGAAATCGTTAATGTGTCGAATGTACAAGGATAAGCGATTGTTACAACTCTTCGATCGATTAATCGATTCCTATCATACCCGGTCGGGAAAAGGTCTGCCGATAGGTAACCTGTCGAGCCAATATTTTGCCAATCATTACTTGGCGCAGGCCGATAAGTACCTTATACATACGCTCGGCATGAAAAATTATGTGCGATATATGGACGATATGTTGCTGTGGGACAATGATAGGCATCGGTTGCAGTATGTGAAAGAATGTCTGGACGACTTTTTAACAGCCCGATTACAACTTACGCTCAAGCCGCCGGTATTAAATCGAAGTGAACATGGCCTTACGGCATTGGGCTTCAGAATATATCCCCACGCCATGTCGCTCAATAGACGTAGCCGTGACCGGTTTGCCTTGAAAATACGAACTTATATCGGTGCGTTACATACAGGAGAGCTTGATTATGGCAGTTTTATGCGTCGTATATGGGCGTTGTATGGTTTTGTGGGGCATGCCACATATAAAGGTTTTGCCGGAAAGGTAATGCGAGAAATGGAAACAGGGTAAAATACCGAAGGCTCAAACCGTGTGCTCCGCGGTGGCAGTTGGAACAACAACGCGACAAACTGCCGTGTGTCGAATCGCAACAACAACACGCCCGACAACAGGAACAACAACAACGGGTTCCGGCTTTCCCAGCTCACAACAATGGATTTTGTTCTGAACAGGTGCTTTATCCTTCCCCTCGGGGTAAAAACAGAGAATGATCATCGGTGTAGTAGCAATAGCGAACAACCGATGATTTTTTTCACCTACTGATAGATAATGTTGTAAAATGGAGTAGTGATAGTTTACATTGTAGGGACGCTTGGCCCAAGCTTCCGCCATAACCTCGAAGAGGTTTTTCGAGAGGAAACCCCATAATGCAACGCAGTGAAATTGTGGGGTTTGCTATAAACAACATCTTCGATGTATTTCTTTGCCTCAGAGATATTTCCGTCCCGATTGTCCGCTGTGGAAAAAAATGACCACAAGGGCAGACGGGGGAGAATGTCTCGGTGTAGGGGACTTTGAGATTGAGCGCTACCCGCTCATTGAAATGTCTAAATGCAACCGAGGGCACGCTATCGCTAAGCCCTCGGCTATTCAAATTCGGCCCATTCGGGCAGATATTGTGTAAAACCGTTTGCCCGAAGGGCTACATCTTATTAGCCGTGCGATAAGCGAAGCGGTTCGCACGGAACCGAAACGATACAAAATCATGAGCGGGAAGCGCTCAATTTCCCACGGACGCACGAACCGTGCATCCCTACGGCAGGAAGGTCACAATCCTGCAAAAATGGTATTGGTCAAAAAATGTAGTGATACTCGGCCCAAGCGTCCGCGAAGGAATAACGGTCAAAAGGGCAAAAAGGGCTACAAGGCAGGTGCAGGAATTAATTAAAAAAGCTGTTTTGTAACATAATCGTCTCAAAAAATCGAAATTATTTTCATCGGAGGAAATACTTCGATTGAAAATCCCTGAAATAAAAAATAATTCTCGTATATTTCGACAGAAAACCCGAGAAGTACTTTGGGAAATTCCCTTAGAACAAAAATTGTGGCATAAAAAAACAGAACGCCCTATAAAATTATATCTATATGAAAATCAATAATGTCTGTGGTATCGCCCTGCTTGTCGGCGCATTGTCGATGAGTGTGACGAAGCTATGTGCCGAAACCGCTCCGGTGGACTATGTAAGCACATTGGTGGGAACTCAGTCGGAACATTCCCTCTCTACCGGAAATACTTACCCGGCAATAGCATTGCCTTGGGGTATGAACTTTTGGACACCTCAGACGGGCCGCATGGGTGACGGCTGGGCCTATACCTATGATGCCGATAAAATAAGAGGGTTCAAACAAACTCACCAACCCAGTCCCTGGATTAACGACTATGGCCAATTTGCCATAATGCCGGTTGTCGGTCACCCTATATTCAATGAAGATGAACGCGCAAGTTGGTTCTCGCATAAAGCCGAGGTGGCAAAGCCCTACTATTATCGTGCTTATCTTGCCGATTACGATGTGGTGGCGGAGATTACGCCTACAGAGCGTGCCGCAATGTTCCGTTTTACATTCCCCGAGAGCGATAAGGCTTATGTGGTGGTCGATGCATTTGATAATGGTTCGGCGGTAACGGTTTTGCCCGGTGAAAACAAGATTGTAGGCTATACGACGAAAAATAATGGTGGTGTACCCGATAATTTCCGTAATTATTTCGTAATAGAGTTTGACAAACCTTTCACCTATGTAGCTTCGGTAGCTGATGGCAGAATAGATGAAACGAATACAGCCGTCACCGCTCATCACGCCGGAGCCATCATCGGATTTGCGACAAAACGTGGAGAAGTGGTTCATGCCCGGGTTGCTTCCTCGTTTATCAGTCCCGAACAGGCGGTGCTGAATCTGAAAGAGCTTGGAGGTGACAATTTTGAACAAATCAAGAGCAAAGGTCGTGCACGTTGGAACGAAATACTGGGTAGAGTAGAGGTGGCCGATGACAATATCGACCATCTGCGTACATTCTATTCTTGCCTTTATCGGTCGGTGCTCTTCCCACGTTCATTTTATGAAATAGATGCAGCCGGTAATCCGGTTCACTATAGCCCATACAACGGAAAGGTTCTGCCCGGGTATATGTTTACCGATACCGGATTCTGGGATACGTTCCGTTCGCTGTTCCCACTACTCAACCTGATGTATCCCTCTATGAATGAGAAGATGCAAGAAGGCCTTGCCAATACATATAGAGAAAGTGGATTCCTCCCCGAGTGGGCCAGCCCCGGACATCGCGGCTGTATGGTAGGAAACAATTCGGCCTCGGTCGTTGCCGACGCTTATCTCAAAGGTGTTGCCGATAAAGATATTGAAACCTTGTGGGAGGCCGTAGTGAGCGGCGCCAATAAGGTGCACCCGCACGTGCCTTCGACCGGCCGTCTCGGACACGAATACTACAATACTCTCGGTTATGTGCCATACGATGTACATATCAACGAAAATGTGGCGCGTACTCTCGAGTATGCCTACGATGATTGGTGTATCTATAAATTGGGCCAGAAATTGGGTAAGCCCGAAGCCGAATTGGCTCCGTTTGCCACTCGTGCGTTGAATTATAAAAACACGTTCGACCCCGGACACAATTTGATGCGTGGCCGAAATGCCGACGGTACATTCCAATCCCCATTTAATCCGCTCAAATGGGGCGATGCTTTTACCGAGGGTAATAGTTGGCATTATACTTGGTCGGTATTTCATGATCCCAAAGGCCTTATGCACCTCATGGGGGGTAAGGAGATGTTTAATCGTATGCTCGACTCGGTGTTCATTCTGCCTCCTGTTTTCAACGATAGCTATTATGGTAGCGTGATACACGAGATACGCGAAATGCAGATAATGAATATGGGTAATTATGCACATGGTAATCAGCCTATCCAGCACATGATTTATATGTATAACTACTCGGGTGAGCCGTGGAAAGCCCAGTATTGGGTGAGAGAGGTTATGGATAAAATGTACAATCCCAATCCCGATGGTTATTGTGGAGATGAAGATAACGGACAAACCTCGGCTTGGTATGTATTCTCGGCTCTCGGATTCTATCCGGTATGTCCCGGTAGCAACGAATATGTGTTGGGTGCGCCGTTGTTTAAGGAGGTGAAATTGACACTCGAAAACGGAAAGGTGATAAAAATCACGGCTAAAAACAACGATGCCGATAATCGTTATGTGCAAAAAATGACACTCAATGGTAAATCACATGATTATAACTATCTGACTCACGACCGGTTGATGAAAGGTGCGAAAATAGTCTATATCATGTCGGATACTCCCAACAAATCGAGAGGTGTAGCCGAGAAGTCGGCCCCTTATTCATTCAGCGATGAATTGGCAAAATAATACATATATGAAGAAATCAGTATTGATAGTATCGGCACTACTCTTTATCGGAGTGTGCCCTGTGTCGGTGGCTGCATCGGAATTGTGCGCCCCCGATAATACCCGGGTAGAGATGAGATATGATGAAACCAAACGCCCGCATCCGTCTCAACGCCTGTTCAAATCATCGGCGATAGATCATCGTATCGCCATGATAAAATCTATGCTGACCAATCCCAAATTGGCATGGATGTTTGAAAATTGTTTTCCCAATACATTGGATACCACCGTACACTATCGTATAGGGGAAGATGGTAAGCACGATACATTCGTGTACACAGGCGATATACACGCAATGTGGCTGAGAGACTCGGGCGCGCAGGTGTGGCCATACGTGCAATTTGCCAACGAAGATGCCGCACTCAAAGATATGCTCGAAGGGGTGATACGTCGCCAATTCAAATGTATAATTCTCGACCCGTATGCCAACGCATTCAATGATGGACCTACCGGTGGATATTGGATGTCGGACCTTACGGATATGAAACCCGAGTTGCACGAACGTAAATGGGAAATCGACTCGCTATGCTACCCTCTGCGATTGGCATACGAGTATTGGAAAGTGACAGGCGACACATCGATATTCGATGAGGAATGGCTTACGGCTATGTCGAAAATACTCTCTACCTTCCGCGAGCAACAACGATACGACGGAGTGGGTAACTACAAGTTCCAACGTAAAACGGAACGCGCTCTCGATACGCTCAATAACAATGGCCTCGGCGCGCCGGTGAAACCCTGCGGACTGATAGTGTCGAGTTTCCGTCCCTCTGATGACGCCACGACATTGCAATTCCTTGTACCCTCTAATTTCTTTGCGGTATCGGTACTCAGAAAAGCAGCCGAGATACTCGAAACTGTAAATCATGACCGTAAAATGGCCAAGGAATGTAAGGCTCTTGCCAAAGAGGTGGAGACGGCACTCAAAAAACACGCCGTGTATAATCACCCCGAATTTGGTAAAATGTATGCTTTCGAGGTTGATGGCTTTGGTAATTATCTGTTGATGGACGACGCTAATGCTCCGAGCCTGCTCTCGCTACCCTATTTGTGCGATGTAGATGTGAATGATCCCATCTATCAAAATACCCGGAAGTTTGTGTGGAGCGAAAACAATCCCTATTTCTTCCGAGGAAAGGCCGGCGAGGGTATCGGCGGACCTCATATCGGATATGATATGGTATGGCCCATGAGCATTATGATGAAAGCCTTTACCAGTACCAATGATAAGGAAATAGCCGAGTGTATAAGAATGCTGATGAGTACCGATGCTTCGACCGGATTTATGCATGAGTCTTTCCACAAAGATGATGCCTATAATTTCACTCGTCCATGGTTTGCTTGGCAAAACACCCTTTTCGGGGAACTGATTGTAAAACTTGTCGATGAGGGTAAAATCGATTTACTCAACTCGATAAAATAAGAAGCTGTTTGAATTTTTCTTGAAAAAATAATTACGGCATCAAAACAATGTTTCTGCAAAATAAAATTTAAACAGCTTCTAAACGACAAAACATCTTTATCATTTGAACAAAGGGTTGTAATAGTTTGATTTTCGATCTGCAAGCTTTATATCGTAACGTATAAGTGCTTGCAGATTTTTTTTGAGGTCGAGTGGCGTTTTCGCTCATTCCGGGGATATTAATTTTGATTATCATCTCATTTGCACTATCTTTGCGCACAAAAATGCGAATATAGGCTACACGTCGAGACCCCAATTCTGAAATCGGAGACTTGCGTGTAACATTTGTAAAAGAACTCTACTATGATTGAGCAGAATTTCATAAAGATTTACGAGAAGAGTTTCAAAGAAAATTGGGATCTTCCCGCGATGACGGACTATAATTCGAAAGAGGTATTCACCTATGGAGATATGGCTCACCAAATAGCCCGTATGCACTTGTTGTTCAAACATTGCCAGATACGTCGCGGAGATAAAATAGCCGTTATCGGACGTAATACGCCACGCTGGGCGATGGCCTTTTTTGCCTCGATTACATACGGCGCGATAGTGGTGCCCATCTTGCAGGATTTCAATCCCAACGACGTACATCATATTATCAATCATTCCGACTCGGTGCTGTTGTTTGCCGGCGGACTGGTGTGGGAGCATATCGAGATGGAGAAACTCAATCAGATACGCGGCGTAATCTCGTTGGAGAATTTCACTTGTCTCGATCAGCGTGACGGTGAAGACATCATGCAGTATATGAGCGATATGGATAAGCATTTTGCCAAGGCTTATCCCAAGGGATTTACCCGCGACGATATAGAGTATGCCGAGCTCGAGAACGATAAAGTGGTATTGATAAACTACACCTCGGGAACGACCGGATTCAGCAAAGGTGTGATGCTCACCGGCAACAACCTGGCGGGAAATACGGTATTCGGTATCAATTCCAAGCTTCATTACAAGGGAAGCAAATGCTTGTCGTTCTTGCCGTTGGCTCATGCTTATGGTTGTGCTTTCGACCTGCTCACCCCGCTTGCGGTGGGTACGCACATTACCTTGTTGGGAAAGATTCCCTCGCCGAAGATATTGCTGAAAGCCATGGAGGAGGTGAAGCCCAACCTTATCATCTGCGTGCCGTTGATTCTCGAAAAGGTGTATCGCAAGCAGATATTGCCTATCCTCAACAAACGTACCATGCGTTTCGCACTATCGATACCCCTGCTCGACAGCCGTATATACGATCAGGTGCGTAAGAAACTCATCGACGCTTTCGGTGGTCGTTTCGAACAGGTGATTGTGGGTGGCGCACCCCTCAATGCCGAGGTGGAGGCCTTCTTGCATAAGATAAAATTCCCCGTCACGGTGGGTTATGGAATGACCGAGTGTGCCCCACTTATCAGCTACACCCATTGGAAGGAGTTTATACCCCGCTCGTCGGGCCGTGTGTTGCCCGGTATCATGGAGGTGAAGATCGATTCGTCCGATCCTCAGTTGATACCCGGCGAGATATGCGTGCGTGGCGAGAATGTTATGAAAGGTTATTATAAAAACGAAGAGGCTACCGCCGCTGTTATAGATGCAGAGGGTTGGTTGCATACCGGCGATATGGGTACGATGGGCGAAGATGGTACCATCTATATCAAAGGCCGTTACAAGACCATGATTCTCGGCCCCAGCGGACAGAATATCTACCCCGAGGAGATAGAGGCCAAGTTGAATAATATGCCTTTTGTGATGGAGAGTCTCGTGATAGAGAAAGATGGCAAACTGGTAGCGCTTGTATATCCCGACTTTGAGGCGATAGACACCTACGGCCTCTCGACCGATGAATTACCGGCCGCCATGGAGGAGGTACGTCGCAATCTCAATAAAGAGGTGGCTCCGTATGAGAGCATCGCGCACATACAGATATATCAGTCGGAGTTTGAAAAAACACCGAAGCGCAGTATCAAGCGTTATCTCTACACCAATTTCGCTCCTATCCCACAAAAAGAGGACGAATAAAAATGAAACAACATCTAAGAACCTGTTTTGAATTTTCTTAGAAAATTTATTACGGCTTCAAAAAACAAAGTTTCTACAAATAAAATTTAAACAGCTTCTAAAAATCTACAACAATGAACAAAAAAGCATTCTTATTGATTCTCGACGGCTGGGGCCTCGGCGACCATGCCAAAGACGATGTAATCTATAATACCCCGACTCCGCATTGGGATAAATTGATGGCCGAATATCCCCATTCACAATTGCAAGCCTCCGGCGAAAACGTGGGTTTGCCCGATGGCCAAATGGGTAACTCGGAAGTGGGACACCTCAATATCGGAGCAGGTCGTGTGGTATATCAAGACTTGGTGAAAATCAATCGTGCTTGTCAAGACAAGTCGATACTCACCAATCCCGAAGTGGTAAAAGCCTTTACTTACGCTCGCGACAATGGGAAAAAGGTGCATTTTATGGGCCTCGTTTCCGATGGCGGTGTACATAGCTCGCTCGATCACTTGTTTGCCCTATGCGACATTGCTCGTGAATATGGTATAGCCGACCATTACGTACACTGTTTTATGGACGGTCGCGATACCGACCCTCGCAGCGGTAAAGGTTTTATAGAGGCACTCGACAAACATCTGACCACTACCGGCGGTAAAATCGCTTCGATAATTGGTCGCTATTATGCCATGGACCGTGACAAACGTTGGGAGCGTGTGAAAGAAGCCTATGACCTGCTCGTAAACGGTGTGGGTACCCCTGCCACCGACATGGTTGCCGCCATGCAGGCTTCGTATGATGCCGATGTGACCGACGAGTTTATAAAACCTATCGTACACGTCGATGCCGCCGGAAAACCGGTCGCTGTGATTGAACCCGACGATGTGGTGATATTTTTTAATTATCGTAACGACCGCGCCAAAGAGCTCACTATCGTGCTTACACAACAAGATATGCCCGAGGCCGGTATGCACACGATGCCCCTCTACTATTGCTGTATGACGCCCTACGATGCCAAATTCACGGGATTGTACATCTTGTTCGACAAAGAGAATGTGGCAAATACCCTCGGCGAGGTAGTGGCAAAAGCCGGTCGCAAGCAGTTGCGTATTGCCGAGACCGAAAAATATGCTCACGTAACATTCTTCTTCTCGGGTGGTCGCGAGGCCGAGTTCGAGGGAGAGGATCGTATATTGATACCTTCGCCCAAAGTGGCTACTTATGACTTGAAACCCGAAATGAGCGTGTATGAGGTGACCGAGTCGCTGAACAAGGCTCTTGCTTCGGGTGTGTATGACATGGTTGTCTGCAATTTTGCCAATGGCGATATGGTAGGCCATACCGGTGTGTACGATGCGATACGTCGTGCCGTAGTGGCTGTCGATGAGTGTGTGGGTTCTGTGATAGATACCGCCGTAGCTAACGGCTATGAGGCTATAATCATTGCCGACCACGGAAATGCCGATCACGCACTTAACGAAGACGATACCCCCAACACGGCGCACTCGCTCAACCCCGTGCCGTTTGTGTATGTAACGCAGAATAAAAATGCTTGTGTAGAGAATGGTATTCTGGCCGATGTAGCACCCTCGCTGTGTCATATCATGGGTATCGATACCCCTGCCGAGATGTCGGGTAAATGTCTTATCAAAGATTGAGTACATACGAAGAAGATATGTTGCAGATAGGCGACGCACTGATAAGTCTCGATGTCGTGGAGCGGAATTTTATCTGCAATCTCGACGCTTGTAAAGGCGCTTGTTGCATCGAGGGCGATGCCGGTGCGCCAATTACCGAGGAGGAGCATACCATACTGAAAAAGCTCTTGCCCGAGGTGTGGAACGACCTTACGCCGGCGGCTCAGAAAGTGATAGAAGAGCAAGGGGTGGCCTATGTCGATGAGGAGGGCGACTTGGTAACCTCTATCGTCAATGACAAAGATTGCGTATTCACCTGCTATGGTAGCGATGGTATGTGTATGTGTGCCATAGAGAAGGCCTATCGCGAGGGGCGGGTATCGTTCTACAAACCGATATCGTGCCACCTCTATCCCGTGCGTCTCACCCGCTATCCATCGTTTACGGCAGTGAATTATCATCGGTGGAAGATATGTAAAGCCGCCGAGGTTTTGGGCCGTAAAGAGGGCGTGAAAGTGTATCAATTCTTGCGAGAACCGCTTATACGCTGTTTCGGAGAGAAATGGTATGACGAGTTGCAACAGACGGCCGAGGTATATCTGCGACAAAAAGAGGAAGGAACCCTCTGATAAGTCTTGTAACACACAATAAGCGAGGGCGTACCGATTGGTACGCCCTCGTATTTTTAGAAGCAAATATCAAACAGTTTTTTAGTATTGCTCTGATTCGTTGGGGAAGTCTCGCGTTTTCACATCATCGATATATTGCTTTATGGCATTGGTCATAATCGTATTGAGGTCGGCATATCTGCGCAAGAAGCGAGGCGAGAAATTTTTGTTGATACCCAGCATATCGTGTACGACCAGTACTTGCCCATCGACACCGCCACCGGCACCTATACCTATGATAGGCACGCTAACTTCCTCGGCTACCCGAGCGGCCAGTTTGGCCGGAATTTTTTCGAGTACGATGGCAAAACAGCCGAGCTGTTCGAGCATGTGGGCGTCTTTGATGAGTTGTTGCGCCTCGCTCTCTTCTTTGGCACGCACGGCGTATGTACCAAATTTGTTGATCGATTGTGGCGTAAGACCGAGATGTCCCATGACGGGAATACCCGCGCTCAATATGCGGGATACGGATTCGCGTATCTCTTCTCCGCCCTCCATCTTCACGGCATCGGCTCCGGTCTCTTTCATGATACGCACGGCCGAGGCCAAAGCTTCGATGGAGTTGCCTTGATAGGTGCCAAAGGGCATATCTACAACGACCAAAGCCCGTTTCACGGCACGTACTACCGATTGTCCGTGATATATCATCTGGTCGAGAGTCATGGGTAGGGTAGTGGTATTTCCCGCCATCACGTTCGAGGCCGAGTCGCCTACCAATATCACGTCCATTCCGGCTTGGTCTATCAGCGTCGCCATCGAATAATCGTAGGCGGTGAGCATAGAAATTTTTTCACCACGGCTTTTCATTTCGCTTAGGCGATGCGTGGTCACTTTTCGATTGTCTTCGGTATAGGTTGACATGTGTTTTGGGGTTTGAATAGTCCGATGCTGCAAAGGTACAACAATAAAATGATAGCAAAGCAAAATTTCTTTTTCTTTTGGCAATTCGCTTAAATATGATATATTTGCACATCGAACAAACGCAGATAGAAGCTGTTTTGATTTTTCTTGAAAAATTTATTACGGCTTCAAGAAACAAAATTTGAAACAACTTCTTAAATTCTGAAACTCCAAAACCATGAAACAAACTCTGTTAATGCTATTCTCGATGTTGTGTCTGTCGGCATGTATGCAATCACCGAAACCCTATTCGCAACAAATGGTCGAGTCGCACGGATTAGGCGATTTTTATTGCAACCGCGGCTATCAGGAGCTGTTGGCCAATACCGGTTGGGACTATGTGTCGGGCCTTGTGGCGAATGCCGTGCTGAAAACTTGGATAGCATATCCCGAACATACCGAGTATTATGATGCCGTGAAAGCCTTTGCCGATGGCAGTACCAATGAAGATGGTACGATGATTTTCAATAAGAAGGGTAAAAATGCTTTGCGACCGAGCAATATCGATGACCTGCCTGCCGGAAACATCTATTTCACGCTCTATCGAGAAGAATTGAAAAAAGGTAACGTGATCGATGCCGAACGTTATAAAACGGCAGCAACGCTTATTCGCAACAAACTGAAATATGACCATTCGCGTATCGCCGATGAGTTGCCCGGTGCGGGCGGATTTTTCCATAAGGCGGTATATCCCAATCAGATGTGGCTCGACGGCTTGTTTATGGGCTCGCCCATCTATGCGCAGTGGCAACATAGTTTCGGCGCCGAAAATGAGGAGGAGGAGAATGAACAGAGTTGGACCGATATAGCACATCAGTTCAAGACCATACATCACTATACCTACGATGCCGATAAACAGTTGAACTATCATGCGTGGTCGGCCACGCCCGATGATGAAAACTCCTTCTGGGCCAATAAGACGGAGCCGTTCAAGGGGTGTAGTCGAGAATTCTGGGCGCGAGGTATGGGTTGGTATTTTGCCGCCTTGGTCGATGTACTCGAATATATGCCGCGCGACCATGCCGATTATCCTGCCGTACTGAATATTTTGCAACAGGTGGCAGCCGGATTGGCTCGTTGGCAAGACGCGGAGAGCGGTGTGTGGTATCAGTTGTTGCAATACGACGCTACCATGAAGGGCGATGGCGTGGGTGACGAAGTTGCCGGCAAGACCTATAACGTAGGCGATAAGTCTAATTATTTAGAGGCTTCGGCATCGTCGATATTTACCTATGCCTATCTCAAAGGAATACGCCTCGGATTGCTCGACAAGACAACCTATATGCCTGTTGCCGAGAAGGCTTATCAAGGGCTATTGACCACATTTATACGCCCCAATGGCGATAAGATAGATATTGTGCAGTCGTGCGCTTCGGCCGGTCTGGGCCCGGCAAAAGATCATTCGCGCACGGGCACGACCAACTATTACTTGTGTGGTAAAGATACGGGGCTTGCCGAGAACGAGGGCAAGGCCGTAGGCTCATTCATTATGGCCTCTCTCGAATATGAATTGAGATAAAGCTACTTAAGGTTTGAAAAAATGCGGGGTGGATAATTCCACCCCGTAGCGATTAAGCGAAAATGTGCGGTCGTGACGGCCGACCGTAGATGTATTAAGAACAAAACAGTTTCTAATAATTCATACGTTTGGGCTCGAAATAGGCCTTGGCGTATTGGCAGGCAGGGCATTTGTCGGGAGGAGTAGTGCCCTCGTGTATATAACCGCAGTTGCGACATTGCCATTTGATAGGCTCCTCGCGACGGAACATATCTTGCTCTTCGAGACGGGCGAGCAGTTTGCGGTATCGCCACTCGTGAAACTCTTCCACTCGGGCTATCATGCGGAATGCGGTAGCTACATCATTGAACCCCTCGTCGAGAGCGGTGGTGGAGAAGTTGCTGTACAAGTCCGACCATTCGAGCAGTTCACCTTCGGCGGCTTCGAGCAGATTCTCACGTGTGTTGCCAATACGTCCCGCCGGATATTCGGCATTGATGAGTACCAAGCCTCCCTCGGTGAGGAAATTGAAAAATCGTCGAGCGTGAGCCAGTTCTTGGTCGGCAGTCTCGTTGAAAATACCGGCAATCTGTTCGTATCCTTCCTCTTTAGCCGTTTGGGCAAAGAAGGTATAACGATTACGGGCTTGCGATTCGCCGGCGAATGCTTTCAATAGGTTTTGTTCGGTAAAAGAGCCTTTCAGTTTCATATTTATGGATTTTGAGATGTGGTACGATAAGAACAAGCAAGGTGTGTCTTTGGTTTGAAAAAATTTTCTCAAATACCCGATAGGAAGTACGTCAAAACGAAATATTATCTACCTTTGTCGCCGTTTTCAAAGGTATTGTATGGAAAAAGATAAGCTTTGGACCTCGTCGTTCTTTGCCGTCTGTGGCGGGAACTTTCTATTGTTTTTTGCATTTTATTTATTATTACCCATTCTGCCACTATATCTTACCGAGCAATTCTCTGCCGATAAATCGACGGTGGGTGTGGTGTTGTCGCTCTATACGGTGACGGCTCTATTCATGCGCCCGTTTGCCGGGTTTATGGTCGATACATTCGCGCGCAAACCGTTGTTGTTGGTGTGCTACGCTATCTTCACGGTCATATTTGGCGGTTATCTGGTGGCAACCACTATATTGGCTTTTGCCGTGGTGCGGGCGTTGCATGGCTTGTCGTTTGGAATACTTACCGTGTCGAATAGTACGGTGGCTATCGATGTAATGCCTTCGTCGCGTCGCGGAGAGGGTATAGGTTATTATGGCGTGAGCAACAATCTGGCGATGGCCGTGGGGCCTACGGTATCGCTTTACCTACACGAATTGACACACAATTACGACTCCATATTTCTCACCTCTCTCATAGGGGGAATTATAGGTTTTATATTGGTATCGACGGTGAAGGTGCCACGGAAAGAGCGTGTACTCGTACCTCAGACAGCCGTGTCGCTCGACCGATTCTTCTTGTTGCGAGGTACTCGGGGAGCGATAGCCGTGTGTATGTTTTCGTTCAGTTATGGTATGTTATCGACCTATCTGGCGGTGTATGGCAAAAACGAGGTGGGTATAGAGTCGGGTACGGGACTTTATTTCTCGCTTATGGCGGTAGGTCTTATATTCTCGCGATTGCTTACCGGACGCCTGCTCAATCGGGGGCACCTTACGGGGCTGATACAAGTGGGTGTATTGTGGCTGTTTATTGGTTACAGCCTCTTCATATTCTTCAAAATGCCGCTGCCCTATTTTGTATCGGCGCTCTTTGTGGGATTGGGCTACGGATTTATATGCCCGTCGGTGCAAACGCTGTTTATAAATCTTGCCGAGCATAATCAGCGCGGTACGGCCAATTCTACCTATTTCACTTCGTGGGATCTGGGTATAGGCATCGGTGTGCTTGCCGGGGGGGCTATCGCCGATGTTGCCGACTACACCATGGCGTATATCGTATCGCTCGGAGTGTTACTTGTCGGATTTTTCTATTTCCGTTACGTCACCGCTCCCCACTTTCTCCGCAACAAATTGCGATAAAAACTGCAATTCTTGTAAGTGTTTAATAATAAACTGTTTCTGAAATATAGGGGTGGGCTTTGCCGTTTTCCACCAAATTTTTCGTTTTTTGTACCGGATTCAAAAAGTAGACTTATTGTGGAATGTGTGCCCGGGGAATATAAAGGCAGATGAGGAATGTGTGTGATTCATTTTTTTCCTGTGCATAAGTGCTTATAATACACGTTTTTAATAAAATAAAACAATCCCGAGATGTGCGCTTACGGGGGTTGTCTCGTTTTTTTGAGCTTAACTATTTCAGTAAGAATAAATTTTACCCCTCAAATATTTTCAAATCCGAAAAAAGTGCGTACTTTTGAAGTCGCAATTTCATTTGTGGTTGTAGCTTTGTAAAAGAGTGCTATGTGCGACCAATTGCAAGGTGATAGCAGCCCTATTCAGTCCCTTGAAAGGAACTCAAAACAGCGTGGATATCATGGAAGGGAACAATATAAAACAACTATATCTGAAAGATACGTCGTTTGCCAACTTGATGCAGAAACGTATCTTCAACGTGTTATTGGTGGCCTCGGTTTACGATGCGTTTATCCTCGAAGAGGATGGGCGTGTGGAGGAGCAGATATTTTTTGAATATACGTCGCTCAACCTCAGTTCTCCGCCCCGTGTGACGCAGGTGACCAATCTCGATGAGGCCTTCAATGAACTCGCTTCCAAACGATTTGACCTCATAATCACTATTCCCGACGTAGAGCATAGTGATACATACGAAAAGGCTAAAGAGATAAAACATCACTATCCCGATATTCCCATCGTATTGCTCACTCCCTTCTCGCGAGAGGTGTCGCGACGGCTCGAAAAGGAGGACCTCAGCGGAGTAGATTATGTGTTCAGTTGGTTGGGTAATACCGACCTGTTGCTGGCGATAGTGAAGTTGCTCGAAGATGAGATGAACATAGAGGAGGATATAAAGTCGGGCGTGCAGATTATCATGCTGGTCGAGGACTCGGTGCGCTTCTATTCGTCGGTACTTCCCCACCTCTATAAGTTCGTGTTGAAACAGTCGCAGATATTCTCGACCGAGGCGCTCAATGAGCATGAGCAGATGCTGCGTATGCGCGGACGGCCTAAAATAAAACTCGCCCGCTCGTATGAAGAGGCGATGAATATGTATAAGAAATACGCCAACAATATGTTGGGTATCATATCCGACGTGTCGTTTATGCGCGACGGAACCAAGGATTCGAAGGCCGGTCTCAAATTCTGCTCATACGTGCGTGAGAAAGACCCCTTTATTCCCATCATCATAGAGTCGTCGGAGGTGGAAAATGAAGAACCGGCGTTGGCTTTGAACGCCTGTTTCTTGGATAAAAATTCCAAAAAATTGCCGGTGGATTTGCGAAAAGCCATCATGCGGAACTTCGGTTTCGGTGATTTTGAGTTTATCAATCCGAATACGGGAGAGGTGATTATTGCTATCAAGCAACTGAAGGATTTACAGCAGAATATACTCTCCATACCGGCCGATTCATTGCTCTATCACGCCTCGCGTAATCACATATCGCGTTGGCTCTATTCTCGGGCTATGTTCCCTCTAGCCGAGTTGGTTCGCCGGCGTTGGCCCAATAATCTCGATGAGATACCCGAGATACGGCAGGAGATATTCGACTCCATCGTGCTCTATCGTAAGATGAAAAATAGGGGCGTTGTGGCCATTTTTGAACGTAATCGTTTCGATAAATATTCCAATTTTGCCCGTATCGGTCAAGGCTCGTTAGGTGGTAAAGGACGTGGCTTGGCATTTATCGACTCGCTCATTAAGCGCCACCCTATACTCGAAGATTATGAGGGGGTGAGTGTGACGGTGCCTAAGACCGTTGTACTCTGTACCGACATATTCGATGAGTTCATGGACGCGAACAATCTGTACCAAGTAGCTCTGTCGGATATTCCCGATGAGGAGATATTGGAACATTTCTTGGCTGCGGAGTTACCCGAGAGGCTCAAAGAAGATGTGCTGGCTTTTTTCGAGGTGGTGGGACGACCTATTGCCATACGCTCATCGAGCTTGCTCGAAGACTCGCACTACCAACCCTTTGCCGGGGTGTATTCGACCTATATGATACCTTTCTTGCCCGATCGCGACGAGATGTATCGTATGTTGTCGGCTGCTATAAAAGGTGTGTACGCGTCGGTATTCTATTCCGATAGTAAGGCCTATATGACAGCCACATCCAATGTGATAGACCAAGAAAAGATGGCTATTATATTGCAAGAGGTGGTAGGTACGCAATATGGCGACCGTTATTACCCGTCGTTTGCCGGCGTGGGTCGTTCGCTCAACTATTATCCCATCAACGACGAGGCCGCCGAAGACGGGGTGGTAGATGTTGCCGTGGGTCTGGGTAAGTATATCGTCGATGGCGGTCGCAGTTTGCGATTCTCGCCCAAGCACCCCAATAAGGTGCTGCAGACGAGTACCCTCGATCTGGCTTTGCGCGATACGCAGACGCGCTTTTACGCTCTTGATCTCAAGAATATGCAGGAGCATTTCGAGGTCGATGACAGCTTCAACCTATTACGTTTGTCGATACGCGATGCCGAGGCCGATAACTCGTTGCGGGGTATGGTATCGACGTTTGACCCTTATGACCAGATAATACGCGACGGATATTATGATGGAGGTCGTAAGGTTGTGACTTTTGCCAATATATTACAACACAAGATATTCCCGCTCTCGGCTCTGCTCGAGATGATGCTCGAATATGGCTCGCACGATATGGGCCGACAGGTAGAGATAGAATTTGCAGGTATTCTACCCAATGAGCAACACCCCAAGGGTGCGCTCTATTGGTTGCAGATACGCCCCATAGTCGATGCCAAAGAGATGCGCGATGATGAGATTACTGAAATTTCCGATGAGGATTTGTTGCTGAAAACCTCATCGGCCCTCGGGCATGGTGTGATGTCGGACATACATTATATCGTGTATGTGAAGAGTGAAAATTTCTTGTCGTCGAACAATTCGCTGATAGCTCGCGAAATAGAAAAGATAAATAAGGGCTTCCTCGATCGAGGAGAGAACTATATACTCATAGGCCCCGGACGTTGGGGCTCGAGCGATACAGCGCTGGGCATACCGGTGAAATGGCCCCATATCTCGGCGGCGCGTCTTATTGTAGAGACCGCATTGTCGAGCTATTTTATCGAACCAAGCCAGGGTACCCACTTCTTCCAAAATCTTACCTCCTTTGGCGTAGGATATTTCACACTCAATCCTCAAGTCGAAAACAGTCTCTACGACGAGGCCTATCTCAATGCCATAGAGGCGGTGCATGAATCGCAATTCTTGCGAGTGTTGCGATTTGACCAACCGCTGACCGTGAAAATCAATGGTAAAAAGAGTATGGGCATAGTTATAAAACCACATGTAAACAAATAACCGCAATAATATCATGAGTTTCGTTAAATCGATATTACAACAATGGCGTGAACGGAATCAGAAGAGAGATTCTCGTTCGGACAGTATGGCGCTACCATTATCAACAATACCGGGTAAAGATTTGGCCGAGCAACATCTGCTCGAGGCTCTCGCCCGGCAAATAAACGATATGGTGGCATCGGGGCAATCCATTACAGAAGTCAATATCGATGCGGTATATGAACGGTTGAGCGATACGTTGGCAACTTACAGTCGCGAGGCGCAGAATATAGCCCGTAATGAACTATCGGAAAAATGGCGCGAGGAAGAGGAGCGTCGTATGTCCGAGATAAAGAGCCTGCAAGAACAGTTACTCGCTCTTACGCAGAAATGCGATGAGGCTCAGAAACGATATTTGAGTGCCGAGCGTATGCGTCAGACGGTGAGCGATCGTATGCACGACCTCGAAGGTCGCCTTATCACCGCTCAACGCGAATATGAACGCGATATCGAAGAAAAATTGCGGCAAATCAATAAGATAAAGGCCTATTCGCTGGGCTTGCTCTCTGATGACGAGAATGAACAAGATGTCGTGGCCGAGATAAGGACCTACGGCGGAAAAGAGGGTGAGGCCGTGGAAGAGGAAAAAGTTTTTGATTGCGATACGGTAGGCGATACGACCGATGCGGCGGTCATCGTGAAGCACCGTTATGCCTCGCTCTATGGCAAACTGGCTAAGGCGCAAGAGGCTTTACAGGAGCAACGGAAAGAAAATCGTGTGATTGTAAAGCGTGATTTGCGTCATCAGCAACGGATAAAAGTGCTGCAAGAGACCGTACAAGAGTTACGCAGAGAACTACGTCGACTGATTGCCGAGTTGGAGCAAATTCGTCGTAAAACCGATAAAAAAGATTTTCCCGCGACTTCCGAAAATTCCGAACGGAAGATACGCGAGAAATATCCTTTGGGATTTGCCTCCTCGATATTCGATGATGAGGATATGGAGGAGTAATCAGTCCGAGGCTGATATCCCAATACGTTAGTTGAGGAAGGCGAGCTCTTCTCGCTCTTTTATGACCATATCCATGGCTTCTCTCAAGAATTTTACATCGTTTAATGGTAGTTTGCGTGCGAAAATTTCAAAAAGTACGGCTACTTCCTCGCCCGACAGCGTAGAGCCTCCACTGAGCGTGTGGGGCTGCTCGGCGAAAAATATAGCACAATTTATATCTTTTTCACTACAGAGTTCTTCCAATTTTAGTGCTGTATTCCAAATATCTTTCATCTATTTCCTCCTTTTTTTTACGTAGAAGCCGTAATAATTTTTTTTAATCAAACCGCCTCTTATTTGGGGTGTGGTAATTATGTGGTGTCGGAATTTTTTTCTATATTAGAAGTTGTTTTGAGTTTTCTTTTCAGAAGATAGGCCTTTGAAGCTGGATTCATTTTTTTTTAAGAAAATAGAAAAACAGCTTCTTTGTATCATTACAACAGGTTGACCGGCCTTTTTGTTCGCCGAAAATGAAGAAAATTCAAAACAGGCGCGAAACTGTTTTGATTCAGACCACCTTACTATGTCCAATTTAATCTATTCCGGCGACAAATTCCGAAAGTTCCTTTCACGAAGAGGCCTCTCTTATCAAGATGTGGCAGTACGTTTAGGTCTTGATAAGAATACCATAGGAAAGGTTGTGCGAGGGGATAATTTCAGTGTGAATGTGCTACTGACCATTTGCAATTATTATAATCTGGATATTAATGATTTTTTTGAATGTGAGGAGGAAGAGGTTCAAGTCAATGTGTTTGAGAGCGGTCTGCGCGAGGCTGTAACAGATCCGCCGCCATTGATATTCGAACCTATATGGGAAAATGCCGGTCGGTGTGTCGTGTATCAGAAATCGGTATCCCAACTTGAAGATATAATCGCAGCCAAAGAAAACGAGATAATATTGCTACGCGAGGTGAATGCACTGTATAGAAGAATGGTTGAGGAGTTACAGACCATTCTCAGAAATCGCAGTGCTCGTGGGCAGTAGGGCCTATTTATGCCCGATATATATACTGCATACTCCAAACGTGAGGCGACGCAGACGGCAGTCCCGGAATCCGCACTCTCGGAATATCGACAACATCTCTTCGCCTTGGGGTACGGCTTCGACTGAACGGGGCAGATAGGTGTAGGCATATTTGTCGCGAGTAAACAGCCGTCCGGCAAGCGGAATGAGGTTGCGGGTGTAGATGCGATAGAACAGGTCGAACGGGAAATGTTCGGGGGTAGAAAGTTCTATCACCATCAATACTCCTCCGGGGCACAGTACACGGTACATTTCCGCAAAGCCTTTGCGTAGTTGTTGGAAGTTCCTCACGCCGAACGATACCGTTACAGCGTCGAAACTATCGTCGGGGAATGTGAGGGCTAAGCAATCTTGTTGTTCGAAGGTGATGCGGTGCTGCAAATTGCGCTCGGCACATTTGCGACGGGCTATGTCGAGCATACCCTCAGACAGGTCTATGCCGGTAATGCTGTCGGGTAGTAGCATTTTGTGCATCAGAAATGGTAGATCACCGGTTCCGGTCGCTACGTCGAGAATCGATTTCGGGGTGTATGTTCCTAACATTTTCATGGCCTTACGACGCCACCCTTTGTCGAGACCGAAAGTCATAAGACGATTCATGCGGTCGTAAGTCGGTGCTATATTGTCGAACATACGGCGCACCTGAGTGCTTTTACACTCGGTGTTGTCGTAGGGCATTACGACCTCAGGATTGTGGGGGTGTTGTTTGTCGGCCATAGGGATATATGTACGAGATGGCGTGCCGAGCACGCCATCTCGTATGAATTATTTGTTCAGATATGTGGTAACGTTTTGTTCTATGCGTTCGGCGATGTCATCGGTGTCGGCTTTTACAAATTTCTCTCCGGTAATATGTTCGAACAATTCCATATAACGTTCGCTGATAGAATCGACGATGGCGTCGGTCATTTCGGGAACTTGTTGTCCCTCTTTTCCTTGGAACCCGTTGTCCATGAGCCATTCACGAACGAATTCTTTGGAGAGTTGTTTTTGGGCTTCGCCTTTTTCAAAGCGTTCTTCATATCCATCGGCATAGAAGTAGCGGCTTGAGTCGGGGGTGTGTATCTCGTCCATCAGATAGATTTGACCATTGTGCTTACCAAATTCGTATTTGGTATCGACAAGAATCAAACCGCGTTCGGCGGCAATCTGTGTGCCTCTTTCAAAGAGTGCGAGGGTATATTTTTCGAGAGTGGCATACTCTTCGGGGGTAGCCAATCCCTGTTTTAGAATCTCTTCTTTGGAAATATCTTCGTCGTGGAGTCCCATTTCGGCTTTGGTGGTGGGGGTGATGATGGGGGTGGGGAACTTTTCGTTCTCGCGCATACCCTCGGGCAGACGTACGCCGCATATTTCACGCACGCCGCTCTTGTAGGCTCGCCATGCGCTTCCGCATAAGTAGCCGCGTACAATCATTTCCACGGGAAATCCTTGACACATCACACCTACGGTAACCATGGGGTCGGGAGTAGCCATTTTCCAGTTGGGGCAGATGTCGGTGGTCGCGTCGAGAAATTTTGCGGCGATTTGGTTCAGCATCTGTCCTTTGTAGGGAATACCTTTGGGCAGGACCACGTCGAAAGCCGATATGCGGTCGGTGGCTACCATGACGAGCTTTTCGTCGTTGATGTTATATACGTCGCGCACTTTTCCGTGATATACACTTTTTTGTCCCGGAAATTGATAGTCGGTTTTTACTAATGCTTTTTTCATAGCTTTTGAGTATATGTGTTTTATGATTCTTTTTCTCGTTCTTCTTTTCTCCGTTGTCGGCAAGCCTCGTCGTAGCGTTCGTAGGCCTCTACGATGCGTTGCACGAGCTTGTGACGCACGATGTCTTTCTTGCTGAACTGTATCTTGCCTATACCGGGTACGCCCGAGAGTAGTTCTATGGCTTGCGCCAATCCCGAGCGTTGTGATGGCGGCAGGTCTATCTGGCTCATATCGCCGGTGACAATCATTTTGGCATTGAGGCCCATACGGGTGAGAAACATCTTTATTTGATGTGTCGATGTATTTTGCGCCTCATCGAGTATGATTATGGCGTCGCTCAAGGTACGTCCTCGCATGAACGCCAATGGCGCGATTTGTATCACGTTGTTCTCCATCAGCTCCTTTAAGCGCACGGCAGGAATCATATCTTGTAGGGCATCGTACAGCGGTTGCAGATAGGGGTCGATCTTTTCTTTCATATCGCCCGGAAGGAATCCCAATTTTTCGCCGGCCTCTACGGCGGGACGGCTGAGAATGATTTTTCGTACCTCTTTGTTTTTGAGTGCGCGCACGGCAAGGGCGATGGCTACGTATGTCTTGCCCGAGCCTGCCGGCCCCAATGCGAAAACGAGATCGTTTTCCTCAAACGCTTTTACCAATCGTTGCTGATTTTCGCTGCGGGCGGTGATGGGGCGACCGTTTATGCCATGTATGATGAGGTTGTCTTGTTTCACCTCGGGAGGGCGATTACCCTTTACGATGTCGATGATGATTTCCTGATTGAGCAGGTTGTATTCGGCGCAGTAACGCATCAGTTGTGTCACTTTTTCCTCGAACAGAGCCATTTCCACCTCATCGCCTATGGCTTTCAGCACCAGTCCGCGTGCCAATATACGCAATTTGGGGAATAGGGTGCGCAACAGCTCTATGTGGCTGTTGTTCACCCCATAGAAAATTACGGGGTCGATATTTTCGAGTATGATGACGCGTTCTATCATGTAGGTCGTTTACGTTTTGTGCAAAGATAGCATATTTGTGGCAGATATACTGCAAAAACGACATTTTTCATCGGTGCTATAATTGTATATTGGTGCAAAAGTTACATTTATGTTTGATAGATAATGAGAGACAGTATCGGGAGGTAAGGACCGACGATGTGGTGATGACGGCATATCGCCGGTCCTGTATGTCGCATTGGAGGTGAGCTCGATTACAATGTATTCCCCGATAGCGGTACGTTGCGTGAGGTACATGCCTCTTGTGATAGATTTCTTTGATAGTCGTGCCACAACTCGGCGATGGTGCGATGTGACGAGGGGTGTACGAGGTCGGGTGCGATTTCGTGGAGCGGTTCCAATACGAACTGTCGCTCGAGCATACGTGGGTGAGGCAGGGTGAGTTGTGGAGTATCGACTATGTAATCGCCCATGATGAGCAGGTCTATGTCTATGGTGCGATCGTGATATATCCCATCGATGCTTTTATGGCCGCGTCCCAATTCTTTTTCTATATGTTGGGTGACGGCAAGTAATACTTGTGGCGATAGAGTTGTGTCGAGGGCTATCGCTATGTTGATAAATGTGTGGGAAGATTCAAATCCTACGGGTGCTGTCTCGTAGAATGAGGAGAGTGCCGTGATGGCGCCGGCTTCCATAGAAAGACGTACGACCGCCTCCTGCAAGAGCCGGTGGCGGTCGCCGATATTAGAGCCTAATGACAGGTATGCCGTAGCCATATCAACAGTTTCTTAGAGTATGAGCATGGCGTCGCCGTAAGCTCCGAAGCGGTATCCCTCTTTCAGTGCGGTATGATAGGCTTCGAATACTAAATCGTAACCACCAAATGCGGCAACCATCATCAGTAGTGTAGAGTATGGCATATGAAAGTTGGAGACCATGCTGGTAGCCACGGTGAAGTCGTATGGCGGGAAAATGAATTTGTTGGTCCAGCCGTCATAGGGTTTCATGTGGCCGTCGGTGCTTACCGTGCTTTCGATGGCACGCATTACCGATGTGCCGATGGCGCAGACCTGACGTCCGGCATCTTTGGTGCTGTTTACGATTTCCACCATTTCAGGAGAGGCAATCATCTGCTCCGAGTCCATTTTGTGCTTGGTGAGGTCTTCTACATCTATCTCGCGGAAGTTGCCGAGGCCCGAGTGTACCGTGAGGAATGTAGAGTCGATACCCTTTATCTCCATACGTTTGAGAAGTTCGCGGCTGAAGTGTAGTGCGGCGGCAGGAGCAACAACGGCTCCCTCTTTTGAGGCGAAGATGGTCTGGTAACGCTCAAAATCTTCGGGCTCGGCGGGGCGGTTGATGTAGCGGGGGAGCGGCGCTGCGCCCAATTTGTAAAGTGCCTCTTTGAACTCGTCGTGTGGGCCGTCGTAGAGGAATCGCAGTGTGCGACCGCGAGAGGTGGTATTGTCTATTACCTCGGCTACCATAGAGTCGTCCTCGCCGAAATAGAGTTTATTGCCGATACGTATTTTACGGGCGGGATCTACGAGTACGTCCCATAGACGATGCTCCTCGTTCAGCTCGCGCAGCAGGAATACCTCTATTTTAGCGCCGGTTTTTTCTTTGTTTCCATAGAGTAATGCCGGAAATACTTGTGTGTCGTTGAATACGAAAAGGTCGTGCTCATCGAAGAAATTGATTATTTCTTTGAAGATGCAGTGTTGCATTTCGCCGGTTTGGCGATTTACCACCAACAGTCGCGACTCATCGCGATTTTGTGTCGGATATTTGGCTATTTGTTCTTCGGGTAATTTGAATTTGAACTGAGATAACTTCATATCTGTATGGCTTTTAGAAGTTTTTTTGAATTTTATTTTTGTTGAAGCAATGTTTAATTTTTCAAGAAAATTTTAAACAGTTTCTTAATTTGTTTCATTTTGTTCCGCGGCGACCCGACCTTGCTCGGCAATGCCGGGTATATCATCGACCGAGAGACAGCGCTCGAGGGTGGCATCGCCTACCCGGGTGCGGACGAGGCCTATAAGGTGCGCGCCACTACCCAATGCCTCGCCTATGTCGCGCGCTAACGCCCGTATGTATGTGCCTTTGCTACACACGACGCGTATGCGCAAGGTGTCGGGGGCGAAGTCGAGCAATTCTATTTCGTCGATGACCAATTCTTTGGGTTTCAGCTCTACGGTCTGCCCTTTACGAGCCATGCGATAGGCGCGTTTCCCATCGACTTTGCAGGCCGAGAATGCCGGGGGTATCTGCTGTATCGAGCCGGTAAAGCGAGGTAGTGTTTCTTCGACCAATTCGCGGGTGATATGCGCCGTGGGGTATGTGGCATCGATTTCGGTTTCGAGATCGAACGATGGTGTGGTGGCGCCCAGTCGCAGGGTGGCGATATACTCTTTCGTCTGGTATTGAAACGACTCTATGAGCTTGGTCGATTTCCCGGTGCATATAATCATCACCCCTTCGGCCAACGGGTCGAGCGTACCGGCGTGTCCCACTTTCAACTTTTTCATGCCCAGCGCGCGCGAAATGGTGTTACGCACCGTCCTCACGAGTTTGAACGAGGTCCAGTATAGCGGTTTGTTGAAGTACAGAATCTCTCCTTCTTGAAAATCCATTTTTGATATATTTCTTTCCCCGAGGGGGAGGTTTTGTTATAAGAGTGAATGGGCGATGCAGAATATCGCCATCAATACGCAATAGAGGGCAAACCACACAAGGCGTCCGTTTTGCACCAGTCGCAACATCCATTTGCAGGCTACGCAACCCGATATAAAGGCTGCCAAGAAACCTACAATCATAGCCGATACCGATAGCCCCGACTCGGTCGGTGAAAAACCTCCGCCTACGAGGTCGAGAAAGGCCTCGCCCAGTATGGGTATCATCACCATGAGGAACGAGAAGCGGGCGACTTGCTCTTTTTTGTCGCCGAGTATCAGTCCCGTGGCGATGGTGGTGCCCGAGCGCGAAAGGCCCGGCAATACGGCACAGGCTTGCGCCAATCCTATGATGAAGGCGTCGCGATAGGAGATGGTCTCTTTCATGCGGGGGCGGGCGTAGTAAGCAAATGTGAGGAGTAGTGCGGTGACTATGAGCATGATGCCCACGGTGAGCAACCCGTTACCAAAGAAACTCTCGACCGTATCTTTGAAGAATACGCCCACAATGCCTACAGGTATCATCGATAGCAGTATCTTACTCACATATTGCGTCTCGTCGTTCCATTGGAAACGGAACACACCACGTACTAACGAGGCAATTTCCTTCCACAATACCACTATCGTGCTGCATACCGTGGCGGCATGCACCAGCACGGCAAACGCCAGATTGTCGCTACCCTCTATACCGAGCAGTGTGTTGGCTATCTCGAGGTGTCCGCTGCTACTTACCGGCAGGTATTCGGTGAGGCCCTGTATCAGTCCCAGCCACAGTGCGTCGAGCCACGTCATTCGTTATCGTTATTAATGTTTTTTTTATCTTTGTAAAGAATGGCCACAACCATGAAGATAAATCCGGCAAACGCTATTCCGGGACCGAGTATGATACGACGGAAACTGAATATGTCGGGATTGTATTGCTCGGGAGTGGAGCCGGCTCCGGCCATCAAGGCAAATCCCAAAATGATAACGACAAATGCTATGGCGATAAGCTTCAAGTTGCGTATGCCCAGCGCGAATGTGCGTGTATCGGTCTTTTCCTCTTTTTGTGTCAAAGGTTTCTGAAACCTTTTTGTTTCTGTTTTATTCATAATGATAGGATGATTTACATATAGTATAGTTTATCGCGATCGGTGCGCAGGTATCGCCCTATGGCAAAGCGGGCGGCAATGTATGAGAGTATGATACCGGCCAGCAGAATACCCCCGCCGACGTAGGCAAGGATTTTTATGTCGAGCAGAGCCGCGAATCCGCTCATTTCGTTACTTAGGTAGTAGAGTAGCCCGCCCAGCATGGCTATGGCAATGATAGCGCCCACAATGCCGTTGGCAACGTGCGAACGTATGAAAGGGCGTCGTATGAACGAGGGTTTAGCCCCTACCAATATCATGGTGTGTAGCAAGAATCGCTTGGAGTAGGCCACAAGGCTCACCGTGTTGCCTATAAGCACCATCGATATAATGGCCATGATGGCGGCTATACCCAATAATACCACCCCTATCAGACGCAGATTGTCGTTTACTAATTTTATCAAGTCTTTCTGGTAGGATACTTTCTCGATGTAGGGGTAAGCCTTGGAGAGTGTGTTTGCTATCTCGGCCAGCTTGGCAGCCTCGGCGTATTCGTTATGCAACTTCACTTCGAACGAGGGGCGTAACGGGTTGTAACCGAGCAATTCTTCTGGATTTTCGCCGAGTTCGATGTATAGCTCTCGCAATGCGTCGGTTTTGGAAATATATTGCACGTCACGAGCATACGGGGCGGCAGTGAGGCGGTTTTGCAACGATTTTATCTGTGCGTCGGTGGCGTTTTCGTTGAGCACTACCGAGAAACCCATATTCTCGCGTACATACACGGTGAGCTGCGTGGCCATTACGCCCAGCAACGCTACGATACCCAGTAGGAACAGTACCAGCGACGTGCTAATCGTAGAGGTGAATCTTGCACCCTTGAAAGAATTATATCTCTTATGCTTAGGTTTCGCCATTTTAGAAGTTTTTTGTATCCGTGTCGATCGCCTCAGGGGACAACGATCTCTAATCCCGAATCTCGGGTGCCGGTAATAGTTTTTTGAGTGAGAATATGTGCCTTTTATACCGAGAAACGGAGTATAAGGGCACATTTACCCATAATTTCAGGCAAAAGAACAAATAATAAACGAAACTATCGTACTATTAATCTTTTTTAACACAATCACGACTTGTCGATTTTCAGGTTGAGGATTTGATAATAATCGATGAAATTTTTTAAGATAAGATGTATCACCATTCGATAAAAACGCTATCTTTGTTATCGGGTAGATAGGTAAGGCCTTTGATGTCGGAAACTCGAGGCTGTGTCAAAAAAGAAATAACACACTCCTCCGTCCTCTCGGACACCTCTTCGCACAGAGCACTGTGCTCCCCTCGCTACGGCACGAAAACACATTTAGTGTTTTCTCTTCGGTCTGGCTCGCCCCAAACTTAGGGGAGGACGATATAAGCTGGTGATAATCAAGCTCTCCCTCTGTTTATAGAGGGAGTACCCGTTAGGGGAGGGAGTTGGCGACGCCGTCGCCGAGATTGTAAACGCTGTTTACGTCGCTTCGCTCCAACCCCTCCGGCTTACAGCCACCTCCCCTATAAATAGGTGAGGAGCTTAAAATTTCGAGTGCCCGAAAGACAAGAAATAAAAATTATTATTAAAAATATCACGATTATGAAATCGATGCGATTAATAGCCGAATGTGTGCTTGTGGCGATGGCGGTGCTCTGTGCCGTGTCGTGCGAGAAAGAGACTAACGATCTCGATGAAATAATATCCGGTGCCGTGACCGACACAACCGACACATCAACCGATACTACCGATGTGGTAGGAGGAGATACGACCGATGTTGTGGAAAAAGATACTACAGATGTAACCATAGATGACACTATAAAGGTTACGGAATATACGTTTTCGCTATATCCGGGCAGCCGAAGTCTCACAATAGATTCCTTGCATGGGAAATATACGATAGAGGGGACGACCGATTGGTGTAGTGCAACATTGAAAAATGAAAATGATTGTAATAAATTGGTCATTCAAGTATCGCGGAATACGGGTATAGAACGCCACGCATCGATTATTTTGCAAATAGGCGATGATGTACAAAAAATATTTGTAAAGCAGAAAGGGGTTGGTTTGAGTTTCAGTCACGGAGGTGGAACCGAAACGATAAGTCTTCCCGGGAGTGTAATATGGCAGATAGATGGTGTGACCGATTGGTGTAATGTAGAGGCATATTATGTGCGGGATAGTTGCCGTATCTCAGTTTCGGTAAGTGAAAATATAGAGAATATAGAGCGGAGTACGACGCTAACTTTTACAAGCGATGACGATGTATATCCGGTTCCTGTGACCCAAAAGGATACAGCCTATATCGAAATATTGCCTCAATTGTCGAATTTAGAGTTTGAACACGCCGATACCAGTGTCGTATTGACGGTACATAGTGCAAAGGAGTGGAAGGTGACGGGAAATGTTCCTACGTGGTGTAAAATATCTCCGATGCAAGGGAATGATGGAGATCAAGTAATCATTTCGGTAGATGCAAACAATACGTATAACCTTCGGAAAACTCAGTTTAGTTTTCGAAGTGGCACTGCTGTGCAGAAGATAGATTTGACGCAGGACGGGGCTATATGGTCATTTGGATACTATAAATCTGATATTAATTTTGGTTGTACGTCATCGATAGTTGTTTTTACATTGGAGAGTGCGATCGATTGGACGATAGAGGGAGAGACGGAATGGTGTAAGGTCTCTCGGGAAAAAATAACAGAAGAAGAATATAAAGTCTCTATACAGGTGTCTGATAATACTTCGTCGGCAAATAGATATACCACACTTACATTTAAGGGCTCTCGGACGAATAGTATAAAGTTGAAACAATATCATAATCTTCCTACGGCAGGGAAAGAAATAGACCTTGGATTGGGAGTGAAGTGGGCTGCCTGGAATATAGATGCGACAGCACCGGAAGAATATGGAGGATATTATGCTTGGGGTGAGGTGTCGGAAAAGGATAGTTATTCTATTGAAAATTATTTCTATAAATATAGTGTTGGTGATTATTGGGAATATGCGAATATCGGAGCAGATATTAGTCGTACCCAATGTGATGTAGCGCATGTAAAGTGGGGAAATGGTTGGCGTATGCCCACAAAAGCAGAATGTGAGGAGCTCCGGAGTCGATGCACCTACGTGTATGGTGTTTTAGGAGAATCGGTGGGGGTATTTTTTATAGCCCCCAATGGGAATAGTATATACCTGCCTTTTGGCGATTATAAGTATAAAGACTATCCGCTATTTTATACTCTTGGATACTATTATACTTCTACTTGTGAAGATGCTGGAGCAGTAAGATTTTATCTTATGGAACACAAATCCAGCCTTGGCTATCAAGATAGAGCGTCTGGACTTACAATACGTCCGGTTATCGACTATTAAAACTTAAAAGTAAATACCCCGACTCGACGAATGTAGGTCGGGGTATTTCGCATAGAAAGCTGAATGAATTATATCATAATATAACCATCTTCAATAAAAATCTCATCATCGATTTGCAGGTAGGTGATACCGGCCGAATGCAAATCGTCAATCCAATTTACAGCTTCACGGCTGAGTTGTGCATGATTGTCATCGGTGTAAACGACGATTTCTCCGTCATATTCCGACGAGATATAGTTGCATAAAGATTGGTCATAAAGCATATTATTAATATCCGTACCTTTGATTTTGCAAGGGGTGGGGAGTATTAATACCTTTGCAGGCTGATTGTTTTCATCTTTTTTGAGGTATCGAGTCTTTCCTAACCAACCAAAACCTATGTCACTGCCATTTTCGTTAGAGAATATCATGCAGCAACCGGGAAGAGCGGATAGATATCCTGATAATTTACAGCCGTCGGCAATCACTCGACTGATTTTAGTGTTACTCAAGTTACCGATGTCTCCGGTAATAGATGTGTTGTCAATAACCAATTCTCGCAGGTTTGAATAACTACTCAGAGCGCTGAGATCGCCTGTAAAATTACAATTCGATGCAATCAGTATTTCGAGCATAGGATTGTATGTATCGCTGAGTGAACCACCGATAGAGGTGTTATCTACAACCAATTCACGTAAGTTGGATAAGTTTTTCAGTATGGTTATATTACCCGAAATATTGCAATTAGATACAATAAATCTTTCGAGTGCGGTACAATTATATATAGGTAAACCTCCGGATATTTTGGTGTTTGATATCTCTAATTCTCGTAAGGTCGTACTACATAATACACTGATATTCCCGGTAATATCACAATTTGGGGCAATAAATCTTTCGAGTTTGATACTACTGAAATTCTTTATATCACCATTGATCTTAGTGTTTTGAATCACTAATTCTTTCAAATTGGAACAGTTGCCCAATATGCTTATATCGCCGGAAATATCACAATTTGGGACAATAAATCTTTCGAGTTTTGTGCTACTGAAATTCTTTATATCACCATCGATCTTAGTGTTTTGAATCACTAATTCTTTCAAATTGGAACAGCTGTCCAATATGCTTATATCACCGGAGATGTCACAATTTGGAACGATGAATCTTTCGAGTTTGGTACTACTGAAATTCTTTATATCACCATTGATCTTAGGGTTTTGAATCACTAATTCTTTCAAATTGGAACAACTGCCCAATATGCTTATATCCCCGGAAATATCACAATTTGGAGCAATAAATCTTTCGAGTTTGGTACTACTGAAATTCTTTATATCACCATTGATCTTAGTGTTTTGAATCACTAATTCTTTCAAATTGGAACAGTTGTCCAATATGCTTATATCGCCGGAAATATCACAATTTGGAACAATAAATCGTTCGAGTTTGGTATTATTTAGCTTTCCGATATCTCCCGTAATTCCGGTATATGGAATGACCAATTCTCGGAGGTAGTGGAATCCGCTTAAAGAGCCCAAACTACCCGTGATGCCTTGCAGCTGGTGCGCATACTCGCCACGGAAGAATATACTTTCGAGATAGCTTTTATTGTCGTAAGAGGCGAGGGCGTCGATAGTGAACGATAGATTATCGGTATTGGTACCGACTCTGATATCGAGCCATTTCAACCGTGTATTAGCGAAATGCGCAAGGTCTATATCAATCCCGGCATTATCTACGACCAACGTGTCGAAATGTCTCAAACTTTGTAACGAGGCAGATGAGCCGGTAGCCCCCTCTTTCAAGTGCAAACCGGTAAGCAGGTCGCAATATCGCACACTGCTTAAGGGAAAGGATTTGCACACATGGTCGGGCATCTCGAAATATTTAAGGTTTCGTATGTCCGAGATCATAAGATAGAATTCTTGCCGTTCGTCGGTAGCCGAGATGGTGAGGCGCTCATATCCGTCACTGCTCACGGACTCCGTTAGTCCGTTGTTCATTGTGGGGTTGCCTTGAAATACCGCCTCTATGGACGTTCTCACAGACTTGCCACCGACCGATTGCGCGATGAACGTAGATTGTTCGCCCGGCTCCAATGCGATGTGGAAACAGAAAGAGTTGAAGTGAGGGTTCAGGCAGTATTCGTCCTCTTCCACACGGATATAAGAAAGGGGCTCGAGACGCAAGATGTTTACCGATACGATGTCGGCCGGTACGATGGTTTTCAGCTCAATAAGTTTCACGACCGAAGCATCGGCACAGAGGTAGATGCGGTTGGTAATCTTCTCTGCATTTTCGGGAAGATCTTTTTCGAGTTTCAAAAATATTTTGATGGGACTTTCATCGCCAATGGCCTTAAACTCCCATTCGTCGAGGCCGGTACTCGTGTTTCCTTCGTAAATATAATCCGCAAAGGCATTGGTACTGAAATTACCTTTGTAGATAAGAGAATATTCGTGCTTACGCATTACGTTGTCGGCGCATTGCGTGTAGGCCGTGACTAAGACGTTGCAAGGGCGCAATATCTCGGCATACTTCACGGTGTAGTTTTTACCCTCAGCAAAGTGAGGGACATAGATAGATGTAGTCATAATATTATAGTTACATGGTTATGAATAGATTGTACATTTTGTCTTCGATATCGGCTTCACGTCGGAATTCTTTTAGCGAGTTTGGAACGTCGGTTCCGCTGTTGTTGTATATTTCGTCCCAATACCATACGCAGATGTAGGCAAAGTGCATATTGCGTGCAAATTCCTTGAAGGCCGTCCAGAAAGTCACCATGGAGTTTTCATAAAAAACATCTGCATTATTACCCCAATGCTCGGGACTGCGTAGGGCTTTGAGGTTGGGGCGCACGCCTATCTCCGAGAGCGGGATATTTTGCATATCGCATCGACCTTTCCACAGAGTGCCTATCGAGCGGTATTTCTCGGCAAGTAAGGTCACTTTGTCGTCGCTCGGCGTGGTGCGTCCGTCCTTGAACGACAGGGTGGGGTAGCTGTTGAATGCCGGTTCTATCACTTCGCAAAGCTCAGGAGCGGCTTCGGCCATTTGGTACTCACCGGCAAAGGAGCAACGGGGTGTTTTGCCGAGAGCACGAATCGCCTTGGCCAGATTTACGATTATATCCACTACGTCAGAGCCATTGCTTGTCCAGTCGGCACGCTCGTTTACGATATATACCTCATCGAAGTTGTCTATCCCGAACTCGTCGAGTTTATTGCTCAGTGCTCGTATGTAGGCATATACGAAGGCGCAATACTCTTGTACCGACTTACGTCGCTCATCGAGAGTACCACCCTCTCGCCAAGTTGCGGGATTGATGTGAAATTTGAACGCTTTTACAGATAAACCATTAAGATATATCTCTTTGGCGATGTCGGTCGGTTTGTTACGATAGTTCCTGTTCTCCCATGTGCCACTCACGAAATATTTGCTGTTGAATATATTTTCATCGTTAGGACAGAATGGTAGGTTACAAGTTGTTGTCTCGCTCTTGAACGGACAGGTCGAGCAACACCCATTACCGTTACATACACATTGATTCAACTCCGTCTTCTCGAGCTTGTCGTAATCGTTACGCACATACACTGATATGATGCAGTCGGTGAGACCTGTATTACGGGCTATCCTCATGGCGTTGTTCGTGCCATTTTTGTCGTATCGGTTTCCGGTCTCTCGCAAATTGTAGTTGTAGTAGAGCGGAGTGTGGCGATTTATCACATCGCCACGCACGGTGATTTCCCTGCCATAGATATTATAAATCTTACCGATAATATCGATTTCATGCGGAGTGTTCTCATATTTTTCGGCAGTACTACCCGATTGGTATGCCGTACTTGTGGCTTTCGGCAGGTTGATAACTTTGGTTTTGTTGCTGAGTATCGTGCCGTTGTAGAAAGTGCCACCATTGAAATAGAGAATACAATCATCGGGCATGCGTATCACGCGTCCGCCCAAATCATGGGTGTGCACCACTTCGTATATGGTGCAAGCGTCAGACATAGCGATGGAAGTGTGTGATTTGTATTCTTCTGTCGACGAGGTGGTAGCTTGTGGAGGCGTAGCATCTTTATCTAACACATATCCGGCATTCTCTACTTCTCCTTTACGCAGACGTTTGTAGCCATAGTTGGGCGATTTAATAACCTTTATTGCCGAAATGTCGCTCGTCCCGTCCACTTCGGGGTCGGAGGTTGCAGCAAATGGCCGTGAGGCAAATTGCAGAACACCCTCATCGGTGATGGTGAGATCCTCGCCATCGGCAGTGGGGTAGTGCGTGCGAGTGGTTCGGGGCAGTTGCGCGAAAGTGGTGCTGCCATCGCCTATCACCTGGGTGTCGTATCGCCCGTCGGCATCGGTGTCGAGCCATAAAAGATTGTTGTAAGCCGGTATAGAACTATCGGCATACTCCTCGGTTTGTCCGTTGGTTACATTGAAAACCGTAGTTTTCGTTTCTTCAGTACTTGTCATTTTTAAATCTATTAGAGTTAATAATAAGTTTGTTTTGCGATATACGAGCTCGTAAGTCACGGTGCAAATATCGGGTGTATATCGACGTCCTTTATGTGAAAATTATCAAAAGTGAATGTCGGGTATGAAATTTTTTTTGAATAAATATGGGCTGTAAAGTATCGTCGTTCGATAAAAACACTATCTTTGTTATCGGGAAGATTGTGCCCCCTTATGCTGAAACCCCGTAGGGAGACTCGGACCGAAATATTCGATAAGCGAGGGGTATGTTTTGGTGTAGGGGACTTTGAGATTGAGCGCTTCCCGCTCCGTGAAATGTGCAATAGCAACCGAGGGCACGCTATCGCTAAGCCCTCGGCTACTCAAATTCGGCCCATTCGGGCAGATGTTGTGAGAAGTTGATTGCCCGGAGGGCTAAATCTTATTAGCCGTGCGATAAGCGAAGCGGTTCGCACGGAAATGAGAAATGTAATAAACGCGAGCGGGAAGCGCTCAATTTCCCTCGGACACACGAGCCGTGTGTCCCTACGAGGTTGTAGTATTGAACCTAATATAAAAAATGAACATTAAAATATCACGATTATGAAATCGATGCGATTAATAGCCGAATGTGTGCTTGTGGCGATGGCGGTACTCTGTGCCGTGTCGTGCGAGAAAGAGACCGACAGTCTCGATGAAATAATATCCGGTGCCGTGACCGACACCATAGTCCATAACTCGGGGGATAGGATAGCGCTCACCTTCGGAGGAAGCGCCTCTTCCGATGCCGTGGCCGTTACCGGCTCGGGAGCGTGGAGCGTAACGGGAGAGACCTCGTGGTGCAAGGCCACACTTGCCTATAAGAATGGGAAGACTGTCGTGGTCGTATCGGTGACTGAAAACGAACAGCATGAGAGCCGCGAGGCCGAGCTTACGGTGAGCCTGGGCGATGCCAAGTACACGATAGCTGTGCGTCAAGGAGGCAAGGAGTATCGCCTCGATTACAACGGAGGCGAGGTGCAAATCCCCATTGCGGGCGGACGTATATGGCAGGTATCGGGTGCCACCGACTGGTG
>JAFTRN010000040.1 GCA_017462265.1 Coprobacter sp. | reverse complement strand
GCTACTCAAATATAGCCCTCCGGGCAAGCGTTTATTTCACACTCGGCGGACGCTTGGGCCAAGCGTCCCTACGTTTTAGAACGCTGAGCCAGGCCGATGAGAGATTGTCACGGTATGCCGTATTTTTATCGGACACTAATACTTCTAAATACCCCAAAATTATAAAGACAATTGTCTTTTTTACCCCCGACGCGCCTTTTCGAGCTATTTTTACGCCATAAAATCCCTGAATCTCGGGGATTTTGTATATCTTTGTACCGTATTATGCCATCGTATATACCTTTGGCGCGATATTTGATACACAACTCACAAAAAAATAACAAAAACAAAACATATACATCATTATGGGATTTAATGATTTTCTAAAAAAACTCTTCGGCAACAAATCGCAACGCGACTTGCGCGAAATACAGCCTTATGTCGATCGCATATTGGCCGAGTACGCGCAGGTAGAATCGTTGAGCAACGACGACCTGCGTAGTGCCGTCACCGAAATCAAGTACCAAATACAAGAGGCTGTAGCTCACGAAAAAGCCCGTATAGCCGAGATAAAAGAGGCCATAGAGGAGGTAGAATACGACGAACGCGAGAGCATGTGGGACGAGATAGACAAACTCGAAAAGCATATTCTCGAAAAATACGAGACCGTGCTCGATGAGATACTGCCTCGGGTGTTTGCCCTCGTGAAAGCCACCGCCAAGCGTTTTGCCGAAAACGAATATATAGAGGTGTCGGCCACCCAATTCGACCGCGACCTCGCCGCCGCAGGGCACGACTTCGTGCACATCGAAGGAGATAAAGCCATATACCAAAACCACTGGGTAGCCGGCGGTAACGAAATCACTTGGAACATGGTGCACTACGACGTGCAATTGTTCGGTGGCGTGGTACTGCACAAAGGCAAAATAGCAGAAATGGCAACCGGTGAAGGTAAAACCCTCGTGGCTACCCTGCCCGTGTTCCTCAACGCCCTCACCGGCAACGGCGTGCACGTCGTTACCGTGAACGACTACCTGTCAAAACGTGACTCGGAGTGGATGGGCCCGCTCTATATGTTCCACGGACTGTCGGTCGATTGCATCGACAAGCACCAGCCCAACTCCGAGGCTCGTCGTCGCGCCTACAACGCCGATATTACCTTCGGCACGAACAACGAATTTGGTTTCGACTACCTGCGTGACAATATGTCGATAACCCCACAAGACCTCGTGCAACGCGCCCACAACTACGCCATTGTCGATGAGGTGGACTCGGTACTCATCGACGACGCCCGTACCCCGTTGATAATATCGGGCCCCGTGCCCAAAGGTGAGGTACAACTCTTCGAGGAGTTCCAGCCCAAGGTCGAAGCCCTATACAAAGCACAAAAAGCCTTCGCCACCAAACTGCTGGCCGAGGCCAAAGCCAAAATCGCATCTGAAGACAAAGAGGTGCGCAAAGAGGGTGCATTACTCCTCTTCCGCACATTCAAAGGCCTCCCCAAAAACTCGGCCCTCATCAAGTATCTGAGTGAGCCGGGCGTGAAAGCCCTCATGCTCGAAACCGAGGAATACTATATGCAGGAGAACAATCGCAATATGCCCATTGTCACCGACCCGCTGTACTTCGTCATCGACGAGAAAAACAACAGCGTCGATCTCACCGACAAAGGTCTCGACATGATTACCGGCGATAGCGACGACCCGCAATTCTTCGTATTGCCCGACATCGGAGCCCAACTCTCGGAACTCGACGCATTGGGACTGAGCGACGCCGAGAAACAGGAGCGCAAAGACCAGATAACCCAGGATTACGCCGTGAAAGCCGAGCGCGTACACACCGTGCAACAGTTGCTCAAGGCCTACGCACTCTTCGAGAAAGACGATGAATATGTAGTCATCGACAACAAAGTGAAAATCGTCGATGAGCAGACCGGCCGTATCATGGAAGGCCGCCGCTACTCCGACGGATTGCACCAAGCCATCGAGGCCAAAGAGCACGTAAAGGTCGAGGCCGCCACACAGACCTTCGCCACCATTACATTACAGAACTATTTCCGTATGTACCACAAACTCTCGGGTATGACCGGTACCGCCGAGACCGAGGCCGGCGAGTTTTGGGACATCTACAAGCTCGACGTGGTAAGTATTCCCACCAACAAGCCCATAGCCCGTAAGGACCTCGAAGACCGCGTGTATATGACCACGCGCGAGAAATACAACGCCGTAATCGACGAAATCGTGAAATTGGTAGAGGCCGGTCGCCCCGTACTCGTGGGTACCACCTCGGTCGAAATATCGGAGTTGCTGAGCCGTATGCTCACCATGCGTAAGATAAAACACAACGTACTCAACGCCAAGTTGCACCAGAAAGAGGCCGACATCGTGGCCCAAGCCGGCCAGAGCGGCACCGTGACCATCGCCACCAACATGGCCGGTCGTGGTACCGACATCAAGCTGTCCGAGAGCGTACGCGACGCGGGAGGTCTCGCCATCATCGGTACCGAGCGCCACGAGTCGCGCCGTGTCGATCGCCAGTTGCGCGGTCGTTCGGGACGTCAGGGCGACCCCGGTTCGTCAGTATTCTACGTTTCGCTCGAAGACCACCTCATGCGACTTTTCGCCTCGGAACGTATAGCCAAAATGATGGACCGTCTCGGTCACGAAGAGGGCGACGTGATAGAGCACCCGTGGATTTCCAAGTCGATAGAGCGTGCTCAACGCAAAGTGGAAGAGAACAACTTCGGCATACGTAAACGCTTGCTCGAATACGACGACGTGATGAACGCCCAGCGCGAGGTCATCTACAAAAAACGTCGCCACGCGCTCATCGGCGAGCGTATAGGTATCGACATCGTGAATATGATGTACGACGCAGCCCAAGCCGTGGTCGATGAATATGCCTCGGCCGGCGACTACGAAGGTCTGCAAGAAGCCGTGCTGAAAACCTTCGCCATAGAGGTGCCGTTCGATGCCGCCACCATGCGTTCGGGCAAGACAGCCACCCTCGGCGAGACGCTCTACGACGCTGTCATTGCCGCTTTCAAGCGCAAAATCGACAACCTCGCCACAATAGCCAACCCCGTCATAAAACGAGTATTCGAGGAGCAAGGCGACCGCTACGAAAACATCGTGATACCTATCTCCGACGGAAAACGCGTGTACAACATCGTATGTAACCTGAAAGAGGCCTACGAAACCGAGTCGAAAGCCGTGAACAAAGCCTTCCAGAAGTCGATATTGCTCCACACCATCGACGAGGCTTGGAAAGAGCACTTGCGCGACCTCGACCAATTGCGTCAATCGGTACAAAACGCCAGCTACGAACAGAAAGACCCGCTATTGATATACAAACTCGAATCGTTCGGAATGTTCAAAGAGATGGTAAACACCATCAACACCAAGACCATATCGATATTGATGCGCGGACAGATACCCGTACGCGAACCCGAGCAGGTAAAAGAGGCAGCTCCCGAGCGCCGTCAGGACTATAGTCGCTATCGCACGCAGAAAGACCAGATGGGCAATGGTATGCCGGGTAACCCCAATCGTCCCCAGCCCAATATGCCTCCCCGCAAGCCCGAGCCGGTGAAAGCCGCCCCCAAAGTGGGTCGCAACGATCCCTGTCCCTGCGGCAGCGGTAAGAAATACAAAAACTGCCACGGACGCGAAATGTAATAATAGAGAAGATACTTTTTTCTCAAAGTTTCAAAAAGGGGAAATACTCTTCCTCGCAACAAAAACAACGAACAACAACTTCTAATAAAAGATGAATATATTCGAACTCAGCGAACAAGAAATCATTCGTCGCAACAGTCTTGAAGAGCTGCGCCGTATGGGCATAGATCCCTATCCCGCAGCCGAATATGAAGTAAACGCTTATACCGAAGAGATAAAAGCAAGTTTCAGCGACGACGCACCGCGTCGCGATGTGAGCATCGCCGGCCGCATCATGAGCCGCCGCATCATGGGTAAAGCCTCGTTCTTGGAATTGAAAGACTCCGAAGGTCGTATACAGGTATATATCTCGCGCGACGACTTATGCCCCGGCGAGGACAAGGAACTTTACAACACCGTGTTCAAAAAGCTACTCGACATCGGCGATTTCATCGGTATCAAAGGCTATGTGTTCCGCACCCAGATGGGCGAAATATCGGTACACGCGTCGGAACTCACCGTGCTATCCAAGTCACTGCGTCCGCTCCCCATCGTGAAGGTAAAAGATGGCGTGACCTACGACGCCTTCGACGATCCCGAGTTGCGCTATCGCCAACGCTACGTCGATCTCGTAGTAAATAAGGGCGTGAAAGAGATATTCATCAAGCGCAACAAGGTATATAACTCCATGCGTGAGTTTTTCAACACCCGTGGTTACATGGAGGTAGAAACCCCTATCCTGCAATCGATACCGGGAGGCGCCGCCGCACGCCCCTTCATCACCCACCACAACGCACTCGATATACCCCTGTATCTGCGCATCGCCGACGAGCTGTACCTCAAACGCCTCATCGTCGGAGGTTTCGAGGGGGTATATGAATTCTCGAAAAACTTCCGCAACGAGGGTATGGACCGCACCCACAACCCCGAATTCACCTGTATGGAAATATATGTTTCGTACAAGGACTATAACTGGATGATGAACTTCACCGAGCAGATGCTCGAAAAGATAGCCCTCGACGTAAACGGCACCACCCAAGTGCAAGTAGGCGACAATGTAATCGACTTCAAAGCCCCCTACAAGCGCGTCACCATGACCGAGGCCATCAAAGAGTTTACCGGTATCGACATCACCGGTATGGACGAGGCTCAACTGCGCGACGTATGCAAGCAACTCTCCATAGAGGTAGATGAGACCATGGGTAAGGGCAAACTCATCGACGAGATATTCGGCGAGAAGTGCGAGGGCAACTACATACAACCCACCTTCATCACCGACTACCCCATAGAAATGTCGCCGCTCACCAAGCGTCACCGCAACAACCCCGAGCTCACCGAGCGTTTCGAGCTCATGGTCAATGGTAAGGAGCTGTGTAACGCCTATTCAGAGCTGAACGATCCCATAGACCAACGCTACCGCTTCGAGGAGCAACTCCGTCTGTCGGAGAAAGGCGATGATGAAGCGATGTTCATCGACAACGACTTCATTCGCGCGCTCGAGTATGGTATGCCACCCACGTCGGGCATGGGTATCGGTATGGACCGTCTCGTCATGCTCATGACCGGACAGACCACGATACAAGAGGTACTCTTCTTCCCCCAGATGCGTCCCGAGAAAACCCGCAAAAAAGATGCCGACAGCGCCTACACCGCCATCGGCGTACCGCAAGAATGGATTGCCGCCATACAGAAGGTGGGCTACCTCACCATAGAGTCACTCGCCGGAGCCAATCCCAACAAACTGCAACAAGAGTTGTGCGGGCTGAACAAGAAATACAAACTCGACATACCCAATCCTACCCCCGAAGAGGTAAAAGCCTGGGTAGAAAAGGCTCACTAAGACGACAATTCACAATACAAACCTACAGAGAGAAGTACAAGCGATGAATCTCCCCGGTAAAGTAGCCATCATCGGAGGCGGCACATGGGCCACGGCCCTCGCCAAATTGGTCTTGTGCAATGCCGACTCTATCAACTGGTATATTCGCAACGAAGATACCATCAACGAGTTTATACGCTCAGGGCGCAACCCCAACTATCTGTCGAGCGTGAAGTTCGAGATAAGCCGCATCAGTTTCTCCGACGACATCAACGACATAGTCAAAGACTCGGACACGCTGATACTCGTCACCCCGTCGCCCTACATCAAACAACAGCTGAAAAAACTGAAAAGTAAGGCGCTGCAAGACAAGTTCATCATCTCGGCCATAAAGGGTATTGTGCCCGATGAAAACCTCATCATCACCGACTACCTGAAGAAAGTATTCAAGGTGCCGGGCGATTGTCTCGCCGTGATAGGTGGCCCCTGTCATGCCGAGGAGGTGGCCCTCGAACGGCTATCGTACCTCACCATAGGCTGTCCCAGCCAACGTCGGGCGCAAATCGCCGCCGACCTGCTGAGCACCCCCTATATGCGTACCTCCACATCGTTCGATGTCGATGGCATAGAGTATGGCGCCGTACTCAAAAACGTGTACGCCATCGCAGCCGGTATATGCAACGGAGCCAAGTTTGGCGACAACCTGCAAGCCGTGTTGGTAGCCAACGCCATACAAGAGTTGCAACGCTTTGTGAACGTAGCCAATCCCATGGCACGCAACATATGCGAGCCGGCCTACCTCGGCGACCTGCTGGTCACGGCCTACTCCCGATTCAGCCGCAATTTCCTCTTCGGCACGATGATAGGAAAAGGCTATTCGGTAAAAGCCGCCCAAGCCGAGATGGAGATGATAGCCGAGGGCTATTACGGCACCAAGTGCATGACCGAAATCAACGAACGTCTGCACGTAGAGATGCCCATACTCAATGCTGTGTACAACATTCTCTACAAACGCAAATCGATACGGGCCGAACTGCGACAACTCTCCGACCTGTTGCACTAATCTCGCTCACTTATATTCTCGCCCCTATAGAATTAAGTACTATAGGTGGCGAGTTTTTATAACAACTTCTACCATGAAAAAATTACGTCCATTATTTACTTTCACCATCTCGCTACTATTTTCCGCGCATATCTATGCCCAAGATATGACCGCCGACGCCACCGGCTATTTCGACGGAAAGCCGTTCGGCTGGGCCACTTGTAGCGACGTAAACGGCACCCCCTATAATCTCGACGGTGGAAATCGCAGTGACAATCCCCAGACTATAGTGCTTTATAGTAATGGTATCGACGACCGCAACACCATACTCAATGCCATAGCCGCATACGATATTATAATATTAGACGGATCGGCCGGAGAGTTTATCATTTCATCATCGATGGATATTACCGGAGGGCATTGCAATAAAACCATTATCGGTCGTAATAAAGCGACATTACGCACCGAATGGTACATCTCCCCCGAATTGAAAAAAGTACTCGAAGAGGCCAATCTTGGACAATATTCGAGTTCATCGGGAACGGGAGGCACATTGAGTAACGGGAAAGAGGTGAGCGAAGCCTGCGAGTTACATACTCGCCAAACGATAATCGACTATACGGGCGACGCGAAAGAGACCTATCGTAAATCGGGTATATTTATAATGGATACCTCAAACGAGAACATTATTATTCGTAATATTATATTCAAAGGTCCCGGCAGTGTAGATGTCGGTGGAAACGACCTTATATCCAACAATGGCGCCACACACGTGTGGATAGACCATTGCGAGTTTATCGATGGTATGGACGGTTGCCTCGATAGTGGAAAACGAGAAGGCAGCGAGCAGTTTGTGACCTACTCATGGAACAAATTTCACTATACCGATCGTAGCTTTTCGCACCCCCTACCATGTGGTGTGGGTTGGAACAAAGGGTATCTGCAATATATAACGTATGCCTATTGTATATGGGGTGATGGTTGTGCCGGTCGATTACCGCAAGCCGACTGGGTGTATATACACTTGCTGAACAACTACCACTATTGCTCGGGAAATTACGGTGCGATGACAGTCAATGCCAATTCTCACGCGTTGGTCGAAGGTAATTACGCCGAATCTTCCGTAAATAGCCCTTTTAAAGCCGGGAATTATAGCGACCTCTACTACTTAGCTCGCGACAATTACGGACAGGGGAAGTACTACAACAAAACCAATACGGATATATCACTCGAGGTCCCATATGAATACGCCTTTATTGCTGTAGATAGCGTACCCATCGTATTGCAAGCCCCTCATGGAGCCGGCGCAACACTCGATGATTCGACACCGACAACCGGCTTATCGCCGACTATATGCAGCCCAACAAACTATGACAACAGGACCTTTAATATTATGGGGCAAGAAATCGCACCTACAACACGAGGTCTCGTTATCCGCAATGGTAAAAAACTATTTATTACAGAATAAACCAAACCGCGCCACCCGATATCGAGTAGCGCGGTTATTGTATAGTCATTGTGCATTAGTGGCAGCAACCGTCGCCGCAGCCACCACATTCGTGGTCGTGCTCCTCGCCACAGCCTCCACAGCTGTCGCAGCCGCAACCACATGAGTGCGTAGGGTGCAACTCCTCCTCGGTAGCGGGACGCACCAATTTCACCACGCCCACAAAGTGTAGATCCTCACCGGCCAAGGGGTGGTTGAAGTCCATCACCACGATATCCTCTTTCACCTCGAGCACCGAGCCGTTGAGACGATTGCCGTTGGCGTCCATCATAGGCACAGTATTACCGGGGAAGATAATATCCTCGTCGAATTTACCATCTACCTCGAACATCTTCTTATCGAGATCGAGCACATGATCCTCGTCGCGCTCGCCATAGGCGTCGGCACAGGGAATCGTAAAATCGAATTTGTCGCCGGCTTCCAATCCGTTGAGCTGAGCCTCGAACGAAGCAAGCATCTGGTCGGCACCAAATACAAAACGCAAAGGCATCTCATCGGTAGCACGTTCCATCAATTCATTTTCGGGACCTACAAAAAGGTCGTAAGTCAATTCTACATATTGACCGGGTTTGATATTTTCCATATTACAATATTAAAACATTAAGGAATGCAAAGGTACAAAAGGTTTTCTATTTTCGCTCCGCACGGCACTTTTTTTACCTCATATTCTCCGAAACAGACCCACAAAACGAACAAAAATGCGAACTTTTCGGTTTCATAGGAAAGAAAAACAACCATTTATACCTCTTTTTTGAAAAATGATTTGCATCTTTGCATCAGAAAAGATTGTTAACAACAAAAATTGTCCGCGAGGACAGCATTTTCTATTTATAAACAAACCACTATGATGGAAAAAGAACAAAGACCGCGTCGCCCTCGTATCGGAGAAAACAGAGGGTACACCGCTCAAGAGAACGGGAAGTACGAAAGAGTGAATTATTCTCGTTACGACAACTCCGAAAACTCGTACAACCAACGTCCGTACTACGAAAATCGCCAACCGGGCCGCTACAACAACCGCTATGTGCCCTCGGGAAACTCTACCGACAACAGCTCTACCCCCGGCTACAACACGAGCGACAACTACAACAAAGACTACAACTCGGTACAAGAAAATACCGAACGCACCTATAACAGCGAGCGCAATTACAACAGCGACAATTCATACAACCGCTACAATAGTTACAGCCGCAATTACAACCGTTACGACAATCAGAACGGCTACAATCGCTACAACAACTACAAGCCCTATAACCGCAACAACGACGAGCGCGGCTACAACGGCAACACCTATGGAGAGCGTAGCACCTCATACCGTCCCGGAAGCAACCGCACGATGGGCGGATACACCGGTCGCTCGGGCTACAACCGCCCCTATGGTATGGGCGTGCAAAATCACCGTCGTCCGCAACGTATGCCCATGCAACCCCGTCGCGTAGTCTATGACGAAAGCATCGATCCCAACGAACCTATACGTCTCAACAAGTTCCTGGCCAATGCCGGACTGTGCTCGCGTCGCGAAGCCGACGAATACATACAAAACGGCGAAATAAAAGTCAATGGTGAGGTAGTAACCGAATTGGGAACCAAAATCACCCGCAACGATGTAATCACACACAACGACAAAGTGGTGATGCTCGAACACAAAATATATGTGCTGCTCAACAAGCCCAAAGATTGTGTCACCACCTCCGACGATCCGCAAGGCCGTCTCACCGTGATGGACATCGTGCGCAACGCCTGCTCCGAGCGCATATACCCCGTAGGCCGTCTCGACCGCAACACCACCGGTGTGCTGTTGCTCACCAACGATGGCGACCTCGCCTCGAAACTCACGCACCCCAAATACGTGAAGAAAAAAATCTACCACGTATGGCTCGATAAAGACATCAGCGAGGACGACTTGCAACGTATCGCCGACGGTATAGAGTTGGAAGACGGTCCCATACACGCCGACGCCATAAGCTATGCCAACGAGACCGACAAAAATCAGGTAGGTATCGAAATACACTCGGGCCGCAACCGTGTGGTACGTCGCATATTCGAGTCGCTCGGCTATCGCGTAGTGAAACTCGACCGCGTATATTTCGCCGGCCTCACCAAGAAAAACCTGCCTCGCGGTCGCTGGCGTCACCTCACCCAGCAAGAGGTAAACTTCTTGAAAATGGGTTCATTCGAATAATTCATCACCAAACACGTAATAGAAAACACACTATATGGAAACGCTTATACGCACCCGCATCGTCGATCTGTTCGCGACCAAGCCCTTCGGTTCGACGGTGAAAGTCAAAGGCTGGGTTCGCACCCGCCGAGGCAACAAACAGGTAGGGTTCATCGCACTCAACGACGGCTCCACCATCAAAAATATGCAAGTGGTAGTAGATTTGGCCAAGTTCGACGATGAGAGCCTCAAACCCGTCACCACCGGCGCCTGCCTGTGCGTGACCGGTACATTGGTCGAGTCGCAAGGCAAAGGCCAAGAGGCCGAGATTCAGGCCGAAACCATAGAGGTATATGGCACCGCCGACCCCCTCACCTATCCCCTGCAAAAGAAAGGTCACTCCATGGAGTTCCTGCGCGAGATAGCACACCTGCGTCCCCGCACCAACACCTTCGGAGCCGTATTCCGCATACGCCACAACATGGCCATGGCCATACACACCTTCTTCCACCAAAAAGGTTTCTTCTACTTCCATACCCCCATCATCACCGCTTCGGACTGTGAAGGGGCCGGACAGATGTTCCAAGTAACCACCAAGAACCTCTACAACCTGAAGAAAGACGAAACCGGAGCCATCATCTACGACGACGACTTCTTCGGAAAACAAGCCAGCCTCACCGTTTCGGGTCAACTCGAAGGTGAGCTCGCCGCCACCGCGCTCGGAGCCATATACACTTTCGGTCCCACGTTCCGTGCCGAAAACTCCAACACTCCGCGACACCTCGCCGAGTTCTGGATGGTAGAGCCCGAAATCGCTTTTGCCGAGCTGCCCGACCTTATGGATCTCGAAGAGGAATTCATCAAATACTGCGTAAATTGGGCCCTCGACAACTGCAAAGACGACTTGCAATTCCTCAACGATATGTTTGACAAGGGCCTCATCGAACGTCTGCAAAAAGTAGTCGCCACCGAGTTTGTGCGCCTGCCCTACACCGACGGTATCAAGATACTCGAGGAAGCCGTAGCCGGTGGTCACAAATTTGAATTCCCCGTATATTGGGGTTGCGACCTCGCCAGCGAACACGAACGCTACCTCGTAGAGGAACATTTCAAGAAACCGGTCATCATGATTAACTATCCCAAGGAAATAAAGGCCTTCTACATGAAGCAAAACGACGACGGAAAGACCGTGCAAGGCACCGACGTACTTTTCCCGCAGATAGGCGAGATAATCGGTGGTAGCGTGCGTGAGGAAAACTACGACAAGCTCATGGCTCGTATCGAGGAACTGAACATTCCCATGAAAGATATGTGGTGGTACCTCGACACCCGCAAGTACGGCACCTGTCCGCACGCCGGATTCGGCTTGGGATTTGAGCGACTGTTGCTCTTCGTCACCGGTATGACCAACATTCGCGACGTGATACCCTTCCCCCGTACCCCCAAAAACGCAGAGTTTTAAAAGACTTATTTTTCATAGCAAAAAGGCGATGCCGTGGCATCGCCTTTTTATTTTACCCAAAAACGAAATTTTACCACCACAATTTTACGGCGGTAAAATTTCAGAAGTTGTTTTGATTTTATCTCGAGATTTTTTAAGAGGTATTTTTGGATATTAATGTCCGATAAAATTTTTAGCGACACACATAAATATTTAATATAAAGAAGTTTATACATAAAACAAAAAGAGAAACTTGTATTTATTTCCTAAAAAGATTGCCGTTAGGTAATCGATTTGTACAACCCCGTATAAGTGAGCCGATAGGCGAACGCAATGCGGGGTAGGAATTGTTGGTGGATTTACGATGCCGTAGGTATCGGACTATACTGATTATAAAACCAATAGAGGGGGCAAAATAGTATTTTTCTTGACAAAAGCATACTCCCTCCCCCTACGGGTACTCCCTCTATCTTAGAGGGAGAGCCTGATTTTCATTGACTTATATCGTCCTTCTTTAAGTTAGGGGCGAGCCAGACCGAAGAGGTTTTATCGTTGTATGAAAAAGAGGTGCCTTAGCATAAAATACATCGAAGATGTTATTTACAAGAAACCCCATAATGTAACGTAGTGGAATTGTGGGGATAGACATGTATTCGCCAAAACACTACGTCGAAGACGTTGCTTTATCAGATTTTCTGACGATGATTTCTCCTGGTGGACGCTTGAGCCAAGCGTCCCTACGTTTTGTTGGTCGGGTTCCGCTTATCGTAGTCGAGCAAAGCCGAAAAGATGATTACCGCGGTGTGCCGTATTTTTATCGGACACCAATATATTTTTTATCATTAGTTACTATGTTTGCAATTGCTAACAATATAGTACTACGGATAAGACACTACTCTCGGGGGCTTCGAGCCCCCTGCCGTAAGGCACCCCCTCGGTGTTTTTCATAGTTTTAAAGTAAAAGTTGGTACGATAATAATTAGATTGTATTTTTGTAATTACCAATAGAACAATATACAATAATTAAAACCGTACCATTATGCAAAGGAATAAAATTTCTTTTAACGGACAAAAGATATTTGTAGGAATCGATGTCCACAAGAAGAATTGGGATGTAGCTATAGCTCCCGAAATAGGGAATGTCAAAAGGCATTCACAGAAAGCTTCAGCAGTAGAGCTCTTTGATTTTTTGAAGAAGCATTATCCAGATGGTGACTACCAGGCAGTTTACGAGTCGGGGTTTAGCGGATTCTCCACCTATTACGCTCTAAAAGACGTAGGTATTAATTGCATGGTAATCCATGCCGCTGACGTACCAACAACCCAATATGAGGAAATAATGAAAACAGACAAAGTGGATTCGGTAAAACTTGTAAGGTCTTTGAAGGCTGGATTACTTAAAGGAATCTATATTAGAGAAAAGGGAAATATAGACGACCGTTCTGTAATCAGAATCCGTAAAACTATTTTAAGGGATTTGAACGGATACAAATCCAGAGTTAAGCATCTGCTACATTGTAATGGAGTAATCCTTCCTGATCGTTTTGACAAACCAGGTTCTCATTGGTCTAAGGCATTTATAAAATGGTTAAAAGAAGATGTTGAACTACTTTCATCAAGTAGAAACTCTCTTGACATATTAATCCATCAGGTAGAGACAATCCGTATGACATTGCTTGAGGCCACAAGAATGGTCCGTTGGCTAAGCCAAACGGAAAGATACAAACATAATTTTGATTTGTTGAGAACAATTCCGGGTATAGGTGTTATCGTTTCAATGTGTATCCTGACAGAAATATATGACGTGAAACGTTTTCACAACGAAAGGGAATTTGCAGCGTATCTCGGTCTCATCCCTACAAGTCATAGCAGCGGTGAAAAAATTGTACATGGAGAAAAGACTTTCAGAGGCAACAAACAACTTGGCCCTATGATTATTGAAGCTGCGTGGATTGCTATTTATAGGGATGCAGGATTAGGTTCACTCTATTTGCATTATAAAGAGAGAATGAAACCTCAGGAAGCAATAGTGAGAATTGCGCGTAAGCTTTCCAATATAATCTTTGCCATATTAAAGACGAAAAAAGAATATGTACCATACAGTGCGGATTCATAATAAACAGACATCAGACAACTTCATAAAACGACTACTTTGGACACCTGATGAGTCAACAGACTTCATCTTTTATTAGTTTGTGGCGTTTTACCTAATCTTCTGAAGAAGTAAATTGACGTGAGGTTATACCCTCATCATCTCATAGAAGTTTGTCTGGTAGGTCTGTTGTCATTTGTTGATTAGAACTCAGCGTAAATACGTTGAGTGGATAGGTATTGACTCTTCAAAAAAACATTAAATTATTAGAAATCGATTAAGTATTTGATAATAAATGGTTAACAAACAATAAATATAGTCTTATTATTTGGAAAGCAACATAGAAGTGTCCTGTAACATAGTTTTGTAAAAAATTTATCAATAAATGTTTTTATCAATATTTTTATTTATATCTTTACACCGTTTTTATTCCAACATTACAAACCTTTTATTCGCTTTATCTATGAAATATTCTTTCTTGAAATGCGCTT